>JBQTIP010000139.1:0-19778 GCA_052388025.1 Actinomycetota bacterium
CCCTTCCCGGGCTTGTGGGTCCAGTCGATCACGACCTCGCCGTAGAATTCTTGCCCCGCAAGGTCCTCCAACCGCCGCCCGTTCATAGCCGCCTTCAGATTCGCGGCCGCCTCGATGATCGCCCTCCCGCCGAGGACCGTCGAGCGCGACGCCGTCGTCTGGCCCGTCCCGAGCTCGCGCACGGTGTCCACGACGAGCTCGACGCGATCGGCCGGCAGCCCGAGCTCCTCACAGGTGATCTGCTGGAGCGCCGTGTGGCAGCCCTGTCCCATCTCGGTCCAGGAGTGGAACAGCGTCACCGTGCCGTCCGTCTCCGGCCGGAGGATGACCTTCCCGTACTCGGTCAGGCCGTTGCCCACGCCGGTGTTCTTCACCCCACACGCGATGCCGGCATATCTCGCCGACCTGTACGCCTCCTTCACGGCAAGGAGCGTCTTCCTGAGACCGACCCCCGGGCCGAGCCGCTGCCCGGTCGCGAAGCTGTCACCCGACTCGAGGGCGTTGCGCCAGCGGATCTCCCAGCCGTCGATGCCCACCTCCTCGGCCAGGAGGTCCATCATCCCCTCGATGCCGAAGTTCGCCTGGTTGGCGCCGAAGCCCCGCATGGCTCCGGCCGGCGGGTTGTTGGTGTAGACGGCGCGTGCCTCGATGTCGACGTTCGGCACCTTGTATCCGCTGCAGGCGTGACCGGCGGCGCGCTCCAGGACCTTGTCGCCGACGCTCGCGTATGCGCCCGTATCTCCCACCATGCGAGCCCGAACCGCGATGAGGTGCCCTTCCCCATCGCAGCCGACGGTGTACTCCATGGTGATCGGGTGGCGCTTCGCGTGGAACCGGATGCTCTCGGCTCGGGACAGCGTCACGAGCACCGGACGAGCGGACTTGAGGGCCAAGAGGGACGCATGCGGCTGGACGTTCAGATCCTCCTTCGCCCCGAAGGCGCCCCCATTCGAAACGAAGGTCGCCCGCACCTTTTCCACCGGCAGCCCAAGGAACGAGGCGACCTGCGCGCGGTCGTCCCAGACCCCCTGTCCCTGTGAGTAGAAGTGGACCCCACCTCCATCCGTGGGAACGGCGAGCGACGACTCGGGCTCCAGGAAGGCGTGTTCGACGAACTGCGTCCGGAACGTCTCGGTGGCCACGTGAGCGGCGGTCGCCAGCGCCGCGTCGACGTCGCCACGCTTGATCTCCGACACGGACAGCACGTTGCCGCCCTCGTGGACCTCGGGCGCCCCCTCCGCCAGCGCGTCGAACGGATCGGTAACGGGCTCCAGGACCTCGTACTCCACCTCGATGAGGGCGGCCGCCTCCCGAGCGGCCGCCCGGGACTCTGCCGCGACGACGGCCAGGACGTCGCCGACGTAGTTAGTGGCCTCCCTTTCGGCCACGAACATGCGCCAGTCCTTGGTGATCAGGCCCTGCTTGCGCTCGCCCGGGACGTCCTTCCACGTGGCAACCGCGACCACTCCCGGGTGCGCCTCGGCCTTCGAGGTCTCGATCGACAGGATCCTCGCGCGCGGATGGTCCGACCACCGGACGGCCCCGTGGAGCATCCCGGGCTCGGTCATGTCGTTGATGTAGGGCTTGTCTCCGAGAGCCAGCTCGCGCCCCTTATACCGCCCTGTCCGGGAGCCCACGCGGCCGCTTCCCTCTACCTCGGGGATGGGTTCGCCTCGCCTGGCTCCGGCGACGAGCTCGACGGCATCGATGATCTTCACGTAGCCCGTACAGCGGCAGAGATTGCCGGCGAGCGCCTTTGCCACGTCGGGCCGAGAAGGGTTGGAGTTCTTGCCAAGCAGCGATTCGGCCTTCATCACGATCCCGGGCGAGCAGAAGCCGCACTGGGATGCCCCGGCAGCAACGAAGCAATCCGCCCACTGCGTGCGCTGGCCCGGCGTGAGCCCCTCCTGGGTCGTGATGCTCTTGCCCGCGAACCTGGCGGCCGGCTGCGCGCACGAGACCACGGCCTTGCCCTCGACGATCACCGTGCATGCGCCGCAGGATCCCTCCGGAGAACAGCCGTCCTTGACGGAGGTCACGCCGCAACCGACGCGCAAAGCCTCCAGGAGGTTGGCGTCGCCCGGAACCTCGATCGAAACGGGCTCGCCGTTCAGTGTGAACTCCATCGCCACGCCCCCGTCAGGTTCTCGCGCTATCCTTGCGCGACTTCAACAAACAGTCAAACATGGCGCGGCCAACTCGTCGGCGGTGGCCGGATTCGGCCTCAGCCTGGCGTGATACGCGTCCCGGTCTCGCCGGCGAGTGCGCGCTCGACGTTGTCGGGATCCGTGATGATCGCTTCGCCGCCTCCTCGCTCCAGATACCAGACCGCAGCCTGGATCTTCGGCGCCATGCTGCCCTTCGCGAAGTGCACGCCCTCCTCGAGATAGGCTCTCGCCTGCGACACAGTCATCCGATCGATCCACTCCTCGTTCGGCTTCCCGAAGTTCAGGGCCACCTTCTCGACGGCCGTGCTGATGATGAAGAGCTCGGCACCGATCCGGTTCGCGAGCAGGGAGGAGGCGAAGTCCTTGTCGATCACCGCCGCGACGCCCTGGAGGTCACCGCGCTCGTCCGCGACCACGGGGATGCCGCCGCCGCCGACCGTGATCACGACGAAACCGTTCGCGATGAGGTCGCGGACCGCGTCCTCCTCGACGATGCGTTTCGGGATCGGCGAGGCGACCACCCGCCGCCAGCCCCGGCCGGCGTCCTCCATGACGGCCCACCCCTCGTTATCCCGGCGCTGCTTCGCCTTTTCTTCGTCCATGTAGGACCCGATCGGCTTCGAAGGGCTCTGGAAGGCGGGGTCGTCGGCGTCCACCTCGACCTGCGTCACGACCGTCACGGCCTGCTTGTCGATGCCGAGCCGGCGGAAGTCGTTCAGCAGGTTCTGTTGGAGCGCGTACCCGATCGCGCCCTGGCTGTCGGCGCCGCAGACGTCCAAGGGGACCTCGTGAAGCTCGTGGGCGGCGAGCTCCGAGCGGCGCAGGATGAACCCGACCTGGGGGCCGTTGCCGTGGCCGATGGCAACCTCCCACCCGTCCTTGATCATCGACGCGATGTGCCAGCACGTCTCCCCGGCGGCGATGTACTGGTCCCGGACGGATTGGTGCTCCTTGTCCTTGATCAGCGAGTTCCCGCCGATCGCGACGACGGCTGTCTTCCCGGCCATCTCCGTCCCCTTCAGCTCATCGTGAGCGCCATCACGGCCTTCTGGCCGTGCAGGCGGTTCTCGGCCTGGTCGTAGACGACCGACTGCGGCCCGTCGATAACGGCGTCGGCCACCTCGACGTTGCGGTCGGCGGGCAGCGGGTGCATGTAGATCGCGTCCTGGTCGGCCATCGCCATGCGGCGCTCGTCGGCGATCCAGTCCTTGTACTGGTCGATGATCCGCGCGCCCTCCGCCTCGTCCTCGGTGGTAAGGAGCGCGCCCCAGCTCTTCGCATAGACCACGTCGGTTCCTCGGATCCCCCCCTCGAAGTCCTCCATGACCTCAAAGCCGACGCGGGCCTTTCGGGCGTTCTCCTGTGCCTGCTCCATGATGTCGGGCATCAGCTTGAACTCCGGCGGGTGGACGAGCCTGACGTTCATCCCGAAGCGGGGGAGCAGCAGGATGAGGCTCTGCGGCACGCTGATGGGCTTCTGGTAGCTCGCCGCGTAGGCCCAGCTGACCGTCGCCGTCTTCCCCCGGGGGTCGCCCTTCTTCTCGATGATCGTCATGAGATCGGCTAAGGCCTGATGCGGGTGGTAGACGTCGCACTGCATGTTCAGCACCGGCACCCGGCTGGCATCGGCGACGTCGCGGATGTAGCCGTTGCCGATCTTCCAGTCGACCTGCCGGATGGCGATGCCGTCGTTGTAGCGGCCGAGGATCTCGCCGATCTCCTTGGCGGTGTCGCCGTGGGCGATCTGGGTCGTCCTGCTCTCGATGAACTGCGCGTGGCCGCCGAGCTGGGCCATCCCGGCCTCGAAGGACGCCCGGGTCCGGGTGCTCGAGAAGAAGAAGAGCATCGCGAGCACCTTGTCGCGGAGGACCGGGTGCGGGATGCCGAGCGCCCGTTCCCGCTTCAGGTCGAACGCCACCTCAAGGAGGGTGTCGATCTCCTCCTTCGTCCACTCCTGCAGGGTGATGACGTCCCGCCCGCGAAGGTGCGTCTGCACGGTCCGCCCCCTACTCGACGGCCCCGAGGACGAGCGCGAGCAGCGCCATCCGCATCACGACGCCGTTGAACGCCTCGGTCCAGTAGCGCGCGTGACGGGTGGCGTCCACTTCGGTAGGCAGCTCGTCCATCCGCGGCAATGAGTGCAGAATGATGGAGTCGGGCTTCGCCTTGTCCCGCAACATCTCCCGGGTGACCTTGTACGCCGCGGGCGTCATCCCGACTTCCTCGCCGCGCTCGTCCCGGCCCTTGGTGTAGTCCGCCTGCACGACTGGCTCCATGTAGATGACGTCGGCCTCGGCGATGCACTTCTCGACCGAGTCGACCTCCCGGTACCGCACGTTCAGGGCGTCCAGCTCCGCCTTGAACTCCGGCAGGAGGGACATCTCGTCGGGGCAGACCACGAGGGCCTCTACGTCGAACTGGGAGAACGCGTACAGGATCGAGTGCATCGTGCGCATACGCATGTCGCCCACGAGCAGGAACGTCAGCCCGTCGAGCCTGCCGAGCTCTTTCCACGTCGTGTACAGGTCGGTGAGGACCTGGGTGGGGTGCTCGCCCCAGCCGTCGCCGCAATTGATGATCGGGACCGACGCCCAACTCGCGGCCTCCGCCGGCGCGCCCTGCTGGAAGTGGCGCATCGCGATCACGTCGCCGTAGTACTCGAGCATGTGGACGGTGTCCTTAATGGACTCCTGGTAGAAGTCGCCGGCACGGGTCATCTTCGCGTCGGAGAAGCCGAGCACGTGGCCGCCGAGCCGGTGCATCGCCGCCTCGGTCGCGAGCCGTGTGCGGGTGCTCGGCTGGTAGAAGGCCGTACACAGGGTCTTGTCTTTCAGCAGGTCACCGTTGCGCCGATCCCGCGCGTAGGGGGCGAGCTCGTCGCACGTCTGGAAGACCCGGAAGTACTCGTTCCGCTCGAAGTCCTTGAGCGACAGGATGTCGCGGCCCAGGAAACTCCTCATCGATCCCTCTCCCTTCTCTCGTCGTCAGTCTCCCTCCGCCGGCGCGTCATCGCCGGACGCCCGTGAAGAGCACGGCGACGCGCTCGTCGGCCGAGACCACGCCGCCCCGGTGCAGCTCTAGGAGCCCGGCCAGGCCGGAGGAGCCGGTGTGGTCCACGTCGATCCCGGTGTCGGCTCGGGCGGCCTCGTTCGCTTTTCGCAGCGCCTCCTCGGTCACCACGACCGGCCACCCTCCGGTCTCGAGCATGCCTCGCACGACGGCGAGCCAATCGTAGGTCTCGTCGTCGAGTATGCCGTGCGCCACGCTCCTCGGTTCCTCCTCCCACGGCCACATGAACTCGGAGCGATGCGTGGCCGCGTACCGGAGCGCCTCCTCCGGCTCGCTCCCCGCTCGGATCCGGTCGGTGACGCGGTCGAAGGCCCGCTTCAGTGGATGGGCGCCCTTCGTCTGGACCGTGTGGATCCGCGGGAGGGCCGGCAGCCGCCCGAGCGCAACCGCGTCGCGGAGCCCCTGGATGACGGAGCTCGCGAGGGCGCCGCCGCCCACCTGGATGAACAGCCTGTCCAGGCGCCCGCCGCTGTGCTGGAGCTCTGAGGCGATCTCGTAGCCGAGGGTCTTCCCGCCCTCGATGGTGAGCCCGTTGTCGCTTCCCTGGCAGGTGAATGGCAGCGCCCCCTGCCGAATGGCCTGCTGCAACCGGTGGTACGTGGGGTCGCCGGCCACGCCCTCCTCCCGTGGGCAGGTCGTCAACGAAGCGTGCAGCTCCTTGAGCTTCGTCACGACGACCGGATCGGCGCTCGTCGGGACGAAGACCTGTAGGCTCAGGCCGGCGGCCCGGGCCACGACGGCCGCCGCCAGCGCCGCGTTGCCGCAGCTCGCGATCGCCAGCTCGCCGGTAGCCCGCCCGCGGGCGAGCCCGAGCCGCTCGACGACCTTCAAGTGCATCATGAGCCCCATCAGGTGGCGGGCCTTGTGGGAACCGGAGACGTTGCCGGTCTCGTCCTTCACCCGGACGCCTCCGGCCGCCGAGAAGTCCAGCCGGTCGGACAGGGCGGGCGAACGCTCGAACGGCGTGATGCGGAACCCGTGGCCATCCACGGCCGCCACCCGTTCGTCCAGATCGCGGACCAGGTCGACGTAGCCCTCGTCGCCCAGCCCGTGCGAACGGGCCACGTGGTACGAGTGGAAGAGCTCCCGGTACCTCACGAAGGGGTTCGGCTCGTTGCCTTCCTTTAGCCGAAGCCCGGCCGGGTCGAGGACCACCGTCATCACGTGGTCGACGTCGTCCCCGGGGACGGCAGCCGGACAGCGGAACGGGTACCGTTCGTCGGGGCCGGCTTCCGCGCCACAGCCGGCGCAGACCAGGGTCGTCGCCGCGCTCACGACGCGTCGGCTACCCCGGTGCGCTCGTTGAACTCCTCGATCATCTGGTCCCAGGCCGGCAGCATGTCGCGCATCCGTCGCCAGAAGCCTTGCTCCCTCCGCGCTCGGAAGTCCTCGACCGAAACACCCCGCTGCTCGACCCAGGTGAAATAGCCGAGGTTGAAGATCCGCTGGCGATCGACCTCCGAGAGCTCGAGCAGGTGCTCGATGCCGGCCCCCAAGACGTGCCGCGCGAACGCCCCGCCGGCGGCGACGTCGTCGAATCCCGAAGGGAAGTGCTTGCCCATCGCCTTGTCCCGCTCGGATCCGTACATCGCGGCGCCGTCGGTCGCCACCGTGACCACGACGTCCTCGGGACCCATGTCGTAGTACCTGGCCGTCTTGATGGCGGCCAGGACGTTGCAGATGCTCGAGATGCCGAGGGAGGGGAGTCGCTCCACGAGGTCGCCCGGCACGCCACGCCGCTCTACGAGGTACCGCCGACCGGGTTCGCTGTTGAAGACGACGTTGAGCTGGTCGGTGGCTACATCGGACACGGCGGTCACGACGTCGGTGTTCATGACGTTGTGGATGAAGGGGATGTGCTTGTCGCCTATGCCCTGGATGTTGTGCTCCCCGAACCCGTTATAGAGCATCGTCGGGCACTCCAGCGCTTCGACCGCCACCGTGAGCGACCCGAGCCGCTCCTTCAGGTAGTCGCCGGCCCCCAGCGTCCCCGCCGACCCCGACGCCGATACGAAGGCCCGCAGCCGGAGATCGGGCTCCGCCGCGTGCATGGACTCGAAGACCCGCTCCAGCGCTGTGCCGGTGCACAGGTAATGGACGATGTGGTTCGCGAACTCTGAGAACTGGTTGAGGATCACGTTGGTCTGGTCAGCCGCGAGCTCCGCGCACTCGTCGTAGATCTCCTTGACATTGCTCTCGGAGCCTGGCGTCCGGATGATGTCGGCCGGGTCGGCCACCCACTGCTCGAGCCAGTCGAAACGCTCCTGGCTCATGCCCTCCGGCAGCACCGCGACGCCGCGGCACCCCATGATGCTCGAGATGGCCACGCCGCCGCGGCAGTAGTTGCCGGTGGACGGCCACACCGCTCGGTGGCCCGTAGGATCGAACTGTCCGGTGACGACGCGCGGGGCGAGGCACCCGTAGGCCGCGAGCACCTTGTGGGCACCGATCATCGGGAACCGGTCCCCGAGGGCGACCACGATCCTCGCGGGCACCCCGGTGAGCTCCTCGGGCAGGACGAGGTGCTCGGGTACGTCCCCCCGCGCGCGGCGGGAGGCGTCGTTGTACCAGTGGACCCGGAACAGGTTAAGCGGGTGCGGCTCGTCCGGCTCGACCGAGGCGAGCCCGCCCTCGATTCGCTCCGGGATCTTCTCGGGATGGGCGAGCTGCGTAAACGTCGGCAGCACGATGCCCGCCTCTCGGAATCGCTCCACCGCCCGCTCGTAGACAGCAGTGTCGACGATCCCCCGCTCGATTCCAAGACGATCCATCAACTCACCCCTCGTGGCCTCGGTCCGGCGTTGGCCGCGGATCCGCCCGATCCATGGACGACTTGGGCGCTATGAAAGCGCCGCCCGGCCAACGCCCGCGATTCAACCACAAACTGTTGAATCCATGCTGCGATAGCCTAGCGGCTACTTGCTCGTCTCGACCGGCACGCTGGAGGGCAGCAGCTCGATCCACGTCGTTCCGGGGGCAAGCGCGATCTCCTCGCCGGCCTTCGTGACTAACGTCGTGCGGTCGGCGAGCGTGTCCCGCACCCACCTGCCGACGATCACCCGGCCGTCTCGGAAGATGTAGGCCTTCCCGCGGCCGGTGAGCGTGACCTCGGGCGAAGCGTTCCCCGCCGCGTCCACGATCGTCCCGGCCGTCACCTCGACAACCTGAACCACGACGTTCGCCGCCGACACCCGGTCCCCGGACTCGAGGGTGTGTGCCACATCGCCGTGGGAGCGGAGCCACAGGCCCTCCCGCCTGTCCCACGTCCAGAAGACGTCCGCGGAGGAGGAGAAGAAGAGGTGCACCGTCCTCGCCTTCCGCGACCTCTCGGGGAGATCCTCCCCGTAGGCGAAGATCGGCTCGGGCGCTCCGTCCTTCGACCTTCCCGCAGCGTAGAGCTTCTTCGTGCCCGCGAACAGGTCGTGTGGCGCCGATCGGTCGGGGTCGCGCACATACGCCTCGATCGCGTTCATCTCGCTCACGTCAACCAACCCGGCCTCGTCGATCTCCTTGCGAACCTTGTTCGCGCCGCCCGAGTACCCGAGCAGCGGCGCGCCGTACTGGACGAGGATCCGCGGATCCGTGATCCGCCCGCTGCGGACCGGGCCCACCCGCGGCGCGTCGTGGCACTGGTAGAGCGCCACGAACCGAGTGATGCCGCCCTCCACCGGCTCCTCGTACACGATGTCGGCGCGCTCGAGCCCGGCCTGCGGCCGTGCCTCGGCGAGGTTCTCGACCTTGACCGCCAGCACCGGTCGGTCCGAGACGACGCCGCCCGGGGCCGGCTCACCCGTCAGCGGGCAGGTCGGCGGCGGAGGCGGCTCACCGATCCCGATCCCTGCCGCCGCCCGCCGGATGAGCGCCGGCGCCTTCCCGGTCACGACGAGGAAGCCGAGGACCGTGGCCGCCAGAGCGATGACCGCCGTTGCGGCAGCCGTCCACTTTCCACGGCGCGTGAGCGTCAAGGACCAGACCTCCTGCGGGAATCGAGTATGTGCGGGCCGTATCTCGCGGCGGTCCCGAGGGACCGGGCAGAGATGCTACCCGCGAATCGGGGTCATCTCAACGAGCCGGGCGAACGTCACATCTCCTCCAAACGCGCGATGCGATCCTGGATCGGCGGATGGCTGGCGAAGAGCCTCTCCATGGGTCCCATCCTTTCCCCCCTAATCCTGGATGGCTGCGAGAGCCAGAGGTGCGCGGTCGCGTTGTTGGCCGAGTGCATCGCGCTGGGGCTCGCGGCGATCTTCCTCAGGGCGCTGATCAATCCCGGTGGGTAGCGCGTCAGCATGGCGCCCTGGGCATCGGCGAGGTACTCGCGCTGGCGCGAGACCGCGAAGCGGATGATCTGCCCGAAGATCGGCGCGAGGATGAGCAGCAGGATCCCCACTGCGAACGCCACCGCCGCGAACGGTCCGCCGCCTCGGTCGTCCCCCCGGCGACCTCCCAGTCCGCCCCACCAGAACGCGCGCATGAAGAACTCGGAGAGCAGCACGACCGCGCCCACCAACGTCGCGACGACCGTCCCGACCAGGATGTCGCGGTCGACGATGTGAGAGAGCTCGTGGGCGATGACCCCTTCGAGCTCCACCCGGTTCAAGGCCTCGAGGAGCCCTCGGGTGACCGCCACCGACGAGTGCGCCGGGTTCCGCCCCGTCGCGAACGCGTTCGGGGCGCTCTCCGGGACTACGTAGACCCTGGGCTTGGGGACGCCGGCGGCGATCGAGAGCCCCTCGACGATGTTGTGCAGCCTCGGCTCCTCCTCGGGGGTAACCTCCTTCGCCCGCGTCGAGGCCAGCACGATCCTGTCCCCGTAGCGGTACGACCCGATGGACATGAGGATCGCGATGACCAGGGCGATCACGAGCCCCGCGGGACCCGACCGATACAGGTAGCCGATGAAGTAGCCGAGCCCGCCGAGCAGCAGGAGGGCGCCGGCGATCAGCACAACGGTCCTGCGCTTGTTGGCCGCGATCGCCTCGTACACGGGCCGGGTTACAAGTCGACCCGGACCGGCCCCCGGACCGGATCCTCGATGTCGAAGAAGGCGCGGGGGGCGAACCGGAACATGCGGGCGATGATGCGCGAGGGGAACGACTGGATGAGGTTGTTCAGCCTCATCACCTGGTCGTTGTAGAACTGCCGCGCGTACGCGATCTTGCCTTCGGTGCCGGCCAGCTCCTCCTGAAGTGCGAGGAAGCTCTCGTTCGCCTTGAGGTCCGGGTAGTTCTCGGCGACCGCCATCAGGCGGCGGAGGCCCTGAGTGATCACGTCCTCTGCCTGCGCCTGATCCTCGACGGACGAGGCCCCTATCCCCCACGTCCTGGCCTCGGTCACGTTCTCGAACAGCTCACGCTCGTGCGCGGCGTAGCCCTTCACGGTCTCCACGAGGTTCGGGATCAGGTCGTAGCGGCGCCGGAGCTGCACGTCGATCTGAGACCAACCGTTGTCCACGCGGTTCCGGAGCGATACGAGTCGGTTGAAGATGAGGATGCCGGAGAAGGCGACGAGGATGGAGAGTCCCAGGGCGATCCAGACGGCCGGCATCCCGTTCATGCTAGCAACGGCTCCTCCGTCTCGTGGCCTGCCGCCTCGCGGTAGATGGCCTCCAGCCGCCCCGTGACGAGCTCCCAGGAGAACTCGTGAGCACGCGCCCGAGCCTCCCGGGCGAGACCCTTCGCGACGGAGGGGTTGTCCAGGACCCGAGCGACGGCCTCCGCCAGGGCGCCCGGGTCCTCCGGCGTCACGAGGATTCCGTCGAGGCCGTCTCGGACGACCTCCCGGTACCCGGCGATGTCGCTCGCGACCACCGGCAGGCCCGCAGCCATGGCCTCGACGAGCACCATGCCGAAGCTCTCGCCGCCGACCGACGGGGCGACGAAGACATCGGCCGCCGCGTGATATGGGGGGAGCTCACGGTTGGGAACGTGGCCCGCGAGATGCACGCGCTCGCGGACCGCGGGCGGGAGGTCCTCGACCGCGTCACGGTCGTCGCCGTCGCCCGCGGCGACCAGCCGGAGGTCTTCGTACCGCCCGGCCAGCAGGCCGAAGGCTCGCACGGCCGTGGGGAATCCCTTCCGAGGGTCGAGCCTACCGACGAAGAGCAGCCGCCGGCCGGGCGGGAGCTCGATGGGTGTCGCCCGCGCGAACGCCTCCACGTCCGTCCCGTTGGGGACGATCCGGAACCCGCCTCCGATCCGGGAAGCGGCGAAGGACTCGGCCGCCCTCGACACGGCGATCCGCACGGTAATGCGTCTTGCTACGCGACGAAGCAGCGGCGCGGCCAGATCGAAGAGCACGGACCGACTCGCCCCGGAGTGGAACGTCGCGACCACCGGGGCCCGCGAGCGAAGCGTCACGAAGAGGGAGGTGCTCGGCGTGAGCGGCTCGTGCGCATGCACGACGTCGGGCCGAAAGCGTCGCAGCTCTTCGCCCACCCTTCGCGCCGACATCGGCCAGGGGCAGATCGGCGCGGAGGACCGGTTGTACGGGATGCCGATCGGACGCCCGACGACGCGAACCCACGGCTCGGCCGGACGCTCCCTGCCGGGCGTCAGCACGAGCACGTCGTGCCCACGCCCGAGGAGGCGACCCGCGAGCTCCCGCACGTGCACCTGGACGCCCCCCGGAGCGTCCCAGCTGTACGGGCAGGCGAGGAGGATCCTCACGACTCCCAGGCCGGCTGGAACATGTGCCAGTCGACGGGCCGCGCCGCGATCGCGCGTTCGAACTCCGAGGCCATCAGCCGGGTGAGGGAGCGCACGTCCTCCTTCCTGTCTCCGGACGGCTCGATCTTGAGCGGCGTTCCCACCCTGCAGAACCAGCCTTCCTCCGCGGTGTAGACCGGACAGACCAGGAGCGGCGCCCCGGTCGAGAGCGACAGCAGGGCGGGCCCCGCCGGCAGCCGCCTGGAAGCGCCGAACATCTCTACCTCGACCCCACGACCCGCGAGATCTCGATCGGCCACGAGGGCCACGATGTGGTTGCTCGCGAGAAGGGTCGCGAGCTGCTGCCCGACGTGCGTGCCGGGGACAAGCGGAACGATGCGCAGCCCGAGCGCCTGCCGGTGCTCGAGGAACAGATCGGACAGCCGCTTCGGCCGGAGCTCCTCCGCGACAGCGACGATCGGCCGGCCGATGGCGGCGAGCCAGTGACCCGCGGCGTCCCAGTTCCCCATGTGGGGAAGGACGCCGACGCATCCCTTGCCGCCCTCGAGCGCGCGATCGAAGTTCTCCAGGCCCTCGTAGGTGAATCGCTTCGAGAACTCCGCGTCTGACATGGTCCGGATCCGGAACGTGTCGAACCAGTACCGGGCATAGAGCTCGAACGCCTCACGGGTCGCGGCCCGGACCAGGTCGGAGCCCGCATCCCGGCCCAGCACCCTTGCCTGGTTCGCAGCAACCGTCGCCCGAACCCCGGGGAGGGCCAGGTAGGCTAGCCGCCCCAGCCGCCGGAACAGGCGCCGTCCCGCGGGCTCCGGAAGACCCATCGCGAGTCGCTCCATCGATCGGTACGACCGGTAGGCCACGCGTTCCTTCCAGGGCTCGCGCTCCGGCGCAGCGGCTACCTCGTTCACGCGCGTTCCTCCTTGGCCACCTGGCTGGCGCGCACGGCCGCGGCGAGCGCGGAGACCGCCGCCGACGCGATCATCGCGGCCCTCAGCGCTCCCGTCGCGAGCCCCGCGGCGACGATCCCGTACCGGAGACCGCGCGTCACCGGGCTCTCCCCCACGTCGTATTCCAGCGACGCCCCCCTGGCTCGGATGTAGGCACCGAGGAACCCCGCAACCAGCGCGACCAGCGCGAGGCCGGACGTTCCGCGATCGGACGCCCTCGTCGTCCACGCGATGGCTGCCAGGACGCAGCCGTCGAACGCGCGGTCTGCCAGCGAGCCGAGGATCCGATCCGCCGGGCCGGCACCTCGAGCCACGGACGAACCCAGCATCAGGCAGAGCGCCCCAATACCCGTGGCCCCCCCGGCCCATTTCGACCGTCCGACGAGGATCAGCCAGGTCGCGGCACCGACGAACAGCGCCGCCCCGAGGAACAGGAGCCGCGCGCGCGCCCGGGTCGCCCGAGTTTGGGTTCGCGCCGTCATCGATCGATCCGGGCGCGAGCGTATCACCGCCTCCGTACCCGGCCGGAGCCCCGGAGGGCCGCCGCGCTAGAATCCCTCACTGCTCTCTCGGACGGCCGAAAGGGATCGATGAAGACCTACGACGCGAAGGACATCCGAAACGTCCTGCTGGTCGGCCACGGCGGAGCGGGCAAGACGACACTGCTCGAGGCGATGCTGTTCGCATCCGGGGCAACCACCCGGATGGGAAGGGTTGAGGACGGCAACACGGTCTCAGACTACGAGCCGGAGGAGATCAGGAAGGGCATCAGCGTCTCGCTCGCCCTAGCCCCGGTGGAGTGGAACGGCGTGAAGATCAACTTCCTAGACACCCCCGGGTACGCCGACTTCATCGGGGACCTCCGTTCCGCCGTCCGTGCGGTCGACGCCGTGCTGTTCGTCGTCTCGGCCGTGGATGGAGTGGAGGTGCAGACCGAGGTCGCCTGGGAGCTCGCAGTCGAAGCCGGCCTGCCCCGGGCCATCCTTATCAACAAGCTCGACCGAGAACGTGCTTCGTTCGAGCGGACGCTCGAACAGCTCGTGCAGTCTTTCGGGACGCAGGTCGCTCCGCTCGAGCTGCCCCTCGGAGACGAGCACGAGTTCGAGGGCGTGGCCGACCTGCTCGCCCGCAAGGCCTACCGCTACGGCTCGGGCCCGAAGGCCGAGGAGGGCGAATGGCCGGAGGACCTATCGGCCAAGGCGGACCCGTACCGCGAGAAGCTGATGGAGGCCGTGGCGGAGTCCGACGACTCGCTGATCGAGAAGTACCTCGAGGAGGGTGAGCTGTCCGAGGAAGAGACCCTCCACGGCGTGAAGGCCGGGTTCGCGGAGGCGAGAATCGCTCCGGTCCTGCTGGGCGCGGCCGGGCGCCCGATAGGCGTGGACCGGGTGCTCTCGTTCATCGCGGAGGAGTTCCCCTCCCCGCTCGAGCGAGGTCCCGTGACCGTGATCACAAAGGGCGGCGAGGAGAAGCAACGCGCCTGCGACCCCGCTCAATCGCTCACGGCGCTCGTCTTCAAGACCGTCTCGGACCCATATGTGGGCCACATCACGATGTTCCGTGTGTTCTCCGGGCGGTTCCGCCCCGACTCCTCGGTGTTCAACGCCACGAAGAGCACCGAGGAACGGGTGGGCCAGGTCTTCACGTTGCGAGGCAAGGAGCACGACAACCTCGCGGAGGTGGTGGCCGGCGACATCGGCGCGGTCGCCAAGCTCGCGCACACGACGACCGGCGACACCTTCTCCACCAAGGACGACCCTGTGAAGCTCCGGCCGGTCGAGCTGCCCGAGCCCCTGCTCGCCTTCGCGATCGAGCCTAGGACCAAGGGCGACGAGGACAAGCTCTCCACCGCGCTCACGCGCCTGCGCGAGGAGGACCCGACCTTCCGGGTCGTGCGCTCGGACGAGACCCGCGAGACGGTCATGTACGGCATGGGCGAGGCGCATCTCGACGTGATGGTCGAGCGGATGAAGCGCAAGTTCGGCGTTGAGGTCACGAGCCGGCCGGCCAAGGTCCCGTACAAGGAGACGATCAAGGGGCCGGGCAAAGCGCAAGGGCGGCACGTGAAGCAGACAGGGGGTCACGGGCAGTACGCGGTGTGCAACGTCGAGATCGAGCCTCTACCCCGCGGCCAGGGCTTCGAGTTCGTCGACAAGATCTTCGGCGGAGCGATCCCCCACCAGTTCATCGCCTCGGTCGAGAAGGGCGTCGTGAAGGCCATGGCCGACGGCGTGCTCTCCGGCAATCCGATGGTCGACCTCCGCTGCACGCTGGTCGACGGGAAGTTCCACACGGTCGACTCGTCCGACATCGCCTTCCAGCTCGCCGGCTCCCATGCCTTGAAGGACGCCGCTCAGCAAGCCGGCATCGCGCTTCTCGAGCCGATCGTGGAGCTCGAAGTCGTGGTGCCCGATTCGTACACCGGCGACATCATGGGCGACCTGAACTCCAAGCGAGGCAAGATCCAGGGGATGGAGCAAGCCGGTGGGGGGAAGCAGCGCGTTCGAGCCCTCGTGCCCCAGGCCGAGGTTGCCCGGTACTCGATCGAGCTGCGATCGATGACCGGCGGGCGGGGCGCGTTCTCGATGAGGTTCTCGCACTACGAGGAAGTGCCGGCTCACCTTGGGCAGAAGCTCATCGACGAGGCTCAGAAGGCGAAAGAAGAGTCACACAGGTAGCAGGCGCCCTCCGTCCACCTCCACGAAACCCGTCACCGCGTCCATCAGAAGCGCGGGCGCAGCCGCCGGTAGGTCTCGTCGAGCAGCTCGGGCAAGACACGCGTCTGCCCGACGATCGGCATGAAGTTCGTGTCGCCGCTCCAGCGCGGGACGACGTGCCAGTGCAGATGGTCGGGGATCCCGGCGCCGGCGATGCGGCCGAGGTTCATACCGACGTTGAAGCCGTGCGGTTCCATCTCCTCGCGGAGCGCTCTCACTGCGTCCTGCAGAAGACCCGCGAGCTCCAGTTGCTCGTCGGCGTCCAGGCTCTCGAGGTCGCCGGTATGGCGGAGCGGGGCCACCATCAGGTGCCCCGGATTGTAGGGGTACGAGTTGAGGATCACGAAGCCCCGCCCCCCCCGCTTGAGGATCCGGACCTGCGCGTCGTCGTCCTTCTCCGGGAGCTCGCAGAAGACGCAGCCTTCAGGCTCGCCCTTGGCGGCCTGGATGTACTCCATCCGCCAGGGCGTCCAGAGATGCTCCACGCGATCAGTCCCCGAAAGTGGTCTGCTCGAGCGCGCGGGTGGAGGCCTCGCGCACCAGCCGCTCGACGAACGTCTCGAACGGGACGCCCCTCGTCTCGTTCCCGAGGCGATCGCGCACGGACACTGCGCCCGATTCGATCTCCTTGTCGCCGACGACCAGCGTGTACGGACTCTTCTGCAGCTGGGACTCCCGGATCTTCTTGCCGACCGTCTCGTGACTGTCATCGACGAACGGGCGCAATCCGACGTCGCGAAGGCGCGCCGCGAGCTCCTCCGCGCGCTCGACATGCCGGTCGGCCACCGGCACGAGCCGGACCTGCTCGGGCGAGAGCCACAACGGGAACGCGCCCGCGTAGTGCTCAATCAGCACGCCGCTGAACCGCTCGAGCGTCCCGAGGATCGCTCGATGGACCATCACGGGACGGTGGCGCTGGTTGTCCTCGCCCATGTACTCCATGTCGAATCGTTCGGGCAGCGCGAAGTCGCACTGCACCGTGGTGAGCTGCCACAGGCGGCCGATCGCGTCGCGGAAGTGGAAGTCCACTTTCGGCCCGTAGAACGCGCCCTCCCCCTCGGCCACCTCGTACGCGAGGCCGCTCCGATCTAGGGCCGTCCGGAGGACGTCGGTCGCCCGGGCCCACATCGACTCGTCGCCGATGGCGATTCCCGCAGGCTTCGTCGACAGGTTCACGACGGGATCGTCGAACCCGAACGTCCGGTGGATCTCCAGCGTCAGGTCGAACACGCCGAGGATCTCGTCCACGAGCTGTTCGGGCGTGCAGATGATGTGCGAGTCGTCCTGCGTGCCGCCCCGGATGCGCAGCAGTCCGTGGAGCGTCCCAAGCCGCTCGTGCCGGTAGATCGTCCCGAGCTCGGAGAGCCGCATCGGGAGCTCGCGATACGAGCGAGTGCGCGACTTGTAGATCAGCACGTGGAACGGGCAATTCATCGGCTTGGCGTAGTAGTCGTTCGCCTCGTCTCGCATCGGCGGGTACATGTTCTCGCGGAACTTCTCCAGATGGCCGGAGGTCTCCCAGAGCACGGAGCGCGCGATGTGGGGCGTCACGACGAGGTCGTACCCACGCTCCACGTGGAGGTTTCGGACGTAGTCCTCGAGCTCCTTGCGGAAGATGCCCCCGCGCGGATGCCACACCCAGAGCCCGGGCCCGAGCTCGTCGGGCGAGGAGAACAAGTCGAGCTCGCGGCCGAGCTTCCGGTGGTCGCGGCGCTCCGCCTCCTCCACGCGATGGAGGTAGTCGTCCAGCTCCTCCTGCGTCGGCCACGCCGTTCCGTAGATCCGCTGCAGCATCGGCTTGGCCTCGTCGCCTCGCCAATACGCCCCGGCCAGCTTGAGCAGCTTGAACGCGCCGATCCGCTCGGTCGACGGCGCGTGTGGCCCGAGGCACAGGTCGGACCAGCCGTCGTTGCGATACACCGACATCCGGTCGCCGACCGCGCCCTCGGCCTCATCGAGGCCCTCGATGATCTCTCGCTTGTACGGCTGGTCGGCGAAGCGCGCGAGAGCCTCGTCGCGGGAGAGCTCCTCCCGAATGAACGGTTGGTTCGCCGCGACGATCTCGGCCATCCTCGCCTCGATCTTCGGCAGGTCGTCCGGAGTCAGGGCCTCCGCGAGTTCGAAGTCGTAGTAGAAGCCGTCCTCGATCGGCGGTCCGATCGCATAGCGGGCGTGCGGCACGAGGTCGCACACGGCCTGGGCCATTACATGCGCGGCCGAGTGGCGGAGGACGTGCAGGCCCTCGGGGTCTGCGGGAAGCACGGGTTCCACGGCGGCGTCGCCCTCGGGCACGAACGCGAGGTCCACGAGGGCGCCGTCGGCCCGCGCCGCGACGGCCTCGGAGGGCAGAGCGGAGCCGATCGGCTCACCCTCGGGGAGCTCGATGGCCGTGCCGTCCGGCAGCTTGAGCGTGGGCATGGCGGCCATGATATCGGCCGGCCGCGCCTACTCGTACGAGATGGCCTCGAGGACGTTTAGCTTGGCGGCCCGGCGCGCCGGCAGCACCGCGGCAAGGACGCCGGCCAAACCTGCGAGGACCAGGTACAGGAGCAGCTGCACTCCCGGGACCGAGAGCTCGGTGACCCCTTCGCCGGCCAGGGCCTGCTGCATGGCCCAACCGTAGAGGACTCCGATCGCGATCCCCAGCACGGCTCCCAGTACGGCGATGATCACGGACTCCCACCGGATCATCGACCGCACCTGCCCCCGCGTCATCCCTACCGCTCGCAGGAGCCCCAGCTCGCGGGTCCGCTCGAAGATGGAGAGTCCGAGCGTGTTCACGATGCCGAACAGGGCGATCAGCACGGCCAGCGCGAGGAGCGCCGTCACCAGTCCGAGCAGCTGGTTGATGAAGCCGGCCTGCTGCTCGCGGAACGCCGCTTGGTCCTGCACCTCGATGTTCGGAAACTCACCGACCGCCTGGTCGAGGGCATCGCGGACGTCGCCGATCGGGACGCCGGGCGCTCCCTTGACGAGGACGAAGGTGTCCAACTGCTCCGTGTAGTTCCGCTCGTAGGTCTCGATCGAGATGACGTAGTCGCCGACCAGCCGGTTCTCGGCGTAGATCCCGCCCACCGCGAGGCCCTGCTTCCCGGTGCTCGGGAACTCCGCCTGAACCACGTCGCCGAGGCTCCAGCCGTGATCGGCTGCGACGTCTCGGTGAACGAGGATGGAACCCTCGGACAAGGACGCAACGCTCCCCTCCACCAGATCCAGCGTCGCCGCCTGCTCGATGGTGGCCGGGTCCACCGCGGTGACGAAGCTGGTGGCTCCCTCGACTCGGAACCCGTTCTGGCGAAACTCGGCAACCGCGGCCAGCTCGGGGCGCGCCCGAACCAGGTTCGCCACCTCGGGGCTGAACGGGGTGAACGATGTCGTGGTGATGGTGAAATCCGCCTTGAGCGTCTCGGTGAGCGCGGCGTCGAACGACGCCTTCAGAGAAGCGGCCAGGATCGTGACCATGCTCACGAGCCCGAGACCGATCATGAGCGCGGCGGCGGTGGAGGCCGTCCTGCGAGGGTTCCGCATCGCGTTTTCGCGGCCGAGCTTGCCCGCCATCCCGAGCCTGGGAAGCGGGCTGCCGATCGCGGCGGCCAACGGCCGCGCCGCCAGCGGGGAGAGCATGGCTACACCGACGAACGTACCGGCGGCGCCGAGCCCGATCAGCTGTGCGGCGTTGGACGTGGCCCGGAAGAGCCCATACACAAGCGCGGCCGAGCCGATCCCGGTCACCACGATCCCGGAGATGAGCCCTCGCCGGAGCGAGGCCCCCGCCGGAGCACGTTGCGCGTCTCGCATCGCCTCGATGGGTGCGACCGCGGCCGCCCTCCTCGCAGGAAGGATCGACGACACCAGGGTCACGGTGGTCCCCACGAGGATCGAGACGATGACGGTCCGTGGTAGGAGCTGCGTCGCCGTGCTCGGCAGGTCGATGCCGAACGCCGACAAGAGCCCCTGGAGGCCGAGGGCGATCAGCAACCCGGCGCCCACGCCGACGAGCGAGGCGAACAGCCCGGTGGCCGCCGCCTCGACCAGGACCGATGTCATCACCTGTCGCTTGCTCGCCCCCAGGGCCCGGAGCAGCGCCAGCTCGCGCGTCCGCTGCGCCGTGATGATCGAAAATGTGTTGAAGATGATGAAAGCGCCCACGAACAGCGAGATGCCGGCGAAGACGAGCAGCGCGATCTTGAAGAAGCCGAGGCCCTCGCT
>JBQTIP010000140.1:0-2656 GCA_052388025.1 Actinomycetota bacterium
GACCGCACGTACCAGAGCCCTGCCCCCCCGAGCGTGACGGCCAGTACCGCGGCCAGCCCGACGAGCTCCGCTCGCGAGAGCGCCGACAGCCGTTCACGGAGAGACTCCCCAGACAACGCCCAACCTCCGGACGAGCAGATGCGCGGGGGGAGCTTGAAGTCAGGCCCGGGAACCTAGCAGGACGATCGAGGACGCGCTGTGAGCCAGATCACACTGCGCGTGGCAAGTCAGCCGCCCGACGTGACGAAGTTCACCAGGCGCGGGGCGCGGACGATGACCTTCACGACCTCGCGTTCCGCGATCGCGTGCCTCGCCCTCTCCGAAGCCAGGGCGAGCTCCCGGCAGGTTTCCTCGTCTGCGCCCGCGTCGACCTCCAGCCGGTCACGGACCTTGCCGTCGACCTGCACGACCAGCACGACCCGCTCCTCGCGGGCCAGGTCCGGGTCGAAGGAAGGCCACGCCGACACATGAACGCTCGTGTCGTTCCCCATCGCCTCTCGCCAGAGCTCCTCGGCGATGAACGGCGCCATGGGCGCGAGCAGCTGGACGAGGGCCGCGGTCGCCGCGCGGCCGCCGCCGCCGGCATCGAGCGTCTTGCGGACCTCGTTCGTGAGGACCATCAGCTTCGAGATCGCCGTGTTGAACCGGTACCGCTCGAGGTCCTCGGTGACTCCCTTCACCGTCCGATGGGTCAGGCGCACGAGGTCCGGAGGGTCGGGCTCCGAGCGCGCCGCCGCCTCGAACGCCGCGGTCCAGACGCGGCCCAACCAGCTGTTCACGCCGGGACGCCGGTCGGGGTCGCCAGCGATCAGCTTCCAGTCGATGTCGTCCTCGAACGGACCTGCGAACAGCATGATGAGCCGCATCGTGTCGGCCCCCCACCGCTCGACCACCGGCATCGGCGCTACGAGGTTGCCCTTGCTCTTGCTCATCGAGGCGCCCCCGTAGATCACCTGGCCCTGGTTCATGAGCCTCGGGAACGGCTCGGTGAAGCCGATCAGGCCCATGTCGTAGAGCACCTTCGTGAAGAAGCGCGAGTACAGCAGGTGCAGGATCGCGTGCTCGACGCCCCCCGTGTATTGCGAGACCGGCATCCACCGCGCGACGGCCTCCGGATCGATCGCCCGCCCTTCCTCCAGCCGGCAGTAGCGGAAGAAGTACCAGGAGGAATCCACGAACGTGTCCATCGTGTCGGTGTCGCGCCGAGCGGCCTTCCCGCACGTTGGGCAGGCGACGTTCACGAAGCCCTCGTGGCGGGCGAGCGGCGACTCGCCCCCGGGCCGGAAGTCGACGTCGTGCGGCAGCACCACCGGCAGGTCTTCCTCGGGCACCGCGACCCCGCCGTGCTCCGGGCAGTGGATGATCGGGATCGGCGCGCCCCAGTACCGCTGACGCGAGATCAGCCAGTCGCGAAGCCGGAACGTGACCGCAGCGCGTCCCTTCCCCTGCTCCTCCAGCCATCGCGTGACCGCCCCGATGCTCTCGGGCGAGCGCACGCCGTCGAAGGGTCCGGAGCTCACCATGACGCCCTCGTGGTCGTAAGCCTCCGACATGGAATCGGCGTCGCGGGCCTCCCCCTCCGGCTGAACCACCACCCGGATCGGCAGCCCCTGCCTCTTGGCGAACTCGAAGTCGCGCTGATCGTGGGCGGGGACCCCCATGACCGCGCCTGTCCCGTACTCCATCAGCACGTACGGCGCGACGAAGCAAGGCACCTTCTCGCCGTTCACCGGGTTGACCGCCCGCACACCGAGCCGCACCCCCTCGCGGCTCTCCGCCTGCTCCCGGTTCGTGAGCGGCGTGGCCTGCAACCGGTCGAGCAGGGCGCCCGCCTCGGCCACCGAGCCGCCCGCCTCGGCCAGGCTCTTGACCAGCGGGTGCTCCAACGCGAACACGAAGAACGTCACGCCCCAGAGTGTGTCGGGGCGCGTCGTGAACACCTCGACGCGGTCGCCGGTCTCCGCGATCTCGAACTCGACCGCCGCTCCCTCCGAGCGGCCGATCCAGTTGCGCTGCATCGTGATCACGCGCTCCGGCCAGTCGACCAGCTCGTCCATGTCGTCCAGCAGCCGCTGGGCGTAGTCCGTGATTTTGAAGAACCACTGCGTGAGATCCTTGCGCACCACCTGCGCGTCGCAGCGCTCGCAGCGCCCGTTGATCACCTGCTCGTTCGCGAGCACCGTCTGGTCGTTCGGGCACCAGTTGGCCGGCGCCGTCTTCCGATACGCCAGCCCGCGCTCGAAGAGCTTGAGGAACAGCCATTGCGTCCACCGGTAGTACGCGGGATCGCACGTGGCGAGTCGGCGGGACCAGTCGAACGACATCCCCATGCGCCTGAACGACCTCGCCTGCTGCTCCATGTTCGCGTCGGTCCACTCCTTGGGATGGATGCCGCGCTTGATGGCCGCGTTCTCGGCCGGGAGTCCGAATGCGTCCCAACCGATCGGATGCAGCACGTTGCGGCCGCGCATCCAAGCGAACCGCGCGACCGCGTCGCCGCCGGAGAACGCCTCGGCGTGCCCCATGTGTAGGTCGCCCGAGGGGTACGGGTACATGTCGAGCGCGTAGAACCGAGGCCGTGCCTCGTCCTCGTCGTCGGCCCGGTAAAGGCCCTCCTGCTCCCAGACGGCCTGCCACTTCGGCTCGATCTCGCTCG
>JBQTIP010000141.1:0-4034 GCA_052388025.1 Actinomycetota bacterium
GATCGCGGCCTCGGCAACTCCCCAGCACTTGCCCTGCGTCTCCTCGAACTCGCGCGCAACCTCTCTCGCGGCAAGACAGGAGCCTGAGCCATGAGTCCAGTTATACCGAGGTTCGAGAGCGACATCATCGCTCAGCCCGCTCGTGGTCGGGTCGAAGCGTCTCAGCTCGTCCCCCACGCCCTGGCCGCGCTGGGCCAGCAAGGGCAGCGCGTGGCCGGCCTGCTTGCCGAGGCGGAGATCCTCAAGGCGGACAATCGCAACGCCATCGAAGCCCGGACCCGCGAGGCCGAGTTCGAGACCGAGCTGCACGAGCGCATTCTCGAATTCGAGAGTCAGCCCGACCCGGCGACCCATAGCTTGAAGGTGGCCGAGGCCGCGCAGGAAATCGCCAAGCGCCACCTCTCCGAAGCCAGCACTCCCGCCGTCAAGGAGCGCCTCGTCCCGCGCCTCAGGGAGCTGGGCCTGACGCGCTTCCGCGAATCCCGCCGGTACGAGACCAAGATTCTCTCCGATCAAGGCCGCGCCGCTGTCCTCTCACAGCTCGACCGCCGGCATCGCGCGGCGGTGGAGGCGCCCGACCCGAGGGACGCCGAGGCGGAGTTGCAGGCCGGGGTGGAGGCCCTCTCGGAGGCGCAGGGTCTCGGGCTCTGGAAGGCCGAAGAAATCTTCGGAATGAGCGAACGCTTCCGGAAGGCGGTGCGGATCGGCCGCGCGGAGCAGGAGCTGTACGTGGACCCGGCGGGCTTCCTGGAGCGGCTGGTCGGGCCGGAGTTCCAGGACCTCAGCTCGGAGGAGCGCCTGACGCTGAATAAGCGGGCCGAAGCGCGCATCGTCTTCCTCGACGAGCGGCGGCGCGTCCAGGCCGCCGAGGAAGAGCGGCTGGAGAAGAAACAACATCGCACGCTCAGCCAGGAGTTTATCCGCCGTTCCATCGCCGGGGAAGATGTGACGCGACACCTCATGGACCGGGCGCAGGACCTTGGCGATGAGTTCGACAACACCTTCAACTCGGTTCGCGCACTCCAGACGGCCCGGGCGCGGGGCGACCTGTTCGCTTCCACGCCGTCCGTCGTCCAGGAGTATGATCGCCGCCTGCGTGGCGTGGGCGATCCGCTGCTGGCCCAGGAGGTCGTCGGGGCCTCCGATGCTGGCGCTCTCAACGCCTCCGACACGAACCGGCTGCTCACGGCCATTCAGGAGCGGGACCAGCGCGAGCCGCGCTCGGCGATGGAGCGGGCAGCCCTGACGGACGCGGAGCAGTTCATCAGGCGCGGACTCATCATCAAGGTCCCTGGCGTGGACCGCATGACCGGCGCGGATAATGAGCGCCAGAACAGCGCCGTCAACCTGGCGACCATCGAGTTCTACGACCTGGAGGAGTCCGCCAGGAGGCAGGGGCAGCCCTTTGACGCCCGGCGCGTCGCGCAGTCGCTCGTTGAGAAGTGGCGCAACTTCCTTGTCCCCGAGGCTGTGCAGGAAGGTGCCCTCTTCGGGAGCAAGACCTTCGAGGACGCCGAGCTGGAGATCGCCCGCCGCGTCCGCATCGGGCGCGTGTCAGAGGACGAGGCCCGCTTCCTCTTGCGGGTGGCCGAGGCGATGCTCCCGCGCAAGCCGAAGCCGAAACCGACCTCGACGGGGGCTGAAGAGTTCACGCCGATCATCACACCGTAGAAAGGGACGCGATGCCCCACCTGGACACGCACGAAGAGGAGCTGACCGAGCGCATCGAGGAGCGGTTTCGCTTTCACGATCCGCTGCGTCGGGCGCAGGAGCGCCTGGAGGCCATCGAGCGCGGGGAGCCCGACCCTGCTCTCACCGTCCCCGCGCCTCCCGTGGCCCCTCCGCCTGGCGGCCGGGGCATCCTCGCCGACGTGCCGCTCCAGGTGGTCGGCGGGGTGCGCGATGCTGTTGTGGAGGCGGGGCAGGCCGTGGAGTCCCTGGGCAACCTGCTCCGGGAGAAGACCTTTGTCGGTGACGTGGAGAAGGCGCTCGGCCTGGGGAGGGTGCAGGTGGAGATCCCCGAAGTGGCGGGGTCGGTGACCGTGACCGGCGGCCTCACCCGCGGCGCGGCCCAGTTCCTCACGGGCTTCCTCCCCGGCCTCAAGGTCGCCAAGGGCCTCGGTATCACAGGCTCCCTCGTGCGCGGCATGGCGGCCGGTGCCCTCGCCGATCTGACCGTGTTCGATCCCTCGCAGCACAGAGTGAGCAACCTCCTGAAGGAGTTGGCGCCAGCATTACGGAATCCAATTACCGACTTCCTGGCCGCGTCCCCCGACGATACGCAGGCAGAAGGCCGGCTGAAGAATGCCCTGGAGGGGCTGGTACTTGGCGGCGTGTTCGACGGCATCTTCCAGGCTGCCAAGTTGATGCGGTCGGCGAAGCGCGCCGGCGGTGCGGGGGTGCGTGCGGCGGAAGCCGTGGAGGGCATCCCCCGCCCTGAGCCCGTGCGCGCCCCCGGGGTGAAGCCGGTCAAGCTGCCAGAGGCGGACGACGTGACCGCCATCAGCAAACGCTTCGAGAGTGCCGTCGAGCGACAGCGGCGCGGGACTCGCCCGGTCCAGCAGGCCATAGACGAGGCGCAGGAGGCTTTCCCCCAGGGGAAAATGACCCCCGAGTATCTGCGGACCCTGTACCCGGGCGCCACGTTGAACGATACCGAGGCCGTGGCCTTGATCGAGGTAGTCTCGGAGTCCGCTGGCAAGCTCCAAACGCTGGGCCGAGGCTTCCTGTCGGGTGACACGACCTGGGAAACCTTCATGGACCAGCTCTCCACCTTCGCGCATATTGAGCCGCTGCGCCTAGGCGTTGAGGCGGAGGCGGGCCGGACCCTGCGGATTCTCGGCGATCCCATCGTCGGCAAGCGCAAGTTTATCGAGCAGGCGACCAAGGCGCTCCAGAAGGCCGAAGGCGGGCTCACCCGGGAGCAAGTGGCGAAGCAGTTTGCGGAGATGAAGTCCCTCCAGGAGTTGACGCAGGTCGCGCGCAACCTCACGAAACCCGGCTGGTGGGATCTCTTCGTCGAGGTGCGCGTCAACGGCCTGCTCTCTGGACCGCGCACGTTCGCGGCCAACGCCTTCGGCAACACCACGGCGCTGGGGGAGACCATCTTCGAGCGGTTTGCGGCCGAGAAGTTCGGCACCGGCCTAGTCGCTCCGGGGGAGACTTCCGCCATGCTCACGGGCGTCGTCCAGTCCTGGGGGGACGCCATGCGCCTCGCGGCCAAGAGCTTCCGGGGCGAAGTCCCGGAGATGTTGGGCGAGGCCGTGAAGCTCGAAGGGCGCCTCGGCCGCCGCGAGCAGGTCTTCGCCCGCGTCATTCGGGAGAAGCTCGGCGACTTCGGCTCCTGGTTGGATACGGTCGAGACGCTCATTAACGCACCGGGCCGGGCGCTCATGGCGGCGGACGACTTCTTCAAGGCCATCGGCTTCTCCGCCGAGCTGCGGGCGCTGGCCCGCCGGGAAGCGTATCAGACAGCGCGCGCCGAGGGCCTAGAGGGGCTCGGGCTGACCGCTCGCGTGGCCGAGCTGGAGCAGGCACTCCTCACCAATCCGCCGGCTCACCTGAAGGCGGCGGCTACGGACTTCGCGCAGTATGTGACCTTCACGCGGGGGCTGGAGGGCAAGACCGCCGAGGCCATCTCTGCCTTTTCGCAGACCCCGGTGGGGCAATTCGTCGTCCCGTTCACCAGGACCCCGCAGAACATCTTCAAGTTCACCCTGGAGCGGACGCCGGCCGCGCCGCTGCTCCCCTCCGTCCGCCGTGCCCTCCAGGCTGGCGGGGTCGAGCGGGAGCTGGCCCTCGCTCGCATCTACACCGGCTCCATGATGATGGCCTTTACCGGCGTGCTCGCCTATGACGGCATTATCACCGGAGGCGGGCCGACCGACCCGGACCTCAAGCGCACGCTGCGGCTCACGGGCTGGCAACCGTACAGCGTCAAGATCGGCAATCAGTGGGTGAGCTACGGCCGGCTGGAGCCCCTCGGCTCCATCCTGGGCATGGCGGCGGACTTCGTGGAGATCGCGGGGGAGCTG
>JBQTIP010000142.1:0-6509 GCA_052388025.1 Actinomycetota bacterium
CCCGCGAGCGGCGCCGCGATCGGCCAGATCCCGAGGAAGGCGAGCGTCCAGAGGCCCATCACGCGACCACGGAGATCATCGGGCACCTCCTGCTGGATCCCGGTGGTCCACGTGACCTGAGTGAGGATGAACCCGACGCCGCCGATCACGAGCGCCGCGACACCGAACGCGAACGACGGGGCCAGAGCGAAGGCCGCGAGCCCGCCGGCGAACGCGAGCCCGCCGGGCGCGAGCAGGCGGTAGCTCGCTCGGTCGTCGGCGCGGAACGCGCGCGTGATAGCGGCGGCCGCAGCGATGGCGCCGATGCCGAATCCCGAAAGCAGCAAGCCGGCGTTCGCGGTGCGCGTTTCGAACACGTCACGAGCGAACGTCGGGCCGAGTGTGACCATCGGCGCCATCGCGATCGCTACCGCCGAGACGCCGACGAGCATGAGTCGAACCCGCTGGTCGCCCCGGACGTAGGCGAAGGCCTCGCGGATCGACCCGCCGCTCGCCGCCGCGGGCGCCGGGTCGACCCTCGGACGCATCATCAGGAGCGCCGCGATGAGCGCCACGAACGAGAGGCTGTTCAGGCCGAACGAGGGCCCGAACCCGATCGTCGCCACGACCGCCGTGGCGACCGCCGGTCCGATGACGCGCCCGATGTTGTACGTGATCGAGTTCATCCCGATCGCCTGTCCGACCTGATCCGGCCGGACGAGTGACGGCAGGAGCGCCTGCATCACCGGGATCGAGATCGCGTACTGGATGCCGACCAGCGCGGCGACGGCCATCACCGCCGGCACGGTCGCCTTCCCCAGCGCGGCGAGAACGGCGAGCGCCCCGGTGGCAACGAGTGCCAGCACCTGCGTGGCCACCAGCACACGGCGGCGGTCGAAGGTATCGGCGAGACGGCCTCCGGGCAGCGCGAAGAACCACACCGGCACGAAGAGCGCCGCGGTGGTCGCACCCACCATGAAGGAGCTGCCGGAGAGCTGCTTCACCAGGATCGCCTGGGCCGCGAGCTGCAGCCAGTTCCCCGTGTTCGAGATCAGCTGCCCGATGAAGAACAGCCGGAAGTTGCGGCTCTCGAAGACGCCCGGGGAGCTCAGCGGGCGAGGCCCCGCTCCGCGGCCCAGGCGTCGAGGAGCCGGAGCGCCTCCTCCGTCTCGATGGGTCCCCGTTCCATCCGGAGCTCCATCAGGTGCTCGAGCGCCTCACCGACGAGCGGGCCGGGCTGGATACCGAGGCGCTCCATGACCTCGCGCCCGTCGAGCGGAGGTCGAATGGCGTCCAGGTTCTCCTCCTCGGCGAGCGTCGCGATCCGCTCCTCCAGATCGTCCTGCATCGACGCGAGCTGCTTGGCACGGAACGGGTTTCGCGTGGTGCAGTCAGCGCGCGTGAGCTGATTGAGCTTGTCGAGCAGCGGCCCGGCGTCGCGCACGTAGCGCCGTACGGCGCCGTCGGTCCACCCGACACCGTAGCCGTGGAACCGGAGGTGCATCTCCACCAGCTTCCGCACATCGTCGACCACCGCCGACGGGTAGCGAAGGGCCCGCAGGCGCTCCTCGGCCATCCGCGCGCCGACCACCTCGTGGTGGTGGAATCGCACGCCCTCGTCGGTGTACTGGCGCGTTCGCGGCTTCCCGACGTCGTGGAGCAGCGCGGCCAGTCGCAGAGCCAGGTCGGGCTCGCAGCGCTCGACGACGGCGAAAGTGTGATGCAGCACGTCCTTGTGCTTGTGCACCGGGTCCTGCTCCAGGCGGAGCGCGGGCAGCTCCGGCAGGAACTCCTCGGCGAGTCCCGAGGCGACCACCAGCTCCAGCCCGCGCGCGGCATCGGCCCCGAGCAGAAGCTTGGCGAGCTCGTCGGAGACACGCTCGGCCGAGACGATCGCGAGCCGGCCGTGCATGCGCCGGATCGCGTCGACGACGCGGGGGGTCGGCTTCATCCGCAGCGTCGAGGCGAAGCGCGCCGCGCGGAGCATCCGCAGCGGGTCGTCCGAGAACGAGACGTCGGGCGCGAGCGGAGTGTCCAGCCGTCCGTCCGCGAGATCCTTGACGCCGCCGAACGGATCGACGAACTCGCCCTGCGGAAGGCGGACGGCCATGGCGTTGATCGTGAAGTCGCGACGGGAGAGGTCGGTCCCGACGTCCTTCGCGAACGTCACGGCCGGCTTGCGCTGGTCCTCCGGGTAGACCTCCTCCTCTCGGAAGGTCGTGATCTCGAACACGCGGCCGTCCTTCCTCGCTCCGACCGTGCCGAAGCGGACGCCGACGTGGTAGCGCTGGTCGGCCCATCCCTGGAGCAGCCGCGTGGTCTCGCGCGGCATGGCGCTGGTGGCGAAGTCGAGGTCGTCGTGTTCGCGGCCCATGAGCAGATCACGCACGACACCCCCGACCAGGTAGAGCTCGTGCCCGGCTATGCGGAAGCGATCGCCAAGCTCGGTGGCGATGGGAGGGACCTCGAGGACGGCCCCCTGGTGGGGGCGCGTCGGATCGGCCATGACCGAAAGAGGATACCCCCGGCCGGCGGCCCTCCCGCCGTTGTAGCGTGCCCGCCATGGCAGTCGCGCTCGGCTTCGTGTGGACGCTACCGAACACCGTGCTCGGCGTCCTGCTCGGCCTGCTCACGTTCCAACGGCCGAGGCTCGCCGGCGGCGCCCTGGTCTTCGATCGGGGACCACGCGGGATCACGTGGGTCCTTTCGAAGATGAACCGCTCGGCGATGACGATCGGATTCGTGATCCTGTCCGCCGTGCCGGTCGCCGGCACGCTCCTCGCTCACGAGCGGCACCACATCCGCCAGTACTGCCGGTGGGGGCCGCTGTTCATCCCGGCCTACCTGCTGCTCGCGATCCCGTTCGGCTACCGGCGGCACCCGTTCGAGCGCGCGGCGAAGCTGGCGGCCGGCGAACGGGACTAGTCTCTCTCAGACTAGCCACGACCTCCGCCTCAGGCGAGCTGCCGAACCCCTCGCGTCATAACGCCCCGGAGGGCAAGGTTGAAGTCGTGCGGGTGGCTGGACGCGAGCCGGGCGTCGTCCTCGGTCACCATCCCCTCCACGACCAGCTTCACCAACGCCTGGTCGAAGGTCTGCATGCCGTAGTACTCGCCCTCGGCGATGACGTCCTGGAGCGTGATGGTGGCCTCCGGGTCGATGATCCGCTCGTACACGCGCCCGTTCGCCACCAGAACCTCGACCGCCGGCACGCGCCCCTTGCCGTCGGCCCTCGACACCAGCCGCTGGCACACGATGCCCCTCAACGCCCCGGCGAACGAGGTCCGGACCTCGCGCTGCTGCTGCGCCGGGAACAGGTCGAGGATCCGGTTCACGGTCTCCGTGGCGTCGATCGTGTGCATGGTCGAGATCACCTGGTGGCCGGTCTCCGCGGCCTGGATCGCCGACAGCGCCGACTCGGAGTCGCGGATCTCGCCTACGAAGATCACGTCCGGATCCTGCCGGACCACCCGCTTCAGCGCCGAGCCGTACGACTCTGTGTCGATGCCGACCTCTCGCTGCTGGATGATCGACTTGTCGTCGTCGTGGACGACCTCGATGGGGTCCTCGATCGTCACGATGTGGGTCCGACGCGTCCTGTTGATGTGCCCGATCATCGACGCGATCGTCGTCGTCTTGCCGGTGCCCGTCGGCCCCGTCAACAGGATCAGCCCTCGCGCAGAGTCGGCGAGGGTCTTGATAACTGGGGGAAGCCGCAGCTCCTCGAACGTCGGCACCTCGGAGCGAACCCGGCGGATGGCGAGGCCGGTCATGCCGCGCTGCCGGAACACGTTCACCCGGAACCGGCCCACGCCGGTCAGCGAGTATCCGAAGTCGGATTCGAAGGTCTCGGCGAACTCCCTCGCCTTCGCCTCGGGCATCAGCGCCTGCGCCGCCGCCTCCGTGTCCTCCGGCTGCACGATTGGATACGGCGCGGGCTGCAGCTCGCCGTCCACCCGGATGTACGGGACGTTCCCGGCCTTCAGGTGGAGGTCGCTCGAGCCCATCTCGACGGTGTACCTGAGCAGCTCGATCACGTCCATGTCAGATCACTCCTCGATCGGTTTCTCCTTATCTTTCGGGCGCGCACGCGCCAATGTTGAGCCCCGATCGGGAAGAAGCCCGCGGCAGGGAACCACCCGATCGCCGCATAGAATCCGCCGATGGAACACGTCGCCTTCCCGGTGCTGGGGAACGCTCAGGGCGATTGAAGACCCGAAGCGAGGTCTCGGCCGGGGGCGTCGTGTACCGTCGCGAGGGCGGCAAGCTTCAGGTCGCCCTCGCCTCCCGCCGCACCAGGCGGGGCGATCTGGCCTGGGGGCTGCCCAAGGGGGAAATCGAGCCGGGGGAGGCGCCCGAGGCGGCCGCGATCCGGGAGGTCCTTGAGGAGACCGGCCTGGAGGCGGAGATCGAGGACTCGCTCGGGGAGATCCGATACTTCTACGTCTGGGAAGGTGTGCGCGTGCGCAAGGCCGTCCACTTCTATCTCATGCGGGCGACCGGAGGGAACATCTCGCGGCACGACGAGGAGATGGAGGAGGTCCGATGGTTCCCCCTTGCTCGGGCTAAGTCTCGGGCAACCTACAAGGGCGAGCGGGAGGTCCTGGCCCGCGCGGCCGAACGCCTCGCATGAGCCCGGCGATCGCCGCGCTCGGGATCCTGATCGGGCTCGTCGCCGGCGTCGGCGCCGGGCTGTTCGGCGTCGGCGGCGGCATCGTCACGACCCCGGCGATCCAGATCCTCCTGGGTGGCACCGCTATCGAGGCGGTCGCCACGCCCCTGCCGGTCATCTTCCCCACGGCGCTGGTCGGAGTGCTCACCTACCGGCGGGCGGGCGAGGTGAGCTTCCGGGCGGCCGCATGGGCCGTCGGCCCGGGAACCGTGGGGGCCGTCGGCGGAGCGGCGCTCACCGGCCTTGTCAACCCGCACGCACTCCTTGTCGTGACGGCAGCGTTGATCGGGCTCACGGCGGCCCAGGTCGCCCGCGGGAAGGCCTACGCGATCCGGGCGCGCGGCAGCACGCCGGGATGGCAATACGCGATCGCGGGGTTCGCAGCGGGCTTCGTCTCGGGGATGCTCGGAGTGGGAGGCGGGATCATCCTGGTGCCGGTGCTGACCACGCTGCTCGGCATGCCGTTGAAGCGTGCCCTCGGGACCTCGCTCGCCATCATCGCCGCCCTCGTGATCCCCGGGACGATCGTGCACGCGGCCCTCGGCCATATCGACTGGCCGATCTTCGTCGTGCTCACGCTCGGCGTGATCCCCGGCGCTCGGATGGGCGCCAAGCTGGCCCTCGGGGCTCGCGAGCGTTCGCTTCGCATCGCGGTCGGGGTCTCCCTCGGAGCCGTTGCCGTGCTCTACGGCGCACGCGAGATCGCGGCCCTGGTCAGGGGCTGAGGTTAGGATGGCCGCGCTGCCATGCAACGGCTAGCTGCGTCCCTCCTCGCCACGTTCCTGCTGCTCCTGCTCGCTCCCGCGTCCCTCGCGCAGGAGCCCGGGTCGGTCCAGCTCACCCTCGTCCGGCAGAGTTCCTGGAACGCGCCCAAACAGCCGACGCTCGAGATCGAAGTGCAGGCACAGAATGCCGGAGAGGTAGCTCTGGAGCAGCTCTCGATCGGCCTAACCCTGGGCTCGCCGGTCAGGTCGCGTACCGCCTACGAGCTGTCCCTCGCCAACGACCCCGTCGTGGCGATCCATGCGGAGGTGCGCCCCCGGGAGGACGCGCTCGAGCCGGGCGCCGTGAGGAGGTTCGCCGTCGACCTCGACCTGTCGTCGCTCCCGGGGATCAGCCGGACGCAGTCGCTGATCTATCCGCTCAAGGTGGACCTTCGCAGCGGCGGGATCCCGGTGGCCGCCCTGCGAACGCCGGTGATCTTCATCGTGAAGACGCCCCAGACGCCCCTAGCGCTCGCCTGGACCTTCGTCCTTCACGCCCCGATCCAGTTCGATCCGAATGGGCAGTTCCGGAGCCCGGCGCTGGAGCAGTCCCTTGCGAAAGGCGGTCCGCTGGCGGGCGCGATCGGCGCGCTCGCATCGCTGGCCACCGGTCCGCGGCCGACCGCCGTCGACGTGGTGGTGTCCCCGACGCTGCTGATGCAACTCCAGCGGATGTCGGCCGGGTATTCCGTCGTCGACTCGGGTACCGTGCGCAAGGTCGCCGAGGGCCAGGGAGGCGCAGTTGTCGCGGCCAGGACCCTCGCCGCGCTCGCGCAGATCGTGAGCGCGGAAGGCGTGGACGTGTCCGCGTTCCCATTCTCGGCCCCACAGCTTCCGGCGCTCATGGCGGGCGGCCTTGAGAGGGACCTGGAGGTGCAGCTCGAACGCGGCCGAGGTGAGGTGGCCGAGCTCTTCGGCGTGGACCCGGATCCCTCCGTCCTTCGACCGCCCGGCTCCGCCCTGAACTGGACCAGCCTCGTGGCGCTCCCAGGCCAGGGGGTGCGCACCCTGCTCCTCGATCCGGTAGCCGTCGCCGCGCCGCCGCCCGACCCGCTCGGGTTCGCCGCGCCGCCGACCGCCTGGCTGGAGGTCGG
>JBQTIP010000143.1:0-14842 GCA_052388025.1 Actinomycetota bacterium
GCTACCTCACGACGCTCGATCAGGTGAATACGGCCCTCGCCGCCGGCCGAGCCGACCTCTGCGTCTTGGATACCCGGTCCCCAGCCAAAGCGGTTCGCCCGAGTTGACGAGCCTCCTCGCACCGTGATAGGTGACGCGGACGAGTCCGATCTGGGGGAGGCAATGGAGCGATCGAGCGAGCTGGAGGATCTTGTCCGAGCCTGGTTCGAAGCCGCATCGACGGGTGACGCGTCCGCGATCGACCGGCACGTCTCGCGCGAAGCGGGGACCCGTCTGATCGGCAGCGACCCAAACGAGTGGTTCGCAGGAGCACGGGTCGCTGACTTCTTGCGTGGAGAGGTTGAGGGATCCGCGGGCAAGGTCACCTTCTCTCCCTCGGAAACCGAGGGGTTCAGCGAGGGCACCGTCGGGTGGGCGGTGACGCGCCTGAAGATCACGATGCCGGATGGGGGATCGGTCTCGCCTCGCTGGAGCGCCGTCTTCCACCGGGAGGACGGAGAGTGGAAGTTCGTACAAACCCACGCTTCCATCGCGGTGCCGAACGAGGAGATCGGATGGGTCTACACGGGGTGATTCGGTCCAGAGCCCGGAGCCAGGATCAGGCGCCCAGCTCGTAGACCTGGCCCGGGTCCATGTCCAGGCCGTTCGCGACCTGCCACAGCGCGGCAAGCGCCTTCGTGGCGTTGCGCTTCGCGAACGGCGGCAGCTCGTCGCCGTGCTCGCGGAGCGTGGCTGCCAGGCTCCGGTAGCACTCCATCACTGCGGCCTCCGCCTCGGTGAGCTCGATCCCTGCCGCGTTCTTCATGTCTGCCTCCGCTCGCCCTCCGTTCCGATGACGATCCGCTCGTCCAGCAGCCGCTTCGCCTTCAGCTCGAAGCGCGGCAGGGTGCCGTTCTCGACCTGCTTCATGCCGAACCGCAAGCCCTCGTGCGCGTCGGCCAGCTCCTTCTGCAAGTCGGCGAGGAGCCGCGCGGAGTCGACGTTCGCGTCGGGGATCTCGACCAGCACCTCGATCTCGTCGCGGATCCCCTCCTCGGTGAACAGGTGGATCTGGAACTCGTCGATCTCCGCGTGCTCGCGCACCAGCGCCTCGACCGCGCGCGGGTACACGTTCGTTCCCCGCACGAGCTTCATGTCGTCCACGCGCCCGCGGATCCCGCCCTCGTAGATGTCGAAGGTCCGGCCGCAGTCGCACCGATCGTGCGGAATCTTCACGACGAAGTCGCGGGTCCGGTAGCGCAGCACCGGGATGAACCCCCGCCCGAACGAGGTGACCACGCGCTCGCCCATCTCGCCGTACGGAAGGGGCTCGTCCGTGTCCGGGTCGACGACCTCCTCGATGTAATGGTCCTCGATGATGTGCGTGCCGCCGGGCTGCTGCTCGCACTCGAACATCATGATCGTGCCGAGCTCGGTCATGCCCGCGGTGTCGCCGGCCTTCGCCCCCCACTGCTCTTCGATGAGCGCCTTGGTGGCGGGGATCGAGCCGGCCGGCTCGCCCGAGAGGATCATCCGCAGCACGGAGCTCGAGGCGAGGTCGACGCCGAGCGTCTTCGCCTCCTGCGCCATGCGGAGCGCGTACGTCGGCGTGGAGCAGACCACCGTCGCCCCCATCTCGACGATCTGCTTCACGCGCTGGTCGGTGGTCATCGCGCCCCCGGGGAGGACCAGGCAGCCCATCTTCTCGCATGCGTAGTGCAGTCCCCAGAACCCGATGAAGGTGCTGTAGCCGAACGCGACGAACACCGAGTCCGTCGGACGGATGCCGAACCCCCACAGGCCGTAGCACCACATCTCGGCGATCCACTCCCAGTCCTTCATGGAGTCGAGAACGCGGATCGGCGTGCGCCCGGTCGTGCCGGAGGTCATGTGGTAGCGGATGGCCGCCTCCTCCGGGGCGGCGAGGATCGGGCCGTAGGGCGGGTGCTCCATCTGGCCTTCCATCCACTCGTCGCGCGTCATGAACGGGATGCGCCGCATGTCGTCGAGGGACCCGATGGAGTCGGAAGTGACGCCAGCATCGCGAAGGCGCTTCGAATGGAACGGGACCTTCAAGTCCGCCCACTCGATGACGTTCCGGAGCTTGCGGAGCTGGAGCGCTTCCAGCTCTCCGCGCGGCATCGTCTCGTGCCGAGGATTCCAATACGGCGAGTCAGTCATGCCGACCTCCTGACGTACCGTTCGCGCAGCAACGGCATCCTATTCCTGCGATGGGTCGCCCGAGATTTCGTCGCGAAGCGCACCGAGGATCTCAAGCTCGACACGGTCCTTCGGACGTCCCGCCGCTCGCTTCATGCGGATCATGTCCTCCAGCGACGCGACGGCCATCGTCAGACCGTCGATGTCCATCGCGGTGGCATTGGCCACGAGCTCCCGGTACCCGGTGGTGCCTGCCGGCGTGCCGAGGCAGTCGAGGTCGCCGGCATCCGTCGAGAACGTGAAGTGGTCGCCGTTCGCTAGCGTCTCGGCAGCGAGAAGGAACGGCACGTCATCGTCCACTCCCCGCAGCCGAGCGCCCAGCTCGAGAAGTGCGTCGGCGAGGCGCCCGAGGTTCTCCGGGCTGCGCTCGTAGCAGATGTCGAGGTCCTGGGTCACCGATGGGGACCCGTGCGCGGCGGCCGCGACACCGCCGATCACGACGAACCGAATGCCGTGCTCGTTCAGCACGCTCACCGCACGGATCGGGTCGAACGCCGTCATCGGGGTACTCGGCCTACTCGGCCGCGGATCCGCTCGACGGCGGCCGCCGCCCTAACCAAGTCTTCGAGCCGCTCCCGCGGTGTACGAGCGAGGCGTTCTTGGATCTGGCTTCGATCGACGCCCCGGCCAAGCCGGCGATCGACCCACAGGTCGTAGTCGCAGGCACGGAGGAGACTCCGGACCGTCCTCGCGCGAGGGTCGATGTCACCAGTCTCGATCCGCGCGATCGTCGACTGCGAAACGCCGGCCCGGGCCGCGAGCGCTCGTTGGCTGAACCCGGCCCGATGACGCGCACTCCGGACCATCGATCCGATCATGACGATAGCGTACACGCTATCACCTGAAATGGGGGACGCGTTCGGCCCCCTACTTCGATGCCGGAGCCCTGTACGACCCGTCCTCGTCGTGGACCTCCGAGCCCTCGAGGGCCGGCGTGAAGACGCAGATCAACCGCGCGCGGGTCCGCGAGCGCAGGCGATGCCGGTCGTGCTGGTCGAGGGCGTAAAGCGTGCCCGGCTCGATCTCGTGCGTCGTTCCTGTCGATGAGTCCTCGAGCTCAGCCTCGCCCTCGAGGCAGTAGCAGGCTTCGAGGTGGTTCTTGTACCAGAGGACCTGATCCATCCCGGGCTCGAGCACCACATCGGTGATCGTGAAACCCATCCTGTCTCCGGCAACGAGCAACCGCAGGCTCGACCAGCCCGGGCCGTGGACGTCGACCTCGCTGCCCTTTAGGTCGGCTGCTCTTCGTACGATCATGACGCCTCCCGATGATGGCCTTCGCTAGCGTTCTCCGTCCCTCACTCTTACAGTTCCGACTTGGCTATGGAAAGCGACACCCCATTCGCGCGCTCTGAGGAGCAGCGTTCGATCGTGCTCGAAGCGCGGCGTCTCTCGCGTGACGTGCTCGAACCCATCGCCCGCGCGGCGCAGCCGGGGCGGGTCGACCGGCCGCTCGTGCGCGCCCTCGCCGAGCACGGACTCCTCCAGCGGCTGTTCCCTCGGGAGGCCGGAGGCGCGACCGAGGGCCGCGCGTCGGCGACCGAGCTGTGTGCCCTGCGGGAGGGCCTTGCCCATGGATGCACGGAAGCGGAGACCGCGCTCGCGCTCCAAGGGCTCGGCGCGTACCCCATCCTGCGTCACGGGTCCGACGAGCTCGTCGCCGGATATGTCGCTCCTGCCGCGAGGGGGGAGGCGGTCGCCGCATTCGCGCTCACTGAACGAGAGGCGGGATCCGACGCCGGCTCGCTTCGGCTGCGCGCCGAGCCCGAGGGCGGCGGGTATCGACTCACCGGCGAGAAGACTTGGATCTCGAACGCTCCAGACGCCGATTTCTACACGGTCTTCGCCCGCACGACCCCGGACGCCGGCGCCAAGGGCATCACCGCCTTCGTCGTTCAGGGGGATTCGGATGGGCTCTCGGGCGAGCCGCTCGAGTTGCTCGCGCCTCATCCGATCGGGCGGATCGAGTTCCACGACGTCCACGTCCCCGCCGACCACGTCCTCGGCGAGGTCGACGAAGGCTTCCGCATCGCGATGAGCGCGCTCGATCTGTTTCGCCCGAGCGTGGGCGCGGCCGCCGTCGGCATGGCGCAGGCCGCGCTCGGGGCAGCGATCGCGCACGCGGGGAAGCGCGAGGCCTTCGGGAGGCCGATCCGTGAGTTCCAGGCCGTCTCGCACCAGCTCGCCGAGATGGCGACCCGGGTCGAGGCCGCCCGCCTGCTGGTCTACCGCGCCGCGTCATCGTACGACGCGGGCGAGCGCACCACGAAGGAGGCGGCGATGGCCAAGCTCTACGCCACCGAGACCGCTCAGTTCGTGATCGACGCCTCGATCCAGATCCACGGGGCGGTGGCCCTCGAGCGCGGCCACCTCCTCGAGCACCTCTACCGGGAGGTTCGCGCGACGCGCATCTACGAGGGCACGTCCGAGATCCAGCGCGAGATCATCGCCCGGGAGCTGTTCCGGGCGAGCGACGATGCCGGAGGCTGACACCGGCCCTCGGGTCGAGCGCCACCACATCCGCTAGCGATCAAGCGATCGTCGGTCAGCGTGATCCTTCCCTGCGGCGTGGCCCGCGAGCAAACCCGCCCGCGCCTGAACGGCGAGTCCGGCGCTCGCTCGAAGGCCCGGCACTGGTGCGCGAAGTCGGCGCACTATCTTGTCGAACAGCGCGTCCCGCTCGAGCCCGATCGGCTCGTCGCTCACGACGTCAAGGTTCTCGAACGGGACCGCGAGCATGTGCGCCACCTGCAAGTCGTGCAGGGTCTCGGCGGTGGGCTCGCGCGATCCCGCGTGGTCGATCCGGTCGAGATAGGCGTCGACGCCGATCACGCGGGGATCACGGCGATGCCCACGAGCTCTACCCGCGCCTCGGGGTCGAACAGGCCCGAGACTTCGAACAGCGCCATCGCCGGGTAGTGGCGGCCGAAGTGGCGGCGCCATGCCTCGCCGATCTCTCCAAGCGAACCGCGGTACGCCCCCGCGTCGGTCACGAAGATCTGCATCGACGCGAGGTGCTCCGGCCGCGCGCCGGCGGCCTCCAGGGCCGTAACGACATTCGCGGCGGCGGCGTCGAACTGCTCGACGATCGAGCCGCCGCGCAGCTCGCCGTCGGGGCCGTGGGCTGTTTGCCCCCCTAGGTACACCGTCCGCCCACGTGCGGCGATCACCGCGTGCGAGAACCCCCTGGCCGGCGCGAGTCCCTCGGGGTTGCGGATCTCGTGGGGGCTCTCGCTCACCGTCCAGTCCACCTGGGCTGTCGCCCCTGCGTGAACGCCTCGAAGAACTCCGCGTGGTCGGCGCCCCTCATCAGGAACGCCTGCGCGACGGCCTCGAGCTCGATCGCACCGCCCAGGTCCATGTCCTGCTCGCGCGAGAGCAGCATCTTCGTCACCTCATGCGCTAGGGCCGGCCCGTCGGCCAGACGGCGCGCGAGCGCCGCCGCCGTGTCGGGCAGCGCGTCGTCGTCCACGACCTCGCTCGCCAGCCCGATCTCCACCGCACGCCCGGCCGGGACGTCATCGCCCAACATCAGCACCTCGGTCGCGCGCCCGAGCCCGATCACCCGCGGCAGCAGGTAGGCCGATCCCATATCGGTGCCGGCGAGCCCTACCTTCGTGAACAGGAACGCGAACCTCGCCGAGCGAGCCAGGAGCCGGAAGTCGGCGGCCAGCGCGATCACCGCCCCCGCGCCCGCCGCCACGCCGTTCACCGCGGCAACGATCGGTAGCGGACACTCCCGCATCCCCTTCACGACGGAGCCCGTAAGGCGAGCGAAGTCGAGCAGCCGACGCTGGTCCATGCCCTGGAGCGCACCGATGATCTCGTTCACGTCGCCCCCCGAGCAGAACCCGCGCCCCGCCCCGGTGATCACGAGCACCCGCGTGTCGCCGCGATGAGGGACCTCGGCCATGAGGTCCCGAAGGTCGGCGTAGACGTCGAACGTGAGCGCGTTCAGCCGGTCCGGTCGGTCGAACGTGATCGTCCCGACCCCCTCGGAGATCTCGAACCGGAAGTGCTCCCAGCGCTCGGTCAAGCCGGCGGACGCGCGGAACGGGCTCATGCGCTCACCCTACCGGCTTGCGGCCCCGCCGCGATCAGCCGGGGATCGGCACCTCCGGCAGCGACTTGAGGCTCTCCGTCAACTGCTCGTCGCGGTACTCCACCTCCGGCAGCCGGCCGTTCGTGTAGTCGTCGTAGGCCTGGAGGTCGAAGAACCCGTGGCCCGAGAGGTTGAAGAGGATGACCCTATCCTCCCCGGCCTCGCGGGCGGCGACGGCCTCGTCGATCACCGCGCGGACGGCGTGCGCCGGCTCCGGCCCAGGGATGAACCCCTGGGTGTGGGCGAACTGCGTCGCGGCCTCGAACACCGCGTTCTGCGAGTACGCCTCCGCCTCCATGTGCCCGGCCTTCACCAGGAGCGAGAGGGACGGCGCATCGCCGTGGTACCGCAGGCCCCCGGCGTGGACCGGCGCCGGTATGAACGTGTGGCCGAGCGTGTACATCGGCATCAGCGGCGTCATCTCGCCGGTGTCGCCGAAGTCGTAGGCGAACGTCCCCTTGGTGAGGGTAGGGCAGGCGGCCGGCTCCGTCGCGACGAAGCGTGCGCTCGACTTGCCGCGCAGCCTCTCGGCCATGAAGGGGTAGCAGAAGCCGGAGTAGTTGGAACCGCCGCCGACGCAGCCGATCACCACGTCCGGCTGCTCACCGGTCATCTCCATCTGCTTCTGCGTCTCCAGGCCGATCACGGTCTGGTGCAGCAACACGTGGTTCAACACGCTGCCGAGCGAGTACTTCGTGTCCTCGTTTTGCGCCGCCACCTCGATGGCCTCGCTGATCGCGATCCCAAGGGACCCGGGCGAGTCCGGGTCGCGCTCGAGGATGTTCTTGCCCGCCCCGGTCGTGGGCGTCGGGGAGGGCCGGACCTCCGCGCCGAACGTCTCCATGAAGACGCGCCGGTACGGCTTCTGCTCGTAGGAGGCCCTGACCATGAAGACCAGGCAGTCGAGGTCGAAGAACTTGCACGCCATCGCCAGCGCCGAGCCCCACTGGCCGGCGCCGGTCTCCGTGGTCAGGCGCTTCACGCCGGCTTCCTTGTTGTAGTAGGCCTGCGCCACCGCGGTGTTCGGCTTGTGGGACCCGGCCGGCGATACCCCCTCGTACTTGAAGTAGATGTGCGCCGGGGTCTGGAGCGCCTGCTCGAGCCGGCGCGCGCGGTAGAGCGGCGTCGGCCTCCACAGGCGGTAGATGTCGAGGATCGGCCCGGGGATGTCGATCCACTGGTCGGTCGAGACCTCCTGCATGATGAGGCTCTCGGGAAATAACGGCGCGAGCAGGTCGGGCGTGACGGGCTCATGCGTACCCGGGTGGATCGGCGGCAGAGGCTGCATGCCCGCCTGGACGATGTCCGGCATGATGTTGAACCACGCGGTGGGCATGTCTTGCGGCTTCAGGTTGAAGGCCGTGGGCTCGCTCATCTCCGCCTCCTTGGGCGATGGGGCTCCGAGCCTACCGCGACGGCCCCCGGGCGCGCCACCCGGGTTCCTGGCAGGACGAACGGGTGAGCGAGGATATCCGCTCGAACCGCCTACCGCGTCGGCCCCGATCCGTACAGATCGAAGACCACACGCGGGACGTGCGCGCGGAATCCCTCGAGGATGGTGAGCGCCTCCCCCAGTTCGGAAGGTGGAAGCTGGCCCCGTGTGCACAGCAGCCAGCCTCCCGCGGCCTGGAAAGCCCAGTCCGTCCCGCGTTCGAGCATCCACTGCATCATCCGCGCGTCGATGAAGGCGCGGGCAAACTGCGTGTCTTCGCTCCGGACGTCAAACGCCCGGTTGAACGCCTCCGACTCGAAGTCGATGTCGCGCAGCCCGACCTGATCGCGGGCTCGGGTTCGGACGTTCTCTCGCTCGACAGAAAGAAAGGGGCAGGCCGCCGGGATCTCGGTGAGGGCGCACGTGAGGTACGTGTACGAGATCCCCCAGTACTCGCCCAGCCACGAGAACCAGTAGTCGAACACCCTGACCTCGAAGCCCCGCCCGGTCCCCGAGAGGACGTTTTCGGAGCCTTGATCGCTGCCCGCGGAGAAAAGGGGGAACGGCAAGTGGAAGGTCTCGAAAGGGTCGATCCGAGAGTAGTGAAGCCCGAGCTCACGAGCGGCGCGTGGGAAATGCCGTCGACGACCGGCCCTGCGAACCCGGTGGATGACCCACATGACGAGCCCGAGCACGAAGTCCACGCAGCGTCTAGCCCTACGCGTGGGTGTGCTCGCCGGAGACGTGCCAGCGGTGCGGGGTGATAAGCTCGTCGGCCTCTTTCGGGCCCCAGCTCCCGGGCCCGTAGGTAATCACCGGCGACGGGCGCTCAAGCGCAGGCTCGAGCACCTCCCAGGCCCGCTCCACCCCGTCCTGCCGGAGGAACAGCGTGTGATCCCCCTCCATCGCCTCGATGAGCAACAACTCGTAGGCATCCAGCAGCTCGGAGCGGAACTCGGTGCCGTAGTCGAAGTCCATCGTCACGCGCCCGAGGTCGAGCCCGGGACCGGGGCGCTTCGCGTTCAACGCGAGCGTGATCCCCTCGTTCGGTTGCAGGCGGATCGTGAGGTGATCGCAAGGCAGGGATTCGATCCCGGTTCCGCCGAACACGTTGAACGGGACCTCCCGGAACGTGAGCGTGATCTCGCTCGCCTTCCGCGCCAGCTTCTTGCCGGTCCGGAGGTAGAACGGCACCCCGGCCCACCGCCAGTTGTCGATCTCCAGCTCCATCGCGGCGAAGGTCTCGACCTCGGACGCGGAGTCCACTCCCTCCTCGTCGCGGTAGCCGCGGTACTGCCCCCGGATCACGCGCGCGGCATCGCACCCCTTCACCGCCCTGAGTACCTTCACGGTCTCGTCGCGAAGCCGATCGGGCTCGAACGACACCGGCGGCTCCATCGCGAGGAACGTCAGCATCTGGAACAGGTGCGTGACCAGCAGGTCCCGGATGGTTCCCGTCTGCTCGAAGAACGCGCCGCGGCCCTCGATACCGATCTCCTCCGCCACCGTGATCTCGACGTGATCGAGGTATCGGCGGTTCCACACCGGCTCGAACAGGCCGTTGGCGAACCGGAAGGCGAGGATGTTCTGAACGGTCTCCTTGCCCAGGAAGTGGTCGATGCGGAAGACCTGCGACTCGTCGAAGACCTCGTGGATGATCCCGTTCAGCTCCCGCGCGGACTCCACGTCGCGGCCGAACGGCTTCTCGAACACGATGCGCGCGCCCTTCTGGAGGCCGGCCTCGCCGATCCGTCGCACGATGTCGGGGTAGGTCGTTGGCGGCGTCGCCGTGTAGAAGAAGCGGCCCCCCGCCGTACCCTGGTGCTCGTCGGTCGACCCCAGGTGCTCCACGAGGTGATCCATGGCGCCGGTATCGGAGAACTCGCCCGGCACGTACGACAGGTGCTCGGCGAAGTCCCGCCACACCTCGCCCTCCGGGGCGTGGCGGCCGAACTCCTCGATCGCGTCGTGGGCGACCTCGTGGAACTCCTCGTCGGCCATCTCCGTGCGGGCGTATCCGACGATCGCGAAACCCTTAGGCAGCAAGCCTCCCAGGAACAGGTGGTAGAACGCCGGCAGAAGCTTCCGCTTCGTGAGATCGCCCGAAGCGCCGAAGATCACGACGGCCTGCGGCGGGAGCTCCCGCGCGATCACCTCACTCCTCCCCCATCGCCGGCCCGACCTCGATCCAGCCGTCCTGCACGCGCGCCTGGAACACGGGGATGGCATCGACGGCGGGGCCGTGGAGCGGCTCACCTGACCGCACGTCGAAGGCGCTGCCGTCATCCGGACACACCACGGTGTCCTCGTCCTCGTCGAGCTCGCCCTCCGACAGAGCGCAGCCCCCGTGCGGACACTCGTCACCGAAGGCGAACACTTCGTTCTCCATGTGGGCCACCGCCACCCTGCCTACCGGCAAGTCATATGCGCGCAGCTCGCCCTCGGGAACCTCGGCCAAGGTGCCAACTCGGATGAAGTCCATCGTCGCCCCTCCCCGCTGCAAGCCTATGTCGCGGGGCGCGAAAGGCGGCGCCAGGCCGACCAGCCGCGCTGCAGCACCGTGAGGCTCCCGAGCGCCGTCAAGATCGCGAGCACCGGGAGCAGCGCTCCGGGCACAGTCAGCCCGATCACCAGGGCCACGTAGCGCTCGAGCCGCTGGAAGAAGCCCTCCGAGAGCGACACGCCCGAAGCCTCAGCCTCGGCCCGGATGTGGCTGACGACGAGGGTGATGACGAGCGTCGCGAGGGCGAGCCCCGCATCCAGGCGGCGGCCCTGGGCGGCCAGCGACCAGTAAAGACACGAGAAGAGGATCGCGTCCGACACGCGATCAAGAACCGAGTCCAGGAACGCGCCGGAGCGCTTGTCCTCGCCGCGAAGGCGCGCGACGCTGCCGTCGAAGATGTCGAACAGCCCCGCCGGGATGAGGAGCGCCCCGGGAAGGAACCTCCGCCCGGTCACCAGCAGCCAGCCGATGATCACGTTCGTCGCGAGCGAGGCGAGGGTGAGCTGCCACGGCCGGACGCCGGCACGGTACAGCCCGGCCAGCGCCGCCCGGTACGGCCAGGTGAAGATCCACCTCATCGCACCCGAGGCGAGCCCCTCGGACTTCCGGGGCGCCGGCATGTCGCGAACCCTGGGCGGGTGCGGTTTGCCCGTTTCCTCCTGCTCGTTCATCGCCGCTTGCAGGCTAGCGCCGCAGCGCATCCGGGTCGAGGACTAGTCTTGCATGGACTAGCTCTGGTACGGCTCGAAGGAAACGACGACGTAGCGGAACTTCCCGCCCGGCGCCTCGTATACGACCTCCTGATCGGGTCCCACGCCCATGAGCGCCGTCCCGAGCGGGGAGGTGGTGGTGATCGTCCGCGCTCCCTTCGCTCGCTCCTCCGCCGACTCCGCGAGGAGGTAGGTCTCGTCCTCAGCATCGTCCTCATCGAGGGAACGGACGGTCACGAGCATCGCCGCGGCAACGACGTCGGACGCCACCGGCGCCTCCACGATGTCGGGGTCGCGGAGCATCCGCTCGAGCGTGCGGATCCGCGCCTCCATCAGAGCTTGCTCGTTCTTGGTCCCGTCGTACTCGGCGTTCTCGCGGATGTCGCCGTGCGCTCGAGCCACCTTCAGCCGCTCCCCGATGCGGTCGCGCCCCGCCGTCCGTAGCTCCTCCAGCTCAGTCGCTAGCCGCCGGAAGGCGCCGAGCGTGAGCGACGCCGTCGGGTGTTGCCCCGGCTTGCGCGGCGGCCGTCCGGCCAGCTCTTCAGGAAGGTCCATGACCTGCCGAATGTACCAATTGGCTCCGGACGGAGTCTTTGGCGCGGTTTGGAGAGCACGGTTCGAGAGGAGGGGTCAAGATGCGCAGGATCGCTTCCTGGGGGGCGTCGGTCCTCGCGACGGCGCTCGTCCTGGCGATGGGAGCCGGACCTGCCGGCGCCCAGACGGCGACGCCGGAGGAGAAGGCGGCCGCGATCGTCCGGCCGTCCATCGTGTACATCGAGATGGACTGGTCGGCGTACGTACGCGTGCCGAGGGGCTCCGGCTTGTTCTTCGTGGGATACGTGAACGGCGGCCGGGCCTTCCACTGGAGAACGCGGTGCAGCGGCTTCGTCGTGAACCCCAGCGGCTACATCGTGACGGCGGGTCACTGCGTCGACGACGGCGAGCTCGGCGCCCGCGACACCGCGCTCCGGTTCGCGGTGCAGTGGCTGATCGACAACGGATGGGCCTTCCAGCGAGACTTCCGCTTCTGGCTGAACGAGGGCCACCTCACCTGGGGCGTCGAGGGGCAGGAGAGGGGCTCGCCTCCCGATCTCAACGTCTACGTGCAACGCGGCGTGGCCGCCGGCGGGCTGAAGACCGGGGAGGCCTTCCCCGCGCGGGTCGTGGACTACCAGGACATCATGGACGGAGACGTCGCGCTGCTCAAGATCGAGGAGACCGACCTGCCCTCGGTGACGCTAGCGCCGTCGGAGGAGATCCAGATCGGCACCGACGTCCTCTCGGTCGGCTACCCCGGATCGAGCGACGATGTCACCGACGCCACCTACGAGCCGACGTTCAAGGACGGCCAGATCAACTCGAAGAAGACGCGCGAGGGTGGGCTGCTCCCCGTCTACGAGATGAGCGCGGCGCTCTCCGGCGGGATGAGCGGAGGCCCGACCGTGAACCTCACCGGCGAGGTGATCGGCGTCAACAGCTTCAGCATCTTCGGCGAGACCGAGGCGTTCAACTTCATCACGCCCTCCTCGCTGGTGCTCGAGATGCTGTCGCAGAACGGCGTCTCGAACGAGCTGGGCCCGATCGATGAGGCGTATCGGGCGGGCCTGGGCGCGTACTTCGCCGGCGACTACCGAACGGCCGTGAAGAGATTCGATGAGGTGCTGGCACTCTCGCCGACCCACCAGCAGGCCCAGGAGTTCCGGGTCGAGGCGTCGAAGAAGGCGGCGGCGCAGCCTGACGGGACCACGAGCGGTGACGATGACGGCGGTGGTCTCCCGACTTGGGCCTTCGGCGCGATAGGGGCGGGCGCGTTGGTGTTGGTCCTGCTCGTCGTGCTCGCGACCCGGCGCAGGCGACCGGCTCCGGTCGGGACGCCCACCGCGCCCGTCGGCCCGGCGGTTGCCGCACCGATCCCGCAGCCAGTGGGGAACGGTGGACAGCCGGCCACGACGAACGGCGCGACGTCCCCGGCGCCGGCGACCGTGCTGGTCCAGGCGCCCCCGACCCTGAGGGGAACGCCGAGGTTCTGCGCGAACTGCGGGCAGGGGCTCGAGCAGGGCACGCGGTTCTGCGCGAGCTGCGGTCACCAGATCCCCTGACTTGAACGGCCGCGCGGCTCCTCACCCGCTGTAGTAGCGGGTGAGGAGCCGTTCGCGGTCGAACATCCGCTCTGTGGCCTTGCAGCGGGAAACGCCGATCCCGGAGATGAACCGCGGGGAAGTCGGGATGGGCGATGCGGGACGCCGACCGATGACAAACCGGGCCACCAGGCCTTCCGGGGCTTACACCCGTCCTCGGCCGAGCACTGCTACCGACCACCGGACGGCGTCCCGATCGCAGCAGGAACGCTACGCCCGGGGGGTGGGCGAGTCACGCATCAAGACGCGTAATTCGGATACGGCCGCTGGGGGATGCGCGCCCGGGGCCCTACTCCTCGGAGAAGAAGACGTTCTTCACCTCCGTGTAGAGGTTCACCGCGTGCATTCCCATCTCGCGGCCGATGCCGCTCTGCTTGAAGCCGCCGAACGGCGCCTCGGTGTGCACGCTGTGGGCGGAGTTCACGGAGATGTTCCCGGTTCGGATCCCCTTCGCAACGCGCAGCGCCCGGCCGAGGTCGCGCGTCCAGACCGATCCCGACAGCCCGTAGATCGTGTCGTTGGCCAGGCGGACGGCCTCCTCCTCGGTGTCGAAAGGGGCGATGCAGACGACTGGTCCGAAGATCTCCTCCTGGGCCACGCGCCAGCCGTTGTCGACATCGGCGAGCACCGCCGGCCGGAGGTAGAACCCTGCGGCCAAGTCGGGATCGTCGGGGATCTCGCCGCCGGTCACGAGCCGCGCCCCTTCCTTCTGCCCGATCTCCAGGTAGTCGAGCGAGGTCTGGCGCTGTCCGGCCGAGATCAGCGGCCCCATCTCCGTGGACTCGTCGAGCGGCCGTCCGACCCGGAGCTCATCGGTCCGCTTCGCCATCCGCTCGGTGAACTCCTCGTAGATCGGCCGCTGGACGAAGACGCGCGAGCGCGCGCAGCAGTCCTGTCCAGCATTGTCGAAGACCGCGAAGACCGACTTCTCGACGCAGCGGTCTAGGTCGGCGTCGGCGAACACCACGTTCGCCGACTTGCCTCCGAGCTCGAGCGACACCCTCGTGATGTTGCTCGCGCACTGGGCCATCACCTGCATCCCGACCTCGGTCGAGCCGGTGAAGCCGACCTTGGCCACTCGAGGGTCGGTGATGAGAGCGGTCCCGGTCGTGGAGCCGGGTCCGGGCAGCACCGACAGGGTCTCGGGCGGGAGCCCCGCTTCGAGCAGGACGCCGGCCAGCATCAGCAACGATAGCGGCGTGAGACTCGCCGGCTTCACCACGATCGTGTTTCCGCACGCGAGCGCGGGGCCGATCTTCCAGGTCGCGATCACGAGCGGGAAGTTCCACGGGGTGATCAGCGCGCAGACGCCGACCGGCTCGCGGAGGGACACGTCCAGGCCTGGATCCTGCACAGGGATCGACTCGCCGAAGATCTTGTTCGCCGCTCCGCCCCAATACTCCAGAGTGTTCGCGACGAGGCCGATCTCACCGCGCGCCGCGTTGATCGGCTTGCCGCCGTTTCGAGCCTCCACGACCGCGATCGACTCCAGTCGCTCACGAACCAGGTTCGAGGCCTTCAGCAGCACGCGGCCACGCTCGGTGGCGCTGATCCGCGGCCAAGGTCCCTCCTCGAAGGCGCGGTGGGCGATGTCGACCGCCCGCCTCGCGTCGAGGGCCCCGGCCTCGGCCACCTCGGCCATCGACTCGCCCGTCCCCGGCTCCGTCACCTGGAACGTCTTCCCGTCGGCTGCGGGGACCCGCTCCCCGCCCAGAACCAGCAGTTCAGTCGCCATCGCTGCTCCTTCTCGTCTCCCGG
>JBQTIP010000144.1:0-1664 GCA_052388025.1 Actinomycetota bacterium
CTTCCATCGGCGCGGGGGGGCTCGATCCCGGGCGGAGGAACGCGCTTCAGAAGCTGGTCTCGGGCTACGGAGCCCTCGGGCGGGTCATCGTGGTCGACGTCGACGGGATCCTCGTCGCCGACTCGGATGGCCCGGACTTACGCGGGGACCTGTACGCCACGCCCGGTCGCCCGGAGATCGGCTACGCGCTGGACGGCCGGTCCAATTCAGTCATCCGGTTCAGCGAGGATCTCGGTCAGGACATCCTCGCTACCGCCGTGCCAATCCGGGATGAGGGTGGGGTCGTGGGAGCCGTACGGATCACCCAGGACACGAAGTACATCAGCGACAACGTGCGCCGCATAACGACCGGTCTGATCGCGATCGGAGTGGCGGGCCTTGTGGCCGGGTTGGTCATCGCGTTCGCGCTCGCCGGATCGTTCTCCCGTCCCCTCAGCCGCCTCGCCGCCGCCGCGCACCGCCTCGGCCGAGGGGACCTCTCGTCCCGGGCCAAGGAGACCCGCGGCGCGAGCGAGATCGCGGAGCTGGCAGGATCCTTCGACGAGATGGCGGACCGGCTGGAGGCGACCGTCCGGGCCCAGCGCGAGTTCGTGGCCAACGCCTCGCATCAGCTCCGCACGCCCCTGACCGGGATGAAGCTACGCCTCGAATCCGCGATCGCGGAGACCTCGTCCGGCGATGTACGGCGCCAGCTCGAGGCCGCCGACAGAGAAGTCGACCGCCTGGCCGAGATCGTGGAGCGACTGCTGGTCCTGGCTCGGAGGATCGAGCTGGGCGGTCCGTCCGAAGTGGACGTCGGGGACGCGGTCGCCCGCGCGATCGAGCGTTGGCAGGAGCGTGCGGCTCGTCACGCCTCGGAGCTGGAGGCGAAGGGCGATGGCGGCCTGGCGCTCGCCGACCGGACAGACCTGGACCAGGTCCTGGACAACCTTCTCGAAAACGCGATCCGTTACGCGCCCGGGCTCGTGGTCGTGGAATCGGGGCGGGCGGACGGGAGCCTGATCGTTGCGGTGCAGGACCGAGGCCCCGGAATCAGGCCCGACGAAGTCGAGCGAGTGACCGAGCGCTTCTACCGCGGCCGCGGCGCGCCTTCGGGCGGCTCGGGCCTCGGCCTGGCGATCGTGCGGGAGCTGGCGGAGAAATGGGGCGGCGCCGTGGAGGTCCAGTCGCCGGCCGAGGGCGGAACGAGGGTGGAGGTTCACCTGACCGCATCGGATAGCCCTCTCGAAGAGGATTCTTAACCTCCCCTTAGGAGTTCGGCGGCTACGCTGGGGACCGCATGAAGCGAACACTGATGACCCTCGGATATGGAGTGTCCGGCCTAGCCCTTGCCATCGGGCTCACGCTGGGCGGATTCGCCCTTGCCGGAAAGAGCATCAGCGAGCCCGCCCCGCTCATCGACGCCGGCTCCGCGAGTCTCACTCCTGAAGAGGGCCGATCCGATCCACCAAAGGCTAGCGAGACGACCGGACCGTCAGATGACGGCAACGGCAGCGGCGGGGGTGGCGACTCCGACGACGTCGGCGGTGGTGGCGACTCCGACGACCCATCTGCGAGCCCTTCCCGCTCAGGTGATGACCACGGCGGGGATGAGGACGGTGGTGGCTCGGATAACTCGGGCTCCGATGGTGGCTCGGACAACTCGGGCTCCGGGAGCAGCAGTT
>JBQTIP010000145.1:0-2948 GCA_052388025.1 Actinomycetota bacterium
TCCTAGTCCCCATCGAGCACGGCCGTGACCTCGATCTCGACCAGGATGTCGGGGTCCACGAACGCGACGCCGCCGATCGTGGTGTTCGCCGGGCGGACGTGTCGGAACACCTCGCCGTGGGCCCGGCCGGCATCCTCCCAACGCAGAGGGTCCTGGAGGTACACGCGCGTGCGAACGACGTGCTCGAACCCGGCGCCAACCTCCGCCAGAGCGGCTCCGATCGTCTCGAGCGCGGCCTTAGCCTGCCCGTATACATCGCCAGGCGCGAGGATGCCTCCGTCGGGCCCGGCCGCCGCGGTCCCGGAGACCTCGATCAGGTTTCCCACACGGACTGCCCTCGAGTAGCCGACCACGCTCGCCCACGGGCGGTTGGCGTCTACCAGGGTTCGTTCCATCTGTCTGCTCCTTCCTGTCTTGGGCGGCCCGTCAGGTCGCCGGAACGGCTCGGCCCGCCGCCCACGCGCGAAGCCGCTCGACGTCCTCGGCCCGGGTCCGGGAGAGGGGCGCGGTCCCCGCCAACTCCTGGACGAGCTCCTCGCTGGTGAGCTCCTTCCCCGTCGCGTAGGCCCGGTACATCGCCCCGACCACCGCGGCCTCGACCTCCGCCCCGGAGAACCCCTCGGAGGCCCGAGCGAGGCGCGCGAGGTCGAACGACGCCGGATCGCGCTTCCGGCGGGCGAGCTGGATCCGGAAGATGGTCTCACGCTCCTGCGCCCCCGGGAGGTCCACGAAGAAGATTTCGTCGAACCTCCCCTTGCGGAGGAGCTCCGGCGGCAGCGAGTCCACGTCGTTGCACGTGGCGACGAGGAAGACCCCCGGCGGGCGGTCCTGCATCCACCGGAGGAACGTCCCGAGGATGCGCTGGCTCACCCCGGAGTCGCCCGTCCCCCCCGCTGCGAACCCCTTCTCGATCTCGTCCACCCAAAGGACGACCGGGGCCATGGCCTCGACCGTCTCCAGGGCGTCGTGGAGCCTCTGCTCCGACTCGCCGACGTAGGGCCCGTAGATGCGCGCCGGATCGAGCAGGACGAGCGGCAGGTCCCACGTCCGGGCGAGGGTCTTGGCCACGAGCGACTTCCCGCAGCCGGGGACGCCGGTCAGGAGTATGCCCCTCGGAGGATCGAGACCGAACTCCTTCGCCGCGGGCTCGAGGGCGCGCCCGCGCAGCCGGAGCCATTCCTTGAGCCCGTCCATCCCTCCGACCTGATCGAGCGTGCCGACGTCGGAGCCGACCAGCTCGAGGATGCCGCCCTTCAGCAACTCGGCCTTGGCCGCGCGGACGAAGGCCACGCCGTCGTCGTCGAGCGCCCCCCGGTGGGCCGCCTCGCGGATGACCCGCTCCGCCTCCTTCAGCGAGAGGCCCTGCACGGCATCGATCAGCGCCGCGATGCCGGCGCCGCCGGGAAGGACCGTGAGGTTCCGCGAAGCCATGTCGCCGATGAGCCGGCGGACGAGCTCCTCCAGCTCCTCACGGGTCGGCGGCTCGAGGACCCACGTCAGAGCTTCGTGCTTGAGCTCGGGTGGGAGGTCCGCCTTCGGGCCGGTGATGACGAGGGTCTGCCCCGGCAGCGGGGACTGTGCCATCTCCTTGATCCGGCGCACCGTGACGGCATCCGCCAGGGCAGGGCGAGCATCGGCGAGCACGAACACGCCGGGCGCCTGCAGGGAGGCGATGAACTCGAGCGCTCGCCGGAGCTCGATCGTGTTGTAGGCGGGGTCCCCGCCGTCGCGGACGATTCCCCGGGTGGCCGACCAGCGCCAGACCGGGAGCGAGAGCTTATCCGCGGCTCGACGGAGGATCTCCATGAAGCGTTCCTCGTCGTCGGCCTGCGCGACGATCAGCGGGTACCTGGAGGCTAGGAGAAGCCGCAGGTCCTTGGTGTTCTCCATCGCCGGTCATTATCGGTCGGCGGTAGCCTGGATAGGTGGTCACGAAGCTCGAAGTTCCCGAACGCCGGGCGCTCGACGTCGAAGGCCCCGTCCACTACCGCGAGTGGGACGGTCCGGACGAGCTCACGTTCGTCCTCGCCCACGGCTTGGGCGGCTCTCACCTAAGCTGGACGAGCGTTGCGCCCCAGCTGTCGCGCCACGGCCGGGTGCTGGTGCCGGACCTCCCCGGGTTCGGCCACACCCCGCGCGCCGGCCGGCGCTCGACGCTCCAAGCCCATCGACGCGTGCTCTCCGGGTTCATCCGAGCCACCTCCTCGGGCAGAACCGTCCTCGTCGGGAACTCCATGGGCGGGGTCCTCGCGCTGCTTCAGGCGGCCTTCGAGCCCGAATCGGCGTCGGCCCTGGTGCTGACCGGCTCGGCCTTCCCATGGGCACGGGGAGGGATGCCCGCGCCGATCGTGATCGGGGGCTTCGCCCTCTACCGAACGCCGGTGTTGGGGCGATGGGCCGTTCGGCAACGCTTCCGCCGAGCGAGCCCCGAGCGGCTGGTTCGGCTCGGGTTCCGCGTGTGCACCGCCGACCCCTCGTCGATCCCTCGGGACCTCTACGACGCCCACGTCGACCTCCTCCGTGAGCGCCGCGAGGACCCCGACGCCCCGGCCGCGTTCCTCGAGGCGGCCCGGTCGCTGCTCCGGCTCGGGGCCCGGCCCGATCTCTGCCGGCAGATCATGGACCGCGTCGCATGCCCGCTCCTCGTGGTGCACGGCCGGCGCGACCGGCTCGTCCCGGTGGAGTTCGCCGAGGCGGCGGTGCGAGCGCACCCTTCCTGGCGGCTGCGGATCCTCCCCGGCCTCGGCCACGTCCCCCAGATGGAGGCGCCACACCGCTGGCTCGGCGTCGTTCAGGACTGGCTGGGAACCGTCGCCCAGGTCTAGAAGCCGGCGGCATTGCTGAGCTCGTCGATCGATTCCTCGATCGCGTTCGCCAGGTAGTCGATGTCCCGCAGCGCGTCCCAGTCGCCGGTCAGGCCGAACGCCATCGTGCCGGACAGCGAGGTC
>JBQTIP010000146.1:0-17291 GCA_052388025.1 Actinomycetota bacterium
CCACCCGGCGCCCATGGGTTCCGGGAAATCGGTCGGGGGCTCCAACGGCTCGGGCCGGCCGCTAATCACGGAGGCGGACGTGATCGCGGCCTGGCGGAGCGGCCGGACCGAGCTCCGCGTGGCGCCGGGCACCATCGTCACTGCGCTGGCACTCGACGCCGCTCACGACGCCGGACTGCGCCTGGTGGAAGGCTAGATGTTGCTCGCTCGCGTCACCGGGCTCGTGGTCGCGACGCCGAAAGCCAGGGAGCTGGACGGTGTGCGGGTCGCCGTGCTCCAGCCGCTCGGCTCGAACCTGAGCGACCGCGGCCGCCCCGCGGTGGCCGTCGACACGGTCGGCGCCGCCGAGGGGCAGCTGGTGTTCACGGCGGCGGCCGGCTCGGCGCGGGCGGCAAGCGGGATGACCGGCCGCCCCGTGGACCTCGCGGTGATCGGCATCGTGGACGAGCTTTCTCGGGAGGGGTCATGATCCTCGGACGCGTGATCGGCAAGGCGGTCTCGAGCCGCAAGGACGAGAAGCTGCTCGGCACCAAGCTCCTCCTCATCGAGGAGGTCGACCCGCAGGGCTCGGGTAGCGGTGACCTCGCCGTGGTCGCGGACCACCTTGGGGCCGGCCCGGGCGACGTGGTGCTGGTGACGCAAGGCAGCGCCGCCCGTTTCACATGGGTCACGAAGGAGAAGCCGGTAGATGCCCTCGTCGTCGGCATCGTGGACACCATCCGGCTGGACGGGGAGCAGACGTTCACGAAGGACGCGGGGTTCCAGACCGCGGGGGCCGACAGGTGAACCTCGGCCACGTTCGAGGGGTCGTCGTCGCGCAGCACCGGCTGGGCGAGCTGTCCGAACGCAGGCTCGTCCTCGTGGAGCCCGTGGACGAGGGGGGGAACCCCGAGGGGAAGATGCTCGTCGCCCTGGACCCGCTCGTTTCCGCGGCCGACGGCGCGCTCGTCTGGTACGTGGGCGGCAGCGACGCTACCGACGCGCTGGACGACCCGTTCCAGCCCGCCGACGCGGCCATCGTGGGGCTCGTCGCATCGGTCAGGAAGGCGAGCGGACAATGATGCTCGCGCGGGTAACGGCGAAGGTGACCGGCTCGGTTCAGCATCCCTCCTATTACGGACGTCCGCTGTACGCCGTGCGACCGGAGCTGGCCGACGGCGGCATTGGGCGGTCCTTTCTCGCGCTCGACACCGTCGGCTGCGCCCTGGGCGACGAGGTCCTCGTCGCGCGGGTGCCGGGCCTCGCGAGGAGCGTCCTCGCCGCCGACCGAGCACCGGTGCGCAGCATGATCCTCGGCATCCTGGACAAGCACCCGAGCTGACATGCGGAGGGTGACCATCGTCGGTGCCGGCAACGTCGGCGGCGCCGCCGCCGCCCGGCTGGCACGTTCGCCGTGCGTGGACGAGCTGGTCCTCGTAGATGCGATCCCCGGCCTGGCGGAGGGCATCGCCCTCGACATCTCCCAGTGCGCCGTGCTCGATCGATTCGACACGCGCATCACCGGATCCACTGACTACGGTTCGACCGAGCACTCGGACGTCGTGGTCGTCACCGCCGGACGGGCCCGGCAGCCGGGACAGAGTCGCCTGGACCTCCTGGCGATGAACGCGAAGATCGTCTCGGAGGTCGTGGCGCAGGCGGTGGCCCGATCCCCGTACGCCGTCCTGATCCTGGTGACGAACCCGCTGGACGAGATGACGTACCTATCCTGGAGGATCTCCGGCCTGCCCCCTGAGCGCGTGATGGGCATGGCCGGCGTGCTGGACTCCTCCAGATTCCGGCTCTTCGTCGGGCAGGCGCTTGGAGTCGCGCCGGCCGAGGTCGATGCGATCACGCTCGGCAGCCACGGCGACACGATGGTTCCGATCATCTCCGGCTCGCACATCGGCAGGCGTCCCCTCGTCGAGCTGCTGCCCGCGACCACGCTCGAGCGGATCGCTGCCCGAACCCGCAACGGCGGCGCGGAGATCGTCGCCCTCTTGAAGCGCGGCAGCGCCTTCCACGCGCCCGGCGCGAGCATCGCGGCGATGGTGGAGGCGATCGTCGACGATCGAAAGGAGACCCATCCAACGTGCGCGAGAGTGGAGGGTCAGTACGGCATCGAGGGCGTGTTCCTCGGCGTCCCCGCCGTGCTCGGCCGCCGCGGGGTCGAGGACATCGTGGAGCTCCCGCTATCCGATGCGGAGCTCGCCGCGCTCCGGGAAGCCGCCGAGAAGGTGGCCGAGCGCTGCCGCGACCTCGACGGGGTCCTCGCTGCCTCGGCCTGACCGCGCCCGTACACTGACGGCGTGTCCAAGACCCCGCTGATCGCCGTCCCCGCGCAGCCGCTTAGGCCCGGCCGGGTATCGGGCTGGGGGTCGTGGCTCGCGTTCGCGGCCCCCGCGGGCTACGTCGAGTCACTGCGCAGGGCCGGCGCGCGACCCGTGCTCCTGACCCAGCCCGACGACGCGGACCCGCGCGAGATCCTGGAGCCGTTCGACGGGCTGCTCCTGATGGGCGGGGGCGACGTCGAGCCGTCTCGCTACGGCCAGGAGCCGCATCCCTACAACTACGGAGTCGAGCCAGACCGCGACGACCTGGAGATCGCCCTTCTGCGTGCGGCAGACGAGCTCGCCATGCCCACCCTGGCCATCTGCCGCGGCGCCCAGGTTCTGAACGTCGCCTTCGGGGGAACGCTTCATCAGCATCTGCCCGACCTTCCAGGGGTGGTGCGGCACGGCCCGCCCCTCGGCTCCGAGCCCGTGCTTCACGACGTCAAGATCGCTACCGGCACCAGGATCGCCGAGGCGGTCCGCGATGAGCGTCTCTCCTGCTCATCCCACCACCATCAGGGGATCGACCGGCTTGGCGAAGGCCTCCTGGCGACGGGCTGGAGCGACGACGGCCTCATCGAGGCGCTCGAGCGGGAGAATGGCTGGACGCTGGCCGTCCAATGGCACCCGGAGGAGACCGCCTTGGATGACCCCCCGCATCAAGGACTGTTCGACGCGCTCGTTGCGCGGGCCCGCCCGTCCGCGTGAGCTGACAGCCCCCGGTACCGCGAAATCCCTAGAGGTGTGTGACCTCGAACGGCCCCCACAGAGGCTCGAGATACTCGAGGACGAGCCGGCGATGACAGCGATCGGCCCTCGCGCAAGCGCACAGCAGGGCCGTCGGTAGGCCGAACAGCAGAGCCCTGTCGATCCTCCTCTCGATCTGCCGCTCCGCAATCAGCTCGAGGAACCCACGCTCGTACACATCCCAGGCCAGACCCCTCTTCTTCAGCCCGCCGAACAGCTCATTAGACGGCGCGAGCAGCGGCTCGTGCACGTACTCGGCACCGCAGATCTCGCGCAGCAGATAGGGAAGGTGCGCGCGACGGGCCAAGCCCGCCAGGTTGGACGTGTTGTGCAGCCGGACGTCCACCACACGTCTCACCCCGGCTTCGCGAATGGGATCGAAGAGCTCCTGGGCGCTTCGCCTCGTGAATCCGATCGTGAAGACCTCCATGCGGCGCGCACCCTATCACCGCGTCATGGCGTACCCTTTCGGCCGGGAACTAGACAGGGGGTCGAGTCGGTGGGGAGCCTGCGGGTCGTGCGCGCCGAGGGCGACGCCGAATCCCAGTTCCCTTCGTACATCGGCGGGGGGTCGCGGTAGATGACCTGGCTGACGCCGCTCCTTTACGAGCGTTTGACCTGGCCGGAGGTTCGTCGGGCCGCCGAGGAGGACCGAGTCTGCCTGATCCCTGCGGCCACGCTCGAGGACCACGGGCCGCACCTTCCGATCGACGCGGATCTCCGCATCGCAGTCGAGATTTGCCGGCAAGCCGCCGAGGAAGCGCCGGACGACATCGTCCTGCTTCCGGCCATCCCCCACGGCTACACGCCCCATCACATGGACTTCCCCGGTCCCATCACGATCGGATGGGACACGTTCACGAAGTACTGCACAGATGTAGGGACGTCCCTCGCCCGGCACGGGTTCAAGCGCATCCTCTACCTGAACGGACACGGCTCCAATCAGAACCTCGTCGAGATGGCCGCGCGGCTGGTGGTGCTGGAGCACCCCGACGTGCTGGCGGCCGCCGCCTTCTACCTGACGAGCGATGAAGGGAAGCGCGTCATCCAGGAGGTCCGCGATTCCGAGATCGGCGGGATGGGTCACGCGTGCGAGCTCGAGACCTCCATCTACCTGGCGATCGACCCCAACGCCGTGCACATGGAGCTGGCGGTCGACGAGAGCTCCTACCCGGACGGCCCGAACGCCTGGATGGACTGGTCGGACGGTCCGCTGAAGCTGATGCCGTGGTGGTCCGCGATCAGCCACACCGGCGTGCACGGCGCCCCCACCCTCGCCAGCGCCGAGAAGGGCAAGGCGCTCCTCGACGCCGCCGTCGCCGAGTGCGTCGCGTTCGTTCGCGAGCTGAAGGAGAAGCCGCTCCCGGTGCGCCGGACCCCCAGCGAGAAGCCGGAGTGAAGCCCGCGACGCTTCACGGAAGGCCCCTTCCCGATGGGGGGACGATCGGCGTGCCCGCCCCCTCGGGCCCTTACTTCAATCGGTCGGACGTGCTGCGCGGGGTAGAGTGGTGGGAGGCGCGTGGCTACCGCGTGAAGCTCGCCGAGGGCATCTGGGACAAGGACGACTACGTGGCCGGCAACCCGGAAACCGGCTCGCGACATCACGTCGATGTTCGCCGACCCCGAGGTCGACGTGCGACTGGCGGGAGGATCGCCCGGAGGCGCCCCGGACGAGGTCTCTCGAGGACGTGCTGGAGGAGCGGCTGGAACCGCTCGGCGTCCCCGTGCTATACAAGCTGCCGCTTGGACACGAGAAGCACCGGCGCCGCTCCCGTTCGCGGTGACGGCCACTCTCGACGCCGACGAGCGAAAGCTCAAGATCGACGAGCCGGCCCTTCGGGCTGTTCCGTAAGACAAGGAAGAGGCTGAGGCTCTCGAGAGGAGAGGAGACGCAATGAGGCGAGGATCGCGCACAGCCGCGGGCTTCGTGACCATGACGATGCTGGTCGGACTCATGCTCGCAGCGCCGGCGTTCGGACAGAGCCCGGCCGGCGAAGAGACGAAGGTCACGTGGACGCTGGGCGACGAGGACGATATCGACTCGTTCAATCCGTTCGTGGCTGTCGCCTCGGGCTACACGATCTTCGCCATGACCTATGAGAATCTCACCACCTACAACAGGGAAACGCTCGAGAGGGTGCCGGGGATCGCTGAGTCGTGGGAGACGAGCGAGGATGGCCTGACCTGGACGTTTCAAATCCGACCCGGCGTCACGTGGCACGACGGCGAGCCGCTCACTGCCAATGACGTCGCGTACACCTACAACCGGATCATCCAGGACCACGAAGGATGCTGCTTCTCCTACCTCAGGCTCGTGGAGAGCGTGACGGCGCCCGATGAGAGCACCGTCGTTATCGCGACCACGAAGCCCACACCGCAGATGCTGGCCATCGTCATCCCCATACTGCCCGAGCACGTCTGGAGCGGCATCTCCAAGGATGACGCAAAGACCTACGAGAACATCCCGATCGTTGGAAGCGGGCCCTTCGAGCTGGTCGAGTACGAGCCGGGCCAGTTCGCTCGCCTTGAGGCCAACGAGGATTACTGGGGCGGCGTGCCCCACGTCGACGAGATCATCTACCGCATCTTCAACAACCAGGACGCCGCCGTCGAGGCATTGAAGGCCGGAGAGATCGACGCGATCGACGCTCTCGAACCGAACCTTTTCCAGTCCCTGGAAGGCATCGACAACATCACCACCCACGCCGCCGACGTCATCGCCTTCGACGAGATCGCGATGAACGTCGGCTCCCTCCAGGGAGACGGGCACCCGGCCCTGGAGGATGTGCGTGTCCGTCAGGCGATCGCACATGCCATCGACAAGGAGACGCTGATCGACCGGGTACTTCTCGGCTACGGGACCCTGGGGAGCACGATCGTCACACCGGCGGCGGGGGCGTTCCATTACGAGCCTACCGCGGACGAGGTCTACGAGTTCGACATCGCCCAGGCCAACCAGATCCTCGACGATGCCGGCTATAAGGACACCGACGGCGACGGCGTGCGCGAGATGCCCGGGGGAGGAGAGCCGCTGGAATTCCGGTACTTCGTGCGGAGCGAGAACAACAGCACCGTGAAGGCCAGCCAGTTCATCCAGGGCTGGCTGGAGCAGATCGGCATCGCCACCGAGGTCTCATCGCTCAACGACAACAAGCTCACCGACGTCATCATCGACGGCACCTATGACATCTTCCATTGGGGGTGGTTCGGGGACGTCGATCCGGATTTCATCCTGTCGGTCATGAGCTGCGCGCAGCGCCCGGAGCTGAATGCGCAGGGCCAGAACGTCGGAGGCATCTGGAGCGACAGCTACTACTGCAACGAGACGTTCGACCAGATGTTCGTGGAGCAGAAGACCCTCCTGGAGCAGGAGGAGCGAATCGCCGTCATCCACGAGATGCAGCGGCAGGTGTACCTGGACGCTCCGTACGTGGTCCTCTGGTACAGCAAGAACCTACAGGCCTACCGGAACGACGCCTTCACCGGGTATCTGACGTCGCCTGCGCCGAACGGTGACCTCTTCGGGATTTTCTACAGCAACGAGAGCTTGGTCAGCATCCGTCCGGCCTCGGAGGCCGCGGCCGGACCCAAGCAGGCCAAGGGGATCCCGGCGGGCGTGTGGGTCGGCATCATCGCCGGGATCGTTGTGATCGTCGTGGCCGTCGCGCTTGTTCGCCGCCGCGGCAGCGAGGAAGACCGGGCCTAGCGAACAAACGGGGCCGGAGGGACGAACCCGAGGTGGGCACCCGCAGGTACCTGACGTCGAAGGTGCTCCAGGCGCTGTTCACCCTGGCCTTCGTCATCGTGTTCAACTTCTTCCTGTTCCGCATCCTCCCCGGGAACCCGGCCCAGATCCTCCTGCGAAACCGACTCGTGTCGGCGGAAGCCGTCCGACAGCTCACCGAGGACTTCGGCTTGAACGACCCGCTCCCGCAGCAGTTCGTGAACTACGTCGGAGACACGCTCCGAGGGAACTTTGGGATCTCCTTCACGTTCCGGCGTCCGGTCCTTGACCTCATCAAGGACCGGATCTGGAACACGATGCTGCTCATCGGCCTCTCCACGATCGCGTCGACCGTGATCGGGCTCCTCATCGGCATCTACGGCGGCTGGCGACGGGGGAGCGCCTTCGACGTGGGGTCGTTGGGGTTCTCGCTGGTGATGTACGCCATGCCGGAGTTCTGGCTCGGCATCATCCTGCTCATCCTGTTCGCCTCGACTTTGGGCATCTTTCCGACCGGTGGGATCGTGACGGCCGGCGCCGGTTTGACGGGGTTCGCCAGCGTCGTGGACGTGGCCAACCACCTGGTTCTCCCCGGACTCACCCTCACCCTCGCCTTTCTCGGCGAGTACGCGCTGATCATGCGGTCGTCACTCCTCGACGTCATGGGAGAGGACTACGTGATGACGGCCCGGGCCAAGGGCCTTCGCGAGAACCTGGTCCTGAGACGTCACGTCGTCCCGAACGCGCTCCTGCCCACCGTCACGCTCGTCGCCCTGAACCTGGGGTTCATCGTGTCGGGGGCCATCACCGTCGAGACCGTGTACTCGTGGCCCGGCCTCGGTCTCTTGAGCTTCGAGGCCTTGAGGGCGCCCGACTACCCGCTGCTTCAGGGCCTGTTCCTGCTGTTCAGCGGCGCGGTCATCCTCGCGAACCTGGTCGCCGATTTGCTCTACAGCTACCTGGACCCCCGGGTTCGGGAGGCCTGACCGTGCAGACCCCAATCGAGCCCGTCGGCACGAGTCCCGTGGTGGTGCAGGAACCACCGCCGCCGCCCCCGGCTAACCCCAGGGCCATCGCGTGGGCCCGCAGACGCCGGGCCATCACCCGCGTTTGGCGGACGTATCGGAAGAGCAAGATGGGCATGATCGGCCTCGTGATCCTCATGTTCTTCGGGGCGGTGGCCGTGTTCGCCCCGCTGCTCGCGAACCGTGAAGGCCTGGATGCGTCGCTGATCTCCGGCGAGGGGCTCTGCCCGCAGGTGCCCTGCCCCCCGAGCCTGGACTACCCCTTGGGAACCGACGACCTGGGGCGCTCCGTGCTGACGCTCGTGATCTGGGGATCGAGGATCTCGCTGCTGGTCGGGCTGGTCGCCACGATCATCTCGATGCTGATCGGCTCGATCATCGGGATCGTGGCCGGCTACTTTGGAGGCTGGCGCGATTCAACCCTGATGCGATTCACCGACTGGTTCCTGGTGATCCCCTTCCTGCCGCTCGCGATCGTGCTGGCCTCCATCCTGGGTCGATCGCTCCTGATCATCATCTTCGTGATCGGGGTGACCTCCTGGCCGGGCACCGCCCGCGTGGTTCGAGCCCAAGCCTTATCGGTGAAGACGAGACCCTACGTTGAACGTGCTCGCGCTCTGGGCGCGAGCCACTGGCACTTGATCACCCGCCATATCCTACCCAACGTCTTCCCGCTGATCTTCGCCAACACGATCCTGGTGGTCGCCATCGCCATCCTCTCGGAGACCACGCTGTCCTTCCTGGGTCTCGGCGATCCGCTGAGCGTGTCGTGGGGGACCATCCTGGAGTTCGCCTTCTCCGCCGGCGCGGCCTCGTCCGGGAACTGGTGGTGGCTGGGGCCTCCGGGAGTGGCCATCGTCCTGGTCGTGCTGGCCTTCACGATGTGCGGGTATGCCCTCGATGAGATCCTGAACCCGCGACTGCGACAGCGATGAGCCTCCTCACCGTTCGTGACCTCACCGTCACCTACCGCACCCAGGCCGGACCGGTGCCGGCGGTGCGGGGCGTGGACCTGGACCTCGAGCGAGGACAGGTGCTTGGGCTGGCCGGCGAGTCGGGCTGCGGCAAGTCGACCATCGCGGGGGCCATCCTTCGACTGCTTCCGCTCGGCACAGAGACGACCGGGACGGTCCTGCTCCACGACGAGAACGTGCTTGAGATGAAGCCGGGCCGCCTTCGCGCCGTCCGTTGGACCGAGGCGGCCATCGTGTTCCAGGGCGCGATGCACGCGCTGAATCCAGTGCGCCGCATCGGAGACCAGATCGCTGAAGCCATCCTCATCCACCAGCAGTCCGGCGAGCGGGAAGCCACGGTCCGGGTGGGTGGGCTCCTCGAGCAGGTGGGGCTCCCTCCCCGACGCGTGCGGGACTACCCGCACGAGCTGTCCGGGGGGCAGAAGCAACGTGTCATGATCGCCATGGCGCTGGCCTGCAACCCCAGCCTGGTGATCGCCGACGAGCCCACCACGGCGCTCGATGTGATGGTCCAGGCCCAAGTCCTGAGGCTCCTCAAGGACCTCCAGCGGGACCTCGGCCTGGCCATGTTGTTCATCACCCACGACCTGTCCGTCCTGGTCGAGGTGTGCGACCGCCTGGCCATCATGTACGCGGGCAGGATCGTCGAGGAGGGCGCGTCACTGGCGGTCTTCGAGAACCCGGCGCACCCCTACACGAGGGCCCTCGCCGCGGCGTTTCCCCAGATCGGCGACAGGCAGTTCCGTCTGGCCCCTTCCGGACTTGGCGGAGACCCACCGGACCCGGCGGACCTCCCGTCCGGCTGCACGTTCCACCCACGCTGCCCCCTGGTCTTCGAGGATTGCCCCAAGATCGACCCGGGGCTCTTCATGGCGGGCGAAGGACGCCGGGCCGCCTGCCTGCTCGTCGATCGGCCGGGCACCTCGGAGGCGGGCGCGTGAGTGAGACGCGGGAAACCGCTGGCGAATCCCCGAGCGTTCCCGCGCGCACGCCGCTACTCGAGGTGCGGGATCTCAAGGTCACATTCGCCGGCCGCGTGGGATTGGTCTCCGGCTTGGCCGGCAGACGGGCGACGGTTTCGAGGGCCGTGGACGGCGTGACGATGACGCTCCATCCGGGCGAAGTGATCGCTCTGGCCGGCGAGTCGGGGTGCGGCAAGACGACAATGGCCCGAACGATCATGGGCCTCGAGAAGCCCGGCGAGGGCGAGGTCATCTTCGAGGGGAAGCCGCTCGGCAAGAATCTCAGAGGCTACCGCCGGAAGGTGCAGATGGTCTTCCAGGACCCGACGGCGGCGCTGAACCCCCGGCAGACGATCTACGAGGCCGTCGCCGAGGGGCTGCGCATCCACAAGGTTCCGGGAGACGAGGAGCAGCTGGTCGCCCAGGCCCTGGCGCGGGCCGGTCTTCGCCCGCCGGAACGCTTCTTCCTCCTCTACCCCCACGAGCTCTCCGGGGGCCAGCGCCAGAGGGTGGTCATCGCCGGGGCCCTGGCGCTGGAGCCGCAGGTCATCGTGGCCGACGAGCCGGTCTCCAACCTGGACGCGTCGGTGAAGGGCGAGATCCTCCAACTCCTGCTGAAGCTCCGCGACGAGCTTGGGTTGACGATCCTGATCGTGACCCACGACCTCGGGCTGGCCTGGACGGTCGCGGACCGGGTGGCGGTGATGTATCTAGGGCGGATCGTGGAGATCGGCCCCGCCGAGGACGTGCTCACGCGACCGCTGCATCCATACACGAAGGCCCTGCTCGACGTGGTGCCCGAGGCCGGAGGCATCGACCGACCGTTCCTCGTCGGCGAACCTCCCGATCCCACCAGGATCCCTCCGGGCTGCCGGTTCCACCCGAGGTGTCCGGAGGTCGCGAACGGGAACGCGGCGGCGGCCGGGGTCTATGGGAAGTGCCGGGGCGAGGACCTGGGACTCCTGGAGCTTCGGCCCGGGCACTTCGCGGCCTGCCACCTGGCGGCGGTCGGGGCCGCGGATGGCGAGGTCGGGGCCGGAGCGCCGCAGGCCTAGCCGGGATCGGTCGTGGATGGTGCCTCGGGCTCGCCCTTGAGGACCCCGAGGATCGCTTCCATCTCCGAGTCCCCCATCGGCCCCTCGCGGCCGGACCCCCGCGCGGCGGCCAGGAGCGTGCGAAGGTTGCTCTCGGCCATCTCCGCGCGAGCCTCGAGGTCGCGAACCTTGCCGGCGAGAGCGCGGGCCCGACGCTCCGCTTCGTCCTTCGCCTCGCGCGCCTCCCGAACCTCCTCGCGGGCCGTCCGAAGGCTGGCCCGGAGGGTGGCGGCCTCGCGGCCCAGCTCGATCAGGCGCTCGATCACCTCCCGCCCGACCTCGGAGTAGGTCGGGCGGCCGGGCTGCGCCGGCCGGGCGCCGCGTTGGGCCGGCTGTTTCTTGCGTCGGGGCTGGCGCGGGATCGATTCCCGCTCTCCGGGCTCGACCGGACGCGCGTCCAGTAGCCGGTATTTGCCATCGACGGCCTCCAGGCGGCGGCGGGCGAGCAGCGCGCGGACCGCTCTGGCGGCGGCCAGGGGCTGTGGGAGGCCCATCTCCCTTCCGATCTCGGCCGGAGAGATCTCTAGAACCTCGCCGGGCTGGACGCGGCCAGCTACCGCCGCGAGGAAGGCGTTCGCACGGTCCAGGCTCTCCTGGTTCACAGCCGTATCGTGGCAACTTCTCGGCCCGGCCGCCAGTCCCGATCCGGCCCGACGCAGAAAGAGTGACAAAATCGTCCTTCCGATTTGACCCGGGAACGGGGCCTGGTGTACAAACCCCCCTGGAACCGCTGGAGCCCTCGGGCTCTGGCGGTTCCGCTTTGTGGGCCCTGGAGGGAGCACGGTGCCGGAGGACGACGGGGGGGCGGCGGCCGGGCGTCCCGAGTCCGTTCCTCTGCGCGGCTTACGGGTCGTCGATCTCTCCCGGGTGCTGGCGGGGCCGCTCTGTACGATGATCCTCGCGGACCTGGGGGCCGACGTCGTCAAGATCGAGCGGCCGGGGGTGGGCGACGACACCCGCCACTGGGGCCCTCCGTTCGTCGGCGACGACGCCGCCTACTTCCTCTCGCTCAATCGCAACAAGCGCTCGGTCGCCCTGGATCTGTCCGAGCCCGAAGGGGTCCGAGCGGCCGGGATGCTCGCTCGCGGGGCGGACGTGGTGATAGAGAACTTCCGACCCGGCCTGATGGCGCGATTCGGACTCGATTACGAAACGCTGCTCTCTGAGAACCCTCGTCTCGTGTACTGCTCCCTCACGGCATTCGCCGAAGGGAGCGGCGAGGAGCCCTCGCGGCCCGGGTACGACATCATCGCGCAGGCGCTCTCCGGCCTGATGAGCGTCACCGGCGAGCGAGGCGGCGGGCCGGTCAAGGTCGGCGTGGCCCTCCTCGACGTGATCACGGGGCTCTACGCGGCGATCGGCATCCTCGCGGCGCTGCGGGGCCGGGCGGAGACGGGCCACGGCCGGCGCATCACCGTGTCCCTATTCGATGCCAGCGTGGCGGCGTTGGTGAACCAGGCGGCGAACTACCTGATGGGCGGCATCGTCCCGGGTCCGCTCGGGACCGAGCATCCGAACATCGTGCCGTACCGGGTGTTCGACTCGGCCGACCGCCCGTTCGTACTAGCGGCCGGGAACGACCGGCTGTTCGAGCGGACGTGCGAGGTGATCGGCCGACCGGACCTCGCCGCCGACCCGCGCTTCGCCACGAACGAGGCTAGAGTGCGGAACCGCGAGACGCTAGTCCCACTGCTACAGGACATCTTCCAAACGAGGCCGGCCGCCGAGTGGCTCGCGCTACTAGAGGCCAAGGCCGTCCCGTGCGCGCCGGTCCGCCGGCTCGACGAGGTCTTCGCCTCCCCGGAGGGGCGGGCCATGGTCCAGGAGGTTTCCGACCCGTCGCGTGGGCTCCTTCGTCTGGTCGCCGACCCCATCCGCATCTCCGGAGAGCCGGCCCCCGTCCGGCTTCCCCCGCCGCTGTTGGGTGAGCACACCGACGATATCCTCGCCGATCTGCCCGATCGCTCTTAACCTCCCCTTAACGGCCGCGTGGCCCTCCCCTAATGCGCAGGATGGTCTCCTACCGATAACAAGAGAGACCTGTCCGGGAGGTGAGGCGAATGAAGATGAGAAGGAGAGCGCTCGGGATCGCCTTCGGCGTCGCGCTGCTAGCGGCGCTCGTCCCAGCATCGGCGCTCGCCCACGGAGGCGACGAGGGCGACGAGGAGGCCGAGCTCGAGGGCGTCATCGAGAGCCTGCCAGGGACGGCGGACTTCGTCGGGGACTGGGTCGTCTCCGGCACGACGGTCCACGTGACGGCGGAGACAGAGATCGAAGAGGAGGACGGCGCGGTCGCCGTGGGAGCCTCGGTTGAGGTGGAGGGGACGCCGGAGGCGGACGGCTCCATTACCGCCGAGAAGATCGAGGTCGAGGAGGGGGCGGAGGACGACGAGTTCGGAGAGATCGAGTTCGAGGGCGTCGTTCAGAGCCTGCCGGCCAGCCCCGATCTCGTTGGCGACTGGGTCGTCTCCGGCCTGACCGTGCACGTCACGACCGACACTGAGCTCGAGCAGGAGAGCGGCGCGTTCGCAATCGGCGCGCTGGTCGAGGTCAAGGGCTTGCTGGAGCTGGACGGTTCCGTGACGGCAGACGAGATCGAGATCGAGGACGAATCCGAGTTCGATGAGGGCTCGGGAAGCCTCTCGGGCATCGTGCAACACCGGCCCAAGACCGGGACGGTCGGGGCCTGGCGCGTGAGCAACCAGATCGTGCGCGTCAATGAAGGAACGAAGATCCTGCGGCACGGGCACCCGCTCGTCCGCGGAGCCGACGTTCGGGTGGTCGGAATCTGGCGCGCCAACGGCTCGATCCGCGCCACGAGGATCGTGGTTCGCGGCTGACACTCGGGACGTGCGGACCGAGGGGGCGGCGCCTCGCCGCCCCCTCGTCGCGTCTACAGTCATACCCCATGTCGACCGCCGTCTCGCGCTGGCGCGAACAACTCGAGGCCTGGGCCATCCCGGAGGAGATCCTGGCGGCGGCGCCGGAGTCCCCATATGGGTTCCCCATCGAGGTCTTCCGCCGGCGGGCCGAGGTCGCGTTCCGTTCGGAGCCTTCGCCGACCGCTCGGCGAGCGCTGGAGGCCCTGCCTGAGGGCGGGACGGTTCTCGATGTCGGCGCGGGAGGCGGGGCGACGTCGCTCCCGCTGGCAGGCGGGGCGTCCCTCATCACCGGCGTCGACCAGTCGGAGTCGATGCTCGAGGCCTTCCGAAGCGCCGCCGAGGCCGCCGGCGTAGAGGCGCTCACGGTCGTGGGGACATGGCCCGACGTGGCCGCGCGGGTCGAGGCGGCCGACGTGGTCGTCTGCGGCCACGTCTTCTACAACGTCCAGGACCTCCCGCCGTTCGTGGAAGCCTTGACGAGCCAGGCACGCCGGAGAGTGGTCGTCGAGATCAGCGATCGCCATCCATGGGCCTGGATGAACGACCTCTGGGTCACGTTCCATGGGATCGAGCGACCCTCCGGACCGACCGCCGGCGACGCAGCCAAGGCCCTCGCGGAGCTCGGGGTGGACTCGCGCCGGCACACGTACGTGGCGCCGCCGTTGCCGGCCGGCTTCGATCGCCGGGAGGATGCCGTGGCGCTGGTTCGGCGCCGGCTCTGCCTACCGCCGGAGCGCGACCCCGAGATCGCGGGGGCGCTCGGCGAGCGGTTGAAGGAGCGGGACGGCCTCTGGTCGGCCGGCCCGGCTGAGCAGCGGCTCGTCACGCTCTGGTGGGACCGCGCGGGCTAGACGCCCCTTCGCCCCACACGACTCGCGGGACGTGATCGCGGAACCCAATCGCCCTGTCCAGGAACCAGTCGAGGTCGTGCGGGTCCGTGAACAGGAGGTAGTACAGGAGCACCGTGGAGCCACGGAGCTCGAACACGCCGTGCTTCGCTTCGTCGAGCAGCCATTGCATCATCCGAGCGTCGACGAGCGCCCGAGCGAACCTGGGGTCGTCGCTCGACACTCGATACTCCCGGTTGAACTCCTCCGACTCGAAGTCGATGTCCTCAACACCGGCCGCGTCGGCGGCTCTCGTCAGGATGTTCTCCCGCCGGATCGACGTCGAGGGAGCGCCGATCGGAAGATCGAACAGCACGATCGAGCGGTACGCCGTGTTCGCGCGTCTCCCCCTCAACCAGTATTCGTAGTCGGCGTAGCGAACGCGGAGCCCCTTCCACTCCCCCCACAGGACGTTCGTGCAGCGGCGTTCTTCCCCGCGGCGGAAGACCCGGAACCGCTCGTCGACGAGGCCGAACGGATCCTCGGTCGAATACTCGAGACCGTGCTCCTTCGCGAACGCCGTGAACCTCGCACGCCGCCGCCACTCCTGCCGGCCGCGCAGCAGGACCAACGCGATGAAGAAGGCCAAGAAGGGCCCGAGGACGGCGATCGTGATGAGGAAGTCGGGGAGCGTATACCCAACCAAACCGATCATCCTGTCAACCTACGGCCTCCTCGCAATTCACGCACTCGAGCTCCCAGCCATCGTCCCGGCACGTGCTACTGGCCGCGTCCGGGTAGACGGCCGACGAGCTGACGTTCGCGGTCCCCTTCCACGACTCGCCGACGGGCTCGCCGGTCGGCTCCGCGCTCGGTGGGGCTCCGGTCGCGCCGACGAGACACGGCGTGGGAGTCGGCGTCGGCGAACCGTCCGGCCCCGGAGTGATCGTCGTACAGGTCGGGGTCGGCGTCGCTTCCTCGGTTCCGCCTCCGCCACAGCTCACGGCGAGCAGCAAGAACAAGGAGATCGCGACGACGAACCGGTGCAGCCTCATCGGTCTGCTTCGAGCTCATGCGGGAAGGAATACTAGCCGAAGCGGTAGGCACGATCCATTGTGATTGAGACGCACGGCTGACCCACTGCCAACCAGCTACCAGTAGCGTCTGACGTTCGCCAGTCCTGAACCTGGAGGAAGGGCGCGTGGACCCTGTCTTGTTCTCGCCGCCTCCCGTCTTTGGGCGTGCGAGGTCGAACCCTTGGGCCGCGCCCGAGGTGGCGTGCCCTACATCAGCCCCTCCCCCCAGAAGGCCCGCCATCCCTCGCGGTCCATCGCGAGCACCCGGGCGGCGAGCAGGTTGTCGGCCCCCTCCCGGCTCCACGAGCGCATCCCCTGGCGCTTGAACCGGCGGGCCACCACGAGGTCCACCCCGTGCTCGATCACCCCCGAGCCCCGCGGTGCCATCTGCGCGGAGTGCCCCGCCTCCCTGAGCCTGAGGTAGGTGTCGAGGGCGGCGGCCCCTCGGCGGAAGTAGCCGAGCAGATCCTCCCCGGCCTTGGGATCGACCTGCCCAGCTCGGATGTAGTGCGCGAGGCTCCGCCCGAGCGCATCGAGGTTGTCGCTCGCGACGTAGCCCCACCACCTCGCCGCCCGGTCTGGGTCGCGGGCCAGCTCCTTGATGCGAAGCTTCCCGTGGAAGTGATCGAGTTGGATGGCGGTGGGGCGGAGCCACTCGCCGGGAAGCGTCCCTACCCACCCGGCCCCGTCGCCGACGTAGAACACCTCGGCCGCCCGGGAGATGCCCGTGGCCTCCTCGGCGAGCACGTAGAAGGTCTGGCCGAAGGCATCGGCGCTCTCGGTGGTGGCGTAGTAGCCCTTGCCCTCGAGCAGGTAACGGCCCGCGCCCGCCGGGCTGGCCCCCGTCCACCACACCCCGAGCTTGACCTCGATGGGGCCGTCGCGGGAGTGGATGAAGGTCCCGTCGGCCGCGGTGGAGACGATCGCGGGCGTCCTGCCCCCCGGGCCGGGGAGCACGCCTTGGTCGAACAGGGCGGCCCGTTTGGCCTCCCAGCCGGAGCGGATGCCGCGCCCCGTCGTCTGGACCCACCCCCACAGGCGACGGTGGTCGACGCCGCACCCGATCATCCACGAGAGGAGCCTCGCCGCCTGGCGGAAGGGGTGAGCCTGGGCGAGGAAGGCCGCCATCTGGCGCACCCAGGGCGAGCAGGGGTCCTTGCCCGGGATCCCGAGCGCATCGTCGAGCGGGTGGGCGTAGCCGGCCTCGGTGCGGGTCTGCCACCGGTGAAACCGGAGCTCCCCGAACCGGGTGATGAGGTAGCGGCGCCTCCTTCGCTGCCTCGCCCCGGCGCCCTCGGCCAGCAGCATCTGCTCGATGGCCCGGAAGGCTGCCTTCAGCAGCTCCCGCCCCGCGGCCATCAACGCCTTGAAGATCGCCTTCTCGAGGGCCAGCAGGGTGGGGTGCTTGGGCCAGGGCACCCTGACGGTTACAGTGAGATCGGGCACGGCGGCGTCCTTTCGTGTGGTCAACTCGAGCGGACGCTACGTGCCCCTTCGCTTCCGGTGGGGGATTTCCGCGGAACTGGCTCGGGGCGGACGCTATCCGGCGGCCGGCGGCCCGTTGCCCGCTCTCGGAGCCCGTGCTACGCTCGCCCGGCTTCAGGCACAGGAGGTACTGGGTTGGCGACGCAGGGCACGGTCAAGTGGTTCAGCAACGAGAAGGGCTTC
>JBQTIP010000147.1:0-28363 GCA_052388025.1 Actinomycetota bacterium
GTAGGCACTCGATCGAGATCGCCTGGGCCCTGTTCGCGACCGCCAATGTCGCCGTCATCGTGCTCCTCGACAGGTGGGAGACGATCCCGTTCCACTTCGTTTGGGTGAGCTTCACGCTGGTGTACGGTGGCAAGCGCCGAGGGCCGCGGTGCGACCTTCCGAGTATCTCTGCCGGGGTTCCACGGCCTCGCCGGATCGTCAACCACCGGTAGCGTGGTCGCGATCCCCAAGTCGGCTGCGGCCACAATTCCGTCCTAGCGGCTCCGCCGCGCGCCGTCAGCAGCCGTTCTCATCGGGGAGGAGGGGGCGGAAGAGCAGGTGGTAGGTGGCCCCGTCGCTCGCCCAGGGCGTGAGCTCGTTCGCCGACTTCGCCGACGGCAGCAACTGGGCCAGGTCCTCGCCATGCACCGTTCCGCACCGGAAGCCCTCGAGGTCGGCCACCGGCTCACCGAAGGAAGCGAGCGGCTGCGCGAGCGGCCAGTCGATCACGGGCTGTTCGAGGTAGGGGTCTTCCGGGATCGTGTCGAAAGCGCCCACGAAGACCCGAAGCTCGTCGAACTCGAACGGCTGCTCTTCGCCGACGGAGCCCTCCGGGAGCCAGCTCCGCAGGTCCGACAGCATGGTCTGGAGGTCGAGGAGAGTGGCGCGCGCATCGCGTTCGGACTCCTCGAGTCCCGGACAGTCCAGCCCCTCCGCGAGCGCGTAGGCGGAGACGACGTGGGTCCCGTCGCCGTCGACGAAGGTGAAGGTGGTGGTCGGCGCGTCCGCGATCGAGCTGCAGTCGTAGGAGCGGTCTGGTCCGGCGAGCCCCGCCGCCCGGGCCGCTTCGAGGATCTCCTGCACACCCTCATCCGTGACCGCGGTGACCAGGAGGCTCGGGAGCGCCGGGCCCGGATAGATCTCGATCTGCGCACCCTGGGTGATGATCCGGCCGTCTTCCATCAGAGAGAACTGCGGGAGCTGGCGGAGCATGTAGTCGACCGGGAGGAAGCCGCCGCCGGTCGCCACCCGCAGCAGGAGCCGGTCCGCGCCGGTGGGGTGGTCGGTGCCGTCGTCGCCGGGGCCGGTGACCCGGCCACACGCCTCCGTCAGGAGGGCGAGGGCGACGAGGGATGCGGCGATCGAGCGGATCCTCATGGTCGATGGTCCTCCTTGGGAGATGGAGCTGTCCGTCGAGTCGACCGGTTGGACGCGAATCGACCGCCGGAGGTTCCGTGGCGTCTCGGCGACGGTGGGTTGGCGGCCGTAGAGTACGCTCTCCCGAAGTGACCGGTACGATGCGCGCTCTGCGCAAGGCCCGCGCCGGCCAAGGGGCCGAGCTGCTCGATCTGCCGATGCCCGAGCCCGGCGAGGGGGAAGTGCTCGTCCGCGTGCACGGCGCCTCGGTCTGCGGCACCGATCTCCATATCTACGAGTGGAACGAGTGGGCCGCGGCCAGGATCCCGAGAGTGCCGATGACGTTCGGCCACGAGGTCGCCGGCTACGTCGAGGCCGTGGGACCGGAAGTTCACCATATCCAGCCCGGCGCCTTCGTGGCGGCGGAGACGCACATCGCGTGCGGGCACTGCTCCACTTGTCGAACGGGCCGGGCCCACATCTGCGAGAACCTGCGCATCCTCGGCGTCGACACGGAGGGCGCCTTCGCGGAATACGTCGTGATCCCTGCGAGCAACGCCTGGATCGTCGGCGAGGGGATCCATCCCGATGTCGCCTCGGTCATGGAGCCCTTTGGCAACGCTGTGCACGCCACATTCGGAACGGAGGGCGGCGAGGACCTGGCGACGAATCCGGTCGCCGTGATCGGATGCGGTCCGATCGGCATGTTCGCGGTCGGCATCGCCCGGGCGGCCGGGGCCTTCAAGGTCATCGCGATCGAGCCCAACGACTATCGCCGCGACCTGGCGGGGAAGATGGGCGCCGACCAGCTAGTCGATCCCAAGTCCGAGGACCCGGTCCGGGCAGTGCTGGACGCGACCGGCGGCATCGGCGCCGAGGTCGTGCTGGAGATGTCCGGGAACCCGACGGCGATCGATCAGGGCACGAGGATCCTCGCTCGAGGCGGGCGCATGTCGTTGCTCGGCCTTCCCGATCGCCGGGTCACCCTCGACCTGACCGACCAGGTCATCTTCAAGGAGGCGAGGCTCCAGGGGATCACCGGCCGCGAGATGTTCCGGACCTGGCAGCAGACGACCACGCTGCTGTCCACCGGCCGCGTCGACGTCTCGCCGGTCATCACGCACCGGTTCCCGCTCGATCGGTTCGAAGAGGCCTTCGAGGTGGCCGCGTCGGGCCGCTCGGGCAAGGTGATCCTGCTCCCGGGAGGCTGAGAGGCATGGGTGGAGCGCTCGATTACCTGAAGGATGAGCTGGTGGAGCTGGAACGCCAGGGGCTCCGGTTGCATCCCCGCGTGCTTGAGGGGGCACAGGGCGGCCGGGCCCGGTTCGACGGGCGGGACGTGATCAATCTGGCGTCCAACAACTACCTCGGCCTCGCGGCGCACCCGCGCCTTCGGGAGGCGGCCGCGAAGGCCGCCGTGGAGTACGGCGCTGGCTCCGGCGCGGTGCGGACGATCGCCGGAACGATGGCGATGCACGAGGAGCTCGAGCGGCGCTTCGCGGAGTTCAAGGGCGCCGAGGCCGCGCTGATGTTCCAGTCTGGCTTCACGTCGAACTCGGGCACGGTCGCCGCGATCCTCACCAAGGAGGACGTGATCGTCTCCGACGAGCTGAACCACGCGTCGATCATCGACGGGGCCCGGCTGTCGCGCGCGCAGATCAAGGTGTTCCCCCACAAGGATGCGGAGGCAGCCGGCCGGCTGCTGGGGGAGAGCGCCGGGAGGCGCTGCCTGCTGATCACCGACGGTGTGTTCTCAATGGACGGGGACATCGCTCCGCTCCCCGAGCTGGTCGAGGTGGCCGAGCGGCACGGCGCGATCATGATGGTCGACGACGCGCACGCGAGCGGCGTGCTGGGGAAGGGCGGCCGCGGGACCGTGGACCACTTCGGGCTCCACGGGCGAGTGGACGTCCAGGTCGGCACCCTCTCGAAGGCCATCGGCGTTCTCGGGGGGTTCATCGCCGGACCGACCCATCTGATCGAGTGGCTTATGAATCGGGGCCGGCCGTTCCTGTTCTCGACGTCCGCTCCGCCGTCGGTGGTGGCGGCATGCATGGCGGCGCTCGATGTGATCGATGACGAGCCGGAGCGCCTCGAGCGCCTTTGGAGCAACACGGTGCTCTTCAAGGAGGGCCTGCACGCGCTCGGGTTCGACACCGGCGCGAGCGAGACGCCGATCACACCGGTGATCACCGGCGACGAGGAGAAGACGCAGCATCTCGCGAGGCGCCTCTTCGACGAAGGTGTGTTCGCTCCGGCGATCGTGTTCCCCACGGTGGCGCGAGGGAAGGCGCGTGTGCGAACGATCGTGACGGCCGACCATTCGGAGGAAGATCTGAAGGAGGCGCTCGACGCCTTCGAGCGCGTGGGCCGGAAGCTGGAGCTCGTCTAGCGCCGCCGGTCGGCGCCCGTCTTCGATCGGAGTCCGGCGATCAGCAGCTCAAGGCCGAACTCGAACTGCTCGTCGGGATCGCACTCGGCGAAGTGGGGCCCACTCGCGAGCAAAGCGGCGAACTCGTCGGAGTGGAGGGTCGCGGCGAGCTCCTGGTGCGCCTTGACGTGCGCTTCGTCGGTGCCGCCCGCGATCGATCCTTGCTCCATCATCACGAAGCCCTGGATGTAGCCACCGAACGCGTGGAAAGCCTGGGCCGTGTCCCGATCGGAAAGCCCAGCGTCGCGGAAGATCCGCAGCGCGAACTCCATGGGGCGGAGGGAATCAGCAGATCGGACCGGACCTCTGTGGTCCGCGAACAGGCGCATCACGTCGGGGTGGGCCTGCAGCAGGCGCCGCCACGCTCGGGCCCCCCCCCGACAGTTCTCCGCCCAGTCGGCAGACGGCGCGGGGAACTCGAACTCTGACATGACGAGCTCACAGATTCCGTCGAGGACCTCCTCCTTGTCCTCGACGTGGTTGTACAGGGACATCGCCTCGACCCAGAGCTCGCGGCCGAGGCGGCGCATCGTGACGGCCTCGAGCCCCTCCTCATCCATCACCTTCATGGCTGCGCGGATGATCCGTTCGCGCGTGAGCGGCTCGCGGCGGGCCTTCGCTGGCGTGGCCCTGCCGACGTTCACGGACCGTTTACGGACCGTTCTCGAGGACTTCGCCAAGTTCCCTTCCCTCCAGGTTGACAGCTTACATCGTACACCTATACTACTGACACCGTAAACGTATGCCGTAAGTCTGCCCTGGGCAAGCACCCGGCTCAGAGGAAAGAGGGGGAGCTCCATGAAACTGAATCCCGAATCGTTTGCCAGAGCCAGTAGCCGCCACCCATGGCGGACCGTGATGGTGTGGGTGCTCCTGCTGGTCGGCGGGTTCGCGCTGTCCTCAAGGCTGCTCGAGGGCGCGCTGACGACCGAGTTCGACTTCACGAATAGCCCGGAGTCGAAGCGGGCCGCAGTCCTCGTCGAGGAGCGGCTGAGAGGACCGGACAAGGTGACGGAGCTGGTGATCCTGACCTCGGAGTCCGCGACAGTCGACGACGAGGCTTTCAGCGCCTTCGTGACCGGCCTGCAGGAGAACCTTCAGGCCGTGGCCGGCGGAACCGCGGTGGAGGGGACCGTGAGCTACCTCCAAGCCCCCGAGGCGTCTCCGGTGTCGGACGATCGCAGGAGCACCATCGTGACGGTCTTCCTCCGAGGTGGCCTCGACCAGGCCTCAGAACACGTGGAAGAGCTGAACGCGGTTCTCCGCGAGGCCGAGGCTGATTCCGGATTCCGCATCCTGGTCGTCGGCGACGCCACAACCTCCGCGGAGTTCGAACTCATCGCCGAAGAGGACATCCAGACGGGCGAGGGTTTCGGCGGCGTAGTGGCGATCATCGTCTTGATCCTCGTGCTCGGCGCCGTGGTGGCTGCCGCGCTTCCGATGGTGTTGGCCGTCGTGGCCATCGGCGTCGCACTGGGCGCCACGGCCCTAGTTGGCCAGCTGTTCGAGCTCACGTTCTTCATTCAGAACATCATCTTCATGATGGGGCTGGCCGTCGGCATCGACTACGCCCTGTTCATCGTGTCGAGGTACCGGGAAGAGCGCGTCCGCGGACGGGAGAAGCTTGAGGCCATCGGCAAGGCCGGTGGGACGGCGAGCCGCGCCGTGTTCTTCAGCGGCATGACCGTCGTCTTGGCTCTGGTCGGGATGTTCCTGATCCCCACGACGATCTTCCGGAGCCTCGCGGTAGGAGCCATCCTCGTGGTCCTCTCGGCCGTGGCCGCCTCGATGACGCTCCTGCCCGCGGTCCTCGCCCTTCTGGGCGACCGGGTCAACAAGCTCCGCGTCCCCTTCATCCACGGCAGGGCCCGCGGCGACGCCGAGCGCATCGGTGGCTTCTGGGATTGGGCCACGAAGACGGTCATGCGGCGCCCCCTCGTAAGCCTCGTGATCGGAGCCGGGATCCTGGTCGCCGCCGCCCTTCCATATTTCAGCATCAATACGGGCATTGGGGGAATCAGCACGCTCCCCGACGACATCCAGGCCAAGAAGGCATTCCAGGTACTGACGAGCGAGTTCTCGAGCGGAGGTCTGGGCGAGCCCGCCGAGATCGTGATCGACGGCGACGTCGCCTCACCTGAAGTGCAGGCCGCGGTCACGCGGCTGAAGGGCACGCTCGCCGGCGACCCGGCGTTCGGGCTTACCGCTCCGCTCGAGGTCAACGATGCCGGCAACCTGGCGGTCCTGCCGGTGGCGCTCTCCGGCGACGTCTCGAGCGAGGCGTCGATCGAGGCCATCCGGCGGCTCCGCAGGGACTACATACCGCAGGCGCTCGACGGCGTCGGCGTGGAGGTGCTGGTCGGAGGCGAGACCGCCTTCAATGCGGACTTCTTCGACGTGGCCGACACGTACACGCCGATCGTGTTCGTGTTCGTGCTTGGCCTTTCCTTCCTGCTGCTGACTGTGGTGTTCCGTTCGCTGGTGGTGCCGATGAAGGCGATCATCATGAACCTGCTGTCGGTGGGGGCCGCCTACGGCATGATCGTGATGTTCTTCCAACAGGGCGTTGGCCCGAGCTTCATCAAGGACATCGCGAACGGGTTAGGCTTCATCCAGGTCGAGGCGATCGAGGCCTGGCTGCCACTGTTCCTGTTCTCGATCCTGTTCGGGCTTTCCATGGACTACCACGTGTTCCTGCTAAGCAGAATCCGGGAGCGATTCGACCAGACCGGCGACAACAGCGCGGCGGTGGCCTATGGCCTTCGGACGACGGGCAGCATCATCACGGGAGCCGCGTTGATCATGGTGGCCGTCTTCGCCGGTTTCGCGGCGGGGCGACTGGTGGGCATCCAGCAGGTCGGGTTCGGGCTCGGGGTGGCCGTCTTCCTCGACGCCACCGTGGTCCGGTCGGTGCTGGTGCCGTCGACCATGAAGCTGCTCGGCGATCGCAACTGGTACCTGCCGAAGTGGCTGGAGTGGCTGCCCAAGGTGGATGTCGAGGGTCACGAGGCGGCGGGTGCGGTTCGGCTCCCTGAGTCGCCCGTGGCGGTCTCGGCAGACGCCCCTCACTGAGATGACCGAAAACGCTCGGACGGGGCCGAGGGAGCTAGCTCGGTCCCTCGGCCCCGTCGGCGTCTGGAGCTTCGCGCTCGAGCGTCAGCCGGCGCAGGCCGAGCGGGAGGCCGCCGCGGAGATCGAGGAGCTCGGCTACGGGGCCATCTGGGTTCCCGAGAGCGTGGGGAGCAAGGAGGTGTTCGCGCACGCGAGCCTGCTGCTTTCGGCGACCCGGCGGGTGATCGTCGCGAGCGGGATCGCGAACACTTGGGCCCGCGATCCGGTCGCGATGGCCAACGGCGCCCGAGCCTTGGCCGACGCGTTCCCCGCCCGGTTCGTCCTCGGGATGGGGGTGAGCCACCAGCCGTCGGTCGCGCGGCGAGGCGGCCGATACGAGCGGCCGCTCGAGCACATGCGGTCGTACCTGGATGGGATGGACGGGGCCCGCTACGACGGCCGGGAGCCCGAGCGGCCGGCGCCCCGGGTGCTGGCCGCGCTCGGGCCTCGGATGCTGGAGCTGGCCGCCTCGCGAGCGAGCGGCGCCCACCCATACTTCGTTCCGGTGGAGCACACGGCGATGGCGCGTTCGGTGTTGGGCGAGGAGCCGCTGCTCGCGGTGGAACAGACCGTTGTGCTGGAGACGGACCCGTCGGAGGCCCGGAGGATTGCGCGGGCGTTCGCCGTGCATTACCTGGAGCTCGAGAACTACGCGAACAACCTCCGGCGGCTCGGCTGGACCGAAGACGAAGTTGGAGGAGGGGGGAGCGACCGGCTGATCGACGCGGTCGTGGCCTGGGGCGACGTGGAGGCGATCCGGGAGCGGGTGAGCGCCCACCTCGATGCGGGGGCCGACCACGTGTGCGTGCAGGTCAGGGCCGCCGACGACTCGGACCCATGCCTGTCACAGCTCCGCGAGCTCGCCCCCGCGCTCCTCGACCTGTAGCGCGCGGCCGGCTGTCTGCCTGGGCTTGCCGGGCAGCATCGAACTCGGGCAGAGTAGGAAGATGGCGCGCGAGGGTCTCGTCCCGGTCGGGGGCGAGCCAGGGCTGGCCCGACCGGGGGGGGGAGGTGAAGGCCCGGCGGAGGCGTGGCGCCCGTCCTCCAAAGGGCTCGTGTTCCTCGCAGTCTTGGGCGGACTCGTCCTGCTCTGGGAGGGCACCAGGGCGGCGAGCCAGGCCCTACACCTCACGTGGCCGTTCGAGGTGAACGACCGGACGATGCCCCACGTCTACGACATGCTCGCCGAGCTCTTCCAGCCTTCCAGGCGCAACGGCCCGCTCCTGATCACGGTCCTTCTCCAGGCTGCGGCGTTCACAGCCCGAGAGGCGGCGCTCGGGTTCGTGCTCGGCGCTTCGGTGGGCTTCCTGCTCGGGATCGCGTTCGCTCACTCGAGGCTCCTCGAGCGTGGCCTGTTGCCATACATCGTGGCGTCGCAGACCATCCCGATCCTCGCCGTCGCGCCGATGGTCGTCGTGTGGCTGGGCGCGGGGTTGTTCTCGGTGGCGATCATCGCCGCGTACCTCACGTTCTTCCCTGTCACGATCAACACGCTCCGTGGGCTGCGATCCGCGGACCCGCGGGCCCACGAGCTGATGGGCTCGTACGCGGCCAGCCGGTGGTCGACCCTGTGGAAGCTCCGGGTTCCAGCTGCGATGCCGTACCTGTTCACGGCCCTCAAGGTGTCGGCGCCGGCCAGCGTGGTGGGAGCCATCATCGGCGAGCTACCCTCGTCCATCCAGGGCGGGCTCGGGGGAGCCATCCTCAATTACAACCAGTACTACATCACCTCTCCGGCCTCGCTCTGGGCCACGAACATCGTCGCCGCCATGCTGGGGATAGGCTTCTTCGGCGTCGTCGCGCTCGCAGGACGGCTCTTCGTTCACCGGGCGCCGGACCACGTGGCATGAGCCAGTCGCCGGGGTACGTCCCGGTCGCGGTCTCCCTGCAGGGGGTCGGGAAGCGCTACGCGGCCCGCGGTGGGTCGGGCGTCACCGCGCTGTCGGCGATCGACCTCGACGTGTACCCCGGGGAGTTCGTTTCGCTGATCGGCCCCTCGGGCTGCGGGAAGTCGACGCTCCTTCGCATCGTGGGCGACCTCGTCGGCCCCACCGAAGGGACAGTCCTGGTCAACGCGAAGCCGGCGCACCAGGCCCGGCTCGACCGCGACTACGGCATAGTGTTCCAGGACCCGGTCCTGTACGACTGGCGAACCGTTGCGAGGAACATCGCCCTGCCCCTGGAGATGCTGAGGTGGGACCGGACCAAGCGGGCCCAACGGGTTCGGGAGATGCTCGAGCTCGTGGAGCTCACGGGCTTCGACGGCCACTATCCCTGGCAGCTGTCGGGGGGGATGCAACAGCGTGTGTCGATCGCCCGGGCCCTGTCCTTCTCCCCGGCGCTGCTCCTGATGGACGAGCCATTCGGGGCCCTCGACGAGATGACCCGTGAGCGCCTGAACGCCGAGCTGCTTCGGATCTGGAAGCAGAGCGGCAGCACGATCATCTTCGTCACGCACAGCATCACCGAGGCAGTGTTCCTGTCCACACGGGTGGTCGTGATGTCGGCCCGTCCCGGGAGGATCGTGGGGGTCGTCGACATAGATCTGCCGCAACCCCGGGGGGTGGAGACCCGCGTGGCCGCGCGGTTCTTCGAGCTCGTGACCAAAGTGCGAGACCGGCTTCGCGGAGCGGGCGCCCTTGCCGCGGATGAAGAGGGAATCTCGGAGGAGGAGCTGCTCGCGGCCGAGGAGGAGCGGTGAGCCAGATCGTTCAGCCGGCCGCGCGGACGGCCACCCGGGACCTCGGTCAGAGGGTTCGGGAATGGGCTCCCGCGGCGGTGATGCTGGTCCTCGGGGTGGCTGCCTGGCAGGGGTTGGTCACCGCCCTCGACATCCAGCGGTTCCTGCTGCCCAAGCCGACGGAGATACTCTCGTCGCTCGCGGACAACTGGGGCTTCCTGCGAGGCGCCGGCCTCTATACCTTCGGCGAGGCCGTGGGGGGGTTCTTGATCGGCAGCCTGCTTGGGATGGCTACGGCGCTAGTCCTGGCGCGGTGGCGGCGCCTGGGGGGCGCTCTCCTGCCGTATGCGGTCGCGGCCAACGCGATCCCGATCATCGCGTTCGCCCCGATCTTCAACAACTGGTTCGGACTGATCAATCCCGTCTCGAAGGCGGCCATCGCCGCGGTGCTGGTTTACTTCCCCGTGATGGTCAACACCCTGCGGGGGCTGACATCGGTCCATCCGTCCTCGATCGAGCTGATGCGCTCATACGCAGCCGGCGAGGCGGCGACGTTCCGGCGCGTCCGCTTCCCGAACTCGTTGCCGTATCTATTCTCGGGGCTCAAGGTGGCCAGCGTGCTGTCCATGATCGGGGCGGTGGTCTCTCAGTACTTCGGCGGCCTGCGGACGACGTCCCTGGGCCTGTTCATCAAGGAACGGGCGGCGCTTGCCCTGTTCGCCGACGCGTGGGCGGCCATCCTTGTGGCTAGCATCTTGGGGGTGGCCTTCTACCTGGTGATCGTGCTAGTGGAGCGGTCGGCCCTGCGCTGGCACCCGTCGATCCGAGGGGTGCACACGGAATGAAGGACGTGCGCGGAGAGTCCGCGCGTGAGAAGGCGAGCCCGCGTCCCGGGCCCGCCCGAGGGGAAGGAAGGGGGAGAGAGATGGCGCGTCCGAGATGGCGCTCGCTGATCGTCCTCGCCGCCGTCATGGGCCTTGTCGCCGCGGCCTGCGGAGACGGAGGCGGTGGAGGCGGGGGCGAGCTCGACAAGGTGACCGTCCAGCTCAAGTGGGTCACCCAGGCGCAGTTCGCCGGTTACTACGCGGCGCTCGACCAGGGATATTACGAGGACGAGGGGCTCGACGTCACGATCCTGCCCGGCGGCCCGGACATCACTCCGGAGCAGGTCGTAGCTGGCGGGCAGGCCGAGTTCGGGCTGAACTGGCTTCCCAGCACCCTCGCGCAACGCGACCAAGGGGTGGACCTCGTCAACATCGCTCAGGTCTTCACTCGGGCTGGGATCACCGAGGTGGCCTGGAAGGACACCGGCATCGACTCGATCGACGACCTGGCCGGAAAGAACGTCGGCGTGTGGTGCTGCGGGAACCAGTACCAGCTATTCGCAGCTCTGAACAAGAACGGCATCGACCCGAACGACCCGTCGCAGGTCACGATCGTGGACCAGCCCTTCGACATGAGCTTGCTGCTCAACCGCGAAGTGGACGCGGCGGCGGCCATGACCTACAACGAGCTGGCCCAGGTGCTCGAGACGGAGAACCCGGACACCGGCGCGCTGTACACGCTGGACGACCTCAATGTGATCAAGCTCGCCGACGTGGGGACCGGCATGCTCGAGGACGGAATCTTCGTTCGAGGCGACTGGATCGCCGAGGAGGAGAACCAGGACATCGCCGTGCGGTTCCTGAAGGCGACGTTCAAGGGGTGGATCTACTGCAGGGACAACCTCCAGACGTGCGTGGACTTGGTGCTCGCCGAGGGCTCGGCGCTCGGCGCCGGCCACCAGCTCTGGCAGATGAACGAGATCAACGCCCTCGTCTGGCCGGCCCCGTTGGGTATCGGGATCATGGACCCGGCGCTGTTCCAGACGACGGCCGACATATCACTCGATTTCGGCGTGATCGCGAACGCGGCGAGCGACGACGCCTTCGTGACCGAGTTCGCCGAGGAAGCCGTCCAGCAGCTCCAGGACGAGGGTGTGGACGTGAACGGCAACGGCTACGTGAAGGGAGAGGTGGAGGTGACGCCGGGAGGCGAGTAGGAGCAGACTGCACCTGTCGGGAAGGGAGCGGCGATGCTTTCCTTCGGCGTGACGTTCATGCTCGACCCGCCCGTATCGCGGACGGTCGAGTGGTCGAGGCTGGCGGAGGCAAACGGGTTCGATTACGTCTGGGCGTGGGACTCGCACGTCCTGTGGCAGGAGTTCTACACGACGTTCGCGCTGATCGCGGCGAATACGGAGCGGGTCCGCATGGGGACCTGCGTGACGAACCCGGCGACCCGCGACATCACAGTGACCGCGAGCGCGATGGCGACGCTGCAGGAGATCTCCGGCGGCCGGATGGACATGGGGATCGGCCGGGGCGACAGCGCCCGGCGGGTCATCGGGCAAACCCCGGTGACGGTCGAGCGACTGGAGGAGGCCTGCCGGCTGATCAAGGACATGGTCGAGGGCCGGGAGGTGGACTACGACGGCACGAAGCTACAGCTCAAGTGGAGCGAGGGGCACACGCTGCCCGTCTGGGTGGCCGCCTACGGGCCGAGAGCGCTCCGAGCCTGTGGCCGGGTGGGGAACGGCCTCATCATGCAGCTCGCGGACCCCTACATCGTCGAGTGGTCGCTCAAGTACGTGCGCGAGGGGGCCGAGGAGGCCGGCCGTCGGTTCGAGGACATCCGGGTTCAGGTCGCCGCGCCTGCCTACGTCTCGGCGGACCGGGCGAAGGCCCGCGACCAGGTCCGGTGGTTCCCGGCCCTGGTGTCCAACCACGTCGTCGACCTGGTGAAGCGCTACAGCACGACGGACCTGCCGCAGGAGCTGACCGACTTCATCAAAGCCCGGGACCATTACGACTATTCGGAGCACGGGAGGACCGGCGCCGAGCACGCGGGCTTCGTCACCGACGAGGTGGTGGACCGGTTCTGCGTGATCGGCCCGGCCGAGGAGTGCGAGGGCAAGCTGCGGGAGCTCGAGTCGCTCGGCGTGCATCAGTTCAACATCTACTCCATGCAAGAGGACCCGGGCCCCGCGGGGGTGATCGAAGAGTTCGGGAAGCGCATCATCCCGAGCTTCCGTTGACGGCGAAGGAGGAGGGTCGGATGACCACAGTGAGAGCCGCGGTGATCCAGTGCTACGCGAACATGCCCAAGGAGGAGGCCATCCAGAAGCACGTCGAGCTGATCGGGAAGGCCGCCGCCGAGGGGGCACAGGTGACCTGCTTGCAGGAGATCTTCCACGGGCCGTACTTCCCGGCAGAGCAGGACGTGAAGTGGTATGCGACGGCCGAACCGGAGGACGGGCCGACGATCTCGCGCATGCGAGAGGTGGCGAAGAGCCACAACATGGTCCTCGTCGTGCCCTGGTACGAGGAGGCGCAGACCGGCGTCTACTACAACTCGGCGGTCGTCATCGAGAAGGACGGCACCATCGCCGGCAAGTACCGCAAGACCCACATCCCGCACGTCGGACCGTGCTTCTGGGAGAAGTTCTACTTCAAGCCCGGGAACCTCGGGTATCCGGTGTTCGACACCTCGGTCGGGAAGGTGGGGCTCATCATCTGCTACGACCGGCACTTCCCGGAGATCGGACGGGCGCTCGGGCTGAAAGGCGCGGAGATCGTCTTCAACCCGTCCGCGACGGTGGAGTCGCTGTCGAAGTACCTGTGGGAGCTGGAGCAGCCGGCCCACGCCGTTGCGAACGGGTACTGGATCGCGGCGATCAACCGGGTGGGGATCGAGGAGCCGCTGTCGACCGCCAAGTTCTACGGTTCCTCGTACTTCTGCGACCCGCGGGGGCAGATCATCGCGCAGGCCGGAGACTCGGAGGACGAGGTGCTCGTGGCCGACCTCGACCTCGAGAAGATCCGGGAGGTCCGCAACACGTGGCAGTTCCTCAGGGACCGCCGGCCGGAGCTGTACGGTGAGCTGACGGAGCTGCTCCCGTGAGGGCGAAGACACTCATCAGAGGCGGCACCGTCGTCACGGCGACGGAGACGACCGTGGCCGATGTGCTGATCGAGGACGAGAAGGTAGTCGCCCTCGGCGTCGACCTTTCCGTGGAGCCCGACAAGGTGATCGACGCCACGAACCGGTACGTGATGCCCGGCGGCGTGGATCCGCACACGCATTTCGACTTGCCGTTCGGCGGTTCGTTCTGCTCGGACGACTTCGAGAGCGGGACCCGGGCCGCTGCGTTCGGCGGCACCACCACGGTCGTGGACTTCGCCCTCCAGGGGACCGGCGAGGGGCTCCGGCCGGGCCTGGACCTGTGGCACGGGAAGGCTCAGAAGGCCTGCACCGACTACGGGTTCCACATGATCGTCAAGGAGGTGAACGACAAGGTCCTGAAGGAGATGGATGAGCTCGAGGGGGAGGGCGTCACCTCGTTCAAGCTGTTCATGGCCTACCCGGGCGTGTTCATGCTGGACGACTCGTCGATCTTCCGCGCGATGCAGCGGGCGGCCGACAGCGGGGTGCTCATCATGATTCACGCCGAGAACGGCGGGCCCATCGATGTCCTGGTCAAGCAGTATGTGGCCGAGGGCAAGACCGACCCTATCAACCACGGCCTGACCCGGCCCGCGTCGATGGAGGGCGAGGCAGTGCACCGCGTCTTCAAGCTCGCGGAGCTCGCGGGAACCCCCGCGTACATCGTGCACCTCAGTTCCCGCGACGCGCTGAACGCGGTACGCGAGGCGCGGGACCGAGGGCTCCCGGCCTTCGCCGAGACCTGCCCACAGTACCTGTACCTCAGCGAGGACGACATGGCCCGGCCGGACTTCGAGGGTTCGAAGTTCGTCTGTTCCCCTCCGCTCCGGCCTAAGGATCACCAGGAGGAGCTGTGGGCAGGCCTGCGCCAGGACGACCTCCAGATCGTGTCGACCGACCACGCCCCTTTCAACTTCAAGAGCCAGAAGGAGCTCGGCCGCGGCGACTTCTCGAAGATCCCGAACGGGCTCCCCAGCGTGGAGGATCGGTTCACGCTCATCTTTCAGGGCGTGCACGCCGGGCGGATCGGCCTGAACCGCTTCGTGGAGCTCGTGGCCACCGCTCCGGCGAAGATGTTTGGGCTCTACCCGCGGAAGGGCACGATCTCCCCCGGGTCGGACGCCGACATCGTCGTGTTCGACCCTAACCATGAGCGGGTCATCTCGGCGGAGACCCATCACATGAACGTGGACTACTCGTGCTTCGAGGGGATGACGGTCCTGGGTCTCCCCGAGGTGGTCCTGCAGCGGGGCAGCGTCCTCGTGGAGGACGGCGAGTTCCACGGCAAGCCGGGGCAGGGCAAGTTCCAGCCGAGGAGCAGGATTTCCGTCTAGGTAAAGGAGCGGTGCCATGAGCGTGACGCGGGTCCAAGAGCTGATCGGCGGGCGGTTCGACGAGCCGCGGTCGGAGGAGGTGGACCCCGTCTTCGACCCGGCCACCGGCGAGACCATTGCCCTCCTGCCGTACTCCACGCCCGAGGAGATCGACGCGGCCGTCCGGGCCGCTCGGGAGGCGTTCCCGGAATGGGCCGACACGCCGGTGCCGGACCGCGCCCAGGTGATGTTCCGGTTCAAGTACCTACTCGAGGAGCACTTCGAGGAGCTGGCGGGCCTCGTGACGCTCGAGAACGGAAAGACCCTGCCGGAATCGCGGGGCGAGGTCAGGCGGGCCATCGAGGTGGTCGAGCTGGCCTGCGGCGCGCCGACGCTGGTAATGGGGACGAACCTGGACCAGATCGCCGACGGCATCGACGAGGAGCTGATCCGCTTCCCGGTCGGGGTGGTCGCCGGCATCACGCCGTTCAACTTCCCCAACATGGTGCCGCTGTGGATGATCCCGCTCGCGATCGTGTGCGGGAACACGTTCGTCCACAAGCCGTCGCAGCGGACGCCGCTTTCGGCCATGCGGCTGGCGGAGCTGCTGGTGGCGGCCGGGCTCCCCGAGGGCGTGTTCAATGTGGTCCACGGCGCCAAGGACGCCGTGGACGCGCTCCTCACCCACCCGGAGGTGGATGCAGTGTCGTTCGTCGGGTCGGCGGGCGTCGCGCGGCACATCTACGCCACGGGTGCAGCGAACGGGAAGCGGGTCCAGGCGCTCGGTGGGGCGAAGAACCACCTGCTCGTGATGGACGACGCCGATCTGGACAAGACCGTAACCGCGCTCCTGTCCTCCGCGTTCGGCAACGCGGGGCAGCGCTGTCTGGCCGGGAGCGTCGCGGTGGGCGTGGGGGCCCTCGCCGATCCGCTGGTGGAGGAGCTCGTGTCCCAGGCGAGCCGGCTCAAGGTCGGACCCGGGGCCGAGCCCGACACCGACATGGGCCCGGTCATCCGCGAGGAGCGGAGGAAGGAGCTGATCGGCTACATCGAGCAGGGCGAGGAAGCCGGTGCCGCCCTGGTCGCCGACGGCAGGGGTGTGGGCCCGACCGAGGGGTTCTTCCTCGGACCAACGATCTTCGACCGGGTGACGCCCGACATGCAGCTCTGGAAGGACGAGCTGTTCGGGCCGGTGCTATCCGTGGTTCGCGCCTCCGACATCGACGAGGCTCTTAGGGTCCTGAACGCCAGCACGTACGGCAACGCCGCCTCGATCTTCACGACCTCGGGAGCGAACGCCCGCGAGTTCAAGCGGCGGGCCCAGGCCGGGATGCTCGGGGTCAACATCGGCGTCGCCGCGCCGATGGCCTTCTTCCCGTTCATCGGGTGGAAGAGCTCGTTCTTCGGCGACCTCCACGCGACCGGCGCCGACGGCGTGCGCTTCTACACGAAGCAGAAGGTCGTGACGTCGCGCTGGTGGCTTCAGGAGAAGCTCGACCACTCGCTCCCGGAGGGAAGGGGCCACTAGGCCGGCTGGCTACCCGACGGCTACCTGGAGATCGCGACGAGCTTCAGCCCCATCGCGCGGATCCCCCGGATGATCCTGGGCAGGGCCCGGATCGTGGCCGACCGGTCGCCTCCCCCATCGTGCAGGAGGACGATCGAGCCGGGCCGGACCTTCGAGAGCACGCGCCGGGCGATCGACTCCGCGGTGGCGCCGGCCTGGTAGTCGTGCGGGTCGACATCCCAGTTGACGACCCGCATGCCGAGCGCTTCCGCCATCTGGAGCGTGTGGCCGTCGTAGCTTCCGCCGGGCGGCCGGAACAGATAGGGGTCGACGCCCATCCTCTCCAGGACCTTGTCAGCCCTCGTGAGCTCCGTCTCGGTCCTTGACGGCCGGAGGTCGGCGAAGGGCGGCGACATCGGATGGCTCCACGAGTGGTTCCCCACCGTCATGCCCAGCCTGATCTCGCGCCTCACGAGGTAGGGGTAGCGCACGGCGAGGTAGCCGACCGCGAAGAACGTGGCCTTCGCGTGCATGCGCCGCAGGATGTTCAGCACCCTCGTCGTGCTGCCCGGCCATGGGCCGTCGTCGAAGGTGAGCGCGACCTCCGGCGGCCGCTTCGCCTTCCCGAAGGGCCGGTAGCGGACCGAGACGACCTTGCCGGAGAGCCTCCCCTGCGTCGCGATCCTGATCACGCGCTGCGTGCCGAGGTTGAGCTGCGGGTTCCCAGGCCTCCGCCCCTTCACGCGGGTCCTGACCCGCATGGTCCCCTCGGTGCGGTCCTGGCCCTCCAGGACCTCAATGCGGTCGCCGTCGACGAGCTCGGTCGACCGCGGGACGCTGAGTCCGTTCAACAACACGAGCCCGGGATCGGCCCTGTGCTCGATCACCTTGCCCTCCACGTCGAGGAGGCGGCCGGACGTCGGCCCCAGATCGAACCCGTCGATGACCTGACCGAGCGTGACGCCCGGCAGGACCTCGTGCGGCACGCCCCGGATCGTGATGCCGACCGGCGGGGGGAGCTCGTGGACCCGCTCGATGAGGACTAGGGGAACGAGGAGGGGAACCAGCACCAGGAGAACCCGGAATCCGAGCAGCCTGATGGGTCGGCTCATCGCATCCATATCTTCAACCGACGTCGACGAGCCGGGGAAGGTTCCGTTTGTGCCCCTCGCTCGGCCGTGGTTGCATTCGGGCGAGGATGACCGACCAGAGGACAGGGTCTCCCGTTCCCGGAGCGGGTCGGGCGAGAGCCGTGGCCCGGTCCCTCTCCGAGTCCGGCGTCGAGGCCGTGGCTCTTGCCATGGTCGACAACGCCGGCGTCACCCGCGTGAAGTGCGTCCCGATCTCCCGGCTCGATCATGCCGCGCGCTTCGGCGTCGGGCTGTCGACGGTCTTCTCGGTCTTCCTCGTGAACGACGACATCACGTCGTCGCCCGGCGTAGGGGGCCCCTCCGGGGACCTCCGTCTGGTGCCCGATCCCGACGCCTGCGTTGCCCTGGCTGCGATGCCCGGCTGGGCGTGGGCGCCGGTCGACCAATACCAGCAGGACGGAACGATCTGGCCGGCGTGCGGTCGCTCGTTCCTGCGACGCATGACCGAGGCCCTCTCGCGGGCGAAGCTGGAGCTGCGAGGGGCGTTCGAGCCGGAGTTCTTCCTCGGACGTCGACCGGACGACGAAGGCGATCCCGTGCCCGCACATACCGGACCCGGGTACAGCGCCGTGGTCCTCAGCCGGCACGCCGATCTCGCCCTGGAGCTGATCCGGGCCCTGGAGTCCCAGGGTGTTGGGATCCTCCAGTTCCACCCGGAGTACTCGACCGGGCAGTTCGAGGTCTCGGTGCCGCACACGGACGCAGTGGGAGCAGCGGATACCAGCTTGCTGGTCCGCCAGACCATCCGGGCGGTCGCACACCGCCACGGGATGGACGCGTCGTTCGCTCCCGTGGTCTTTCCGGGGCTCGTCGGGAACGGCGCGCATCTGCACTTCAGCCTGTGGGACCGCGACGGCAAGAACATCTTCGCCGGAGGACGTGGCCCCGGGGGGCTGACCCGGCGCGGCGAGTCGTTCCTGGCAGGCGTCCTTGCGGAGCTGCCGGGCCTCACGGCCGTGACCTGCCCGAGTGTCGTCAGCTATCTCCGGCTCCAGCCGCACCACTGGGCAGGGGCCTACGCGTGCTGGGGGCCCGAGAATCGCGAGGCGGCGCTGCGGTTCGTCACCGGCATGGTCGGGGATCGCCCGGGCTCGACGAACATGGAGCTGAAGGCGATCGACGGCGCCGCGAATCCCTACCTCGTCGCCGGCTCGGTGATCGCCGCAGGAATCTCCGGCATGGAGCGGAACCTCGAGCTGCCGCCCCCGACAACGGACGACCCCTCCACCTACTCGGCCGGACGGCTACGGAGCTTGGGCATCCGGAGGCTCCCGGCCTCGCTGGGGGAGGCGATCGCCGCGATGGAGGCCTCGGCGGTTCTTCGCTCGGCCATGGGCGATTTCCTGTTCGACGCGTTCGTCGCCACGCGGCGGGGCGAGCGGAAGGCCTTCGGGGGAATGGATGACGAGGCCGCGGTCCGGGCACATCGGTGGCGCTACTGAGGAGGAGGTGAGGCGTATGGCCCGGGTCGACCTGTCGCACGCCGAGGTGATCGACGCGCACGTGCACCCCTACCGGTTGGACGACCTGCTGGCGAAGGGCTCGCGAGGCTTCGACGCCCGCATGACGTTCATGGGCGAGTCATATTCCTCCTCCTCGCAGATGGTCCCGGAGCTCTGGCCGCTCGTGGAGGGTTTCGCCGACTCGACCCTGCTCTCGATGGTGCTTCGTCGGTGGCTCGCGGAGCATCTCGGCTGTGAGCCGACTCGGGAGGCGGTGACGGCCGCCCGAGACGCCGCCCTGCGCGCCGATCCCGTCGCCTACACGCGTGGCCTCCTCGAGGCCGAGCGCATCGTCGGCATCCTGTCCGACGACGGCTACCCGCAGCCCTCCGTCCCGCCGGAGGAGTTCGAGAAGACCATCGGGGCGGCGGTCTATCGGGTCGCCCGCCTGGAGCCCTGGGTGCTCCGGCACCGGGAGGGCTCGTTCGACGACCTCGTCTCGGGGGTGGAGCACGAGGCCGCGACGGCCGCCGGCGATCCGCGGTGCGTGGCCTACAAGTCGATCATCGCGTACCGCTCAGGGCTGGACGTAGGGAACCCGGGCGCGGCCGAGGCCGCGGATGCCTTCGAGCGATGGCGCTCCGACGGCTGGCGGGAGAGCCGGGAGCACGGGAAGCCGGTCCGCGACTTCCTCCTTCGGAAGGCCCTGTCGGAGGCCAAGCGGCACGACCGCCCGTTCCACATCCACTGCGGAGCAGGGGACCCCGACATCGACCTCGTCCACGCGCGCCCGGAGGGCCTGTTCCGGCTACTCGTCGATCATCAATCCCAGCCGATCGTGCTGATCCACGCGGGCTACCCGTGGATGCAGGAGACCGCCTATATCGCGTCGGTCCTCCCGAACGTCTACCTGGAGATCTCCGAGCTGGTCCCGTGGGGGTGGGGCATGGTCGAGTGGGCCCTGGAAGTGCTCGTGGGCACGGCGCCGGCCGCGAAGATCCTTTACGGGTCGGACGAGGCTGGAGAGCCGGAGGCGTTCTGGATCTCAGCGCGCCTCGTCCGGCGCGCGCTCACCCGGGTCCTCGACGGCTTCGTGGACCGCGACTACCTGACGGCCGAGGAAGGTGAGCGGATCGGCCGCGAGGTCCTGGGGGGCAACACCCGACGGCTGCACGGGATCGCGGCTTCGTAGCGCAACCGGCGTGCGGTCCAACCGATCAGTACTTCAGGAAGTGGCCGCGGTGCTGAGAGTCCTCGTCGGCCGCCGAATACGCCTCCCACTCCGACCGGCGGACGGCGACGTAGGACCGGGTCAACAGCTCCCCGAGAGCTCCGGTGAGGACCTCGTCGCCCTCGAGGTGCTTCAGCGCCTGCTCGAGGGTCGTCGGATAGCGGTGCGCTCCGCGCGTCTCTCGCTCGTCGTCTGAGAGCGTCGCCGGGTCGACCTCGAGCGGCTCCGGCGGCTCCATCCGGCGCTCGATCCCGTCGAGGCCGGCCGCGATGAGGCCGCCGAACGCGAGGTAAGGGTTGCACGACGCGTCCGCCGGCTTGTACTCCAGGTTGGTCGAGGGCTGCTCCAGGCCCCAGAAGGTCGACGGCACCCGAACGCTGGCCTCCCGGTTGTCCGGCCCCCAGCACACGAAGGCGGAGCTCCAGTACTGCGGCAGCAGCCGCTGGTAGGAGTTGAACGAGGGAGCTGTGAGCGCGAGGAGTCCGGGAAGATGGGCCAGGATCCCGGCCACGAACCCCTCAGCCGTCTTCGACAGTCCGAGGCGCCCCGAAGGGTCGTGGAACAGGTTCCGCTCGCCGGCCGCATCCCAGACGCTGAAGTGGATGTGCGCGCCGTTGCCGGCCTGCTCCGGCCACGGCTTCGGGGCGAGCGATGCCGCCAGCCCGAGCCCGGCCGCGACCCCGCGGATCGTCTCGCGGACCAGTATCTGCGTGTCTGCCGCCTCAACGGCCGGCAGGTGGGCCACGGAGAGCTCCTGCTGCCCGTGGCCCAGCTCCGCGTAGTACTGCTCCAGCGCGATCCCCTGGTCGTCCAGCGCCTGGACGATCCCGTCCACCACTTCTTGCGAGGCCGTCATCCCGACGGTCGAGAAGCAAAGGCTCTGGTCGATGGGGACCCAACGACCGTCCGTCTCCCGAGCGAGGCTGAACTCGTTCTCCACCGCGCACCTGAGCACCATGTCTCGCTCGGCCAGGCGGTCGGCCATGCGCCGCAGGAAGTTCCTGGGCCCGGCCTCGTACGGCTGGCCGTCGAGACGCACGTGGTCGACCAGCATGGCGGCCGAGTGCGGCGCGTAGGGCAAGATCGTGAACGTCGACGGGTCCGGCACGAGGCGGATCTCGCCGACCGGGCCCATCCCAGCGACCGGCTGGAGCTGGTCGAGCGAGTTCATGGCCTGCATGGCCACGGTCAAGCCGATGCCGGTTCGGATCCGGTCCTCCAGGCGGTCCACGTGGGCGGACTTGCCCCGCACCACGCCGCCGTTGTCGCAGTACAGGAACCGGACGAGCCGGACCCCCGCCTCCCGGCAGGCGGCGACCACCTCTTCGGGCGTCATGCCCGGGTCCTTAGGTGCCTGCCCCGCCGCCTCCTCCGGCCGGCTCGGGCATGGCAAGCAGCTCCTGGTCCGTCCTGCCCCTGCGGGTTCGCTCGGAGATCACGTAGACGGCCACCCCGATCGCGACCGAGACGACGACGATGGGGACGACCCACGCGTTCCATGCGGCCGTCGTCGCGAACCCGGGACCGTACCACGTTGCCGTGAACACCCATACCGCGGCGAGCACGTTCGCGATGAACCCGACGACCCCGCACAGATACAGGAACCAGAGCGGCACGGCCAGGACCTGCTCGAACTTCTCCGGGAACCAGCGCTTCACGAAGTAGACGTCGACGAACAGCAGGACCATCGAGGCGCACCAGATGACGGTCACCCCGGCCAGCAGGGCGAAGTACGGCTTGCCCAGGTCACCCCCCGCCGCCTGTCCGAACAGGAAGTACATGGCAACGGTGATGAGCGTGGCCAGGGCGGTCTGGAGCCACACCGCGTTCGCCGGGACCTTGTTCCTGTTGACCTGTGCGATCTGATGCGGCAGCCGCTTCTCCAGGCCCGACACGAACAGCAGGCGGGCGAACGAGTAGTTGTAGATCGCCGTGTTCGACAGGAAGAACCACAGGAGGATCAGCGCAACGATGTTCCCGAGGACATCGCCGATCGCGATCTGCACGCCCAGCGGGCCGCCGGTGAGGTAGTCGTAGCCCTCGGGCACGCCGACGACCACCATGTTCGCGAAGGTCGTCCACAGGTACGCCGCCATCACGATGACGCAACCCCAGAACAGGTACTTCTTGATCGCGTCCTCGCTCCTGATCTCGACGCCCATGTTCAGGGGCACCTCAATCCCCAGCAAGGCCAGAACGGCGAAGGAGTACGCCGTGAAGTTGGTGTACACGAACGGATCCCAGCTCTCGCCCGCGAACGAGGTGACCGACGCGTTCCCTTTCAACAGCCAGACGAGCCCGGCCAGGCCCATCACGAAGAGGGCGGCGGCGTAGAAGTAGAACTGGAAGTTGACGTAGTTCTGCGACACGCGCTGCCGCAGGATCGACAGGTACGCGGAGAACCAGATCACGGCCAGGATCACGGCCCCCTGCTGCCAGCTCTCGCTCAGGCAGTCGAAGTCGCACAGGTATCGCGCGAAGGCCACGACCAGCGAGGCGGCGATCACCATGACCAGCGGCCCGGGCCACCACGCCAGGAACCCGGCGAAGAACCCCCAGAACGGCCCGAGGGCCTTGTGGGTCCAGACGTACAGGGATCCCTCCTCGGGGAACATCCGGCCGAGCTGCGCAGTAACGAACGCCCCCGGGATGAGGAACGTCAGGAACGACAGGATCCAGACGATGAACATCGAGGGCCCGTTCGGGGCGAGCCCCGCCGAGTTGGTGATGAACAGGACGATGCCCACGAAGATGACCACGAGGTCGAACGCGGTGAGCTGCTTGGTGGTCAGGAGGACCGGGGCGAGCTTCTCGGAGATCATCGCCCGCTCGTCTGCCGGCGTTGCCATAGACACCTCCCCATGCCTGTGAGGCGCGGACTCCCCCCGTGATCAGTAGAGGTTCCTCGCCCCAAGCCTGATCGATCCGGGCCAGATTGTTGCCCCTTTGGCCCACCGTGTCCAGAGCTGCTCCCGACGTGAGGCCTCCCGACGCTCGCACCGGACGGGCATAGACTTGGGTCTTCAGGGAGCTTGATCATTGGACGTCGTCACGTACCGCCCGGAACCCTCAGAGTTCGCCTGGACGTTCGGAGGTGTAAAGCCGGTCCGGAGCGTAGGGCCCGGAACCGTCATGGAGCTGTGGACCGAGGACGCCTTCGGCGGCAAGGTCCGCGGGCCGCACGACGTGATCTCTCGGGTCATCGAGTTCCCGTTCGTGAACCCGCAGACGGGCCCTTTCTTCGTTGAGGGCGCCGAGCCCGGGGACACGCTCGCGATCCACTTCGTGTCGATCGAGCCCTCGCGGGACTGGGCGGCCTCGACGACCGTTCCCCTGTTCGGGGCGCTCACGTCGACCCACCAGACGGCGACGCTGCAGGACCCGCTCCCCGAGGTCGTATGGATCTACGACGTGGACGCGTTGAAGCGGACCGTTACCTACCGTGCCGCCTACGGCGACTACTCTGTCGAGCTCCCCCTCGATCCGATGCACGGCACCGTGGGCGTCGCGCCGGCGGCGTTCGAGGCTCGCTCATCGCTGGTCCCCGACGCGCACGGTGGCAACATGGACACCCCCGAGATGCGGGCGGGAACGACCTGCTACCTCGGCGTGAATGTCGAGGGGGCGCTCTTCTCGATCGGCGATGGGCACTGCCGCCAGGGCGAGGGCGAGACGTGCGGGGTCGCGGTCGAGGCGGCCATGAACACCGTGATCGCGATCGATCTCATCAAGGGCGCGAGCACGCCGTGGCCCCGCCTAGAGAACGACGACCACGTGATGTCCACGGGCTCGGCGCGGCCGCTCGAGGACGCCTTCCGCATCGCGCACGCCGACATGGTGGAGTGGCTCTCGAACGCCTACGGATTCGCGAAGCTCGACGCGTATCAGCTCCTCACCCAGGTCTCGGAGAGTCCGGTGGCCAACGTCTGCGACCCGAACTACACGTTCCTGGCCAAGGTGGCGAAGCGCCATCTGCCCCGCGTGGACCACTACGGCGGCGCGCACGGCCACCTGAAGGAGATCGCCGAGGAGTATCGGAAGTCGCGATAGATGCGAGCGGGCCCGGCGGAATCCGTCTACGGGTTCGGGAGCCCGCCGCGGCGGCCCTGCTGCGGTCCGGAGCGGCGTTCGAACTCCCGGCGGAACCGGTGCATGCGGTAGCGGAACCAGTAGTAGCCGGCCGTCGCGAGCAGCATCACGGCCAGTACCAGCGAGAGCGCGATGATGAGCGCCGTCTTCACGACGACCGCCAGCACGCCGAAGATGGCCGCGAGCAGAAGCAGGATCAGGACGAACGTGAGCACCGATTCATCCTACGACACGATCTCGCGAGCGAACCGGGCGATGCGCCGGGCGACCGCGTCCGGGCGCTGGAGGGGGATGTCGTGGATGCCGTCGATCCAATCGAACCGCACCGGGGGCCCGATCGCGCGAACCGCTGAGGCGGCGGCTCGCTTGGCCTCGACGAAGCCCTCCTCGCCAGGCGCCGGGTCGCGGGTCCGCGCGGCTAGGACCAGCGTTGGTGGGCGGATCCGCCGGAGCAGCGCGAGCGTGTCCTGTTCCCACATGGCGCGGAGGATCCGGAAGTGGTTCCGGCGCGACAGGCGGGGATGGATCCGCCCCTCTCGGTCGACGCGCATGTAGGAGAGGAACACCGCCTCCATCTCGAGGGTTAGGGGCAGGCGCGCGTCCAGGTGCTCTCCGAGCATCGCCCGGAACTCCTGGACGCGAAGGCCCTTCAGCTCCGGCGGCGCGAGCATGGTTTTGACCGTCGCCCAGTCCATCCGGTGGCGCATCGTCATGAACCCTCCGTCCAGCAGGACGGCGCCGAAGACGCGCCGGGGATGCCTCACGGCCAGCTCGAGCGCGACCGATGCCCCCCACGAGTGCCCCAGGACCACGGGGCGACCTAGGCGTAGGCCGCGGATCACGGCGACCGCGTCGTCGGTCAGGTGCCCGAACCCGTACCCATGGTCGGGCTTGCCGCTCCCCCCGTGGCCGCGCTGATCGTAGGCGACCACCCGGAAGGCCCCGGCCAGGTGCGGGGCCACGAAGTCGAAGATGTGGGAGGAGGACGCCAGTCCGTGGAGGAACATCAGCGGCGGTCCGGCACCGGGCCACTCGCGGACCGCCAGCCGAACGCCGGCGCTCGCGATCGTCGTCTCGGTCGGAACGGCCCGCCGCACGTGCCGTTCAGGACCTCTCGGGATCCGGCGACCCCGCGCCCCGCTGCAGCTCGCGTCCGAGCCAGAGGTACCAGGCGGGGTTGACGACGAAGCCGGTGAGCAGGGCGGCAACCAAGAGCACGGGGGTCTCCGGGTCCACGACGATCAGCCGCCCCAGGTAGAGGACGAGGAGCAGAAAGCCCGAGGCGTACCCGAGATAGCCGAGCTTCCGCGGCAACTTCCCGCCGCGGACGATCAGCCACGCGAAGACCAGGACGGCCGCCGCGCTGAAGCCGAACGTGAGCAGGCCTCGCGGGTCGACGGCGTTGGGCGAGCCGCCGAGCCGGCTCGGCGGGTTGATCACATTGGCCAGATCGTAGCCGCCGTGCACGGCCGACCCGGCGGCGCCGATCAGCCCGAGCGCGAGGCCCCACAGCGCGAAGGCCGGGTCCGTCTGTCGGAGCCGGGCGTAGAGGGCGACGAGCACTGCGGTGCCCAGGAGCCCGCCGAGGAGGAGGAACAGCGCGCCGGCGAACGCCGCGGACCTGGGGGCGCTGCGGAGGACCAGGACGAAGGCGATCGAGTACCCAAGTCCGCCGATCCCCACCGCCCAAGCTACGCGCCCCGCGAACCGCTCGAAAGCTCGGGACGTCATTCTGCGGATGATGGCACAACGACTGGCTTCCTATCGAAGGGCGGTGCGGGGCGCGTTCCGCCCGGTGTATCCTCGCCGCTGCCATGGGTGGAGGGCGCGTCCAGCTCGTCGATCTAGTGAAGCGCTTCGGCGACGTGAACGCCGTCGCCGGGATCAACCTGGACATGCCGTCGGGCGAGTTCTTCTCGCTGCTCGGCCCTTCAGGATGCGGCAAGACCACGACGCTGCGGATGATCGCCGGCTTCGAGCGGCCCGATGAGGGCCAGATCCTCCTGGACGGCGTCGACATGGCCCAAACGCCGCCGCACAAGCGCAACGTCAACACGGTGTTCCAGAACTACGCGCTGTTCCCACACCTGAACGTCGAAGACAACGTGGCCTTCGGTCTGCGCTACAAGGGTGTCTCCAAGGAGGATGTGAAGAAGCGGGTCACGGACGCTCTGGGGCTCGTTCGCCTGGAGCGCATGGAGAAGCGACGTCCCTCGCAGCTCTCTGGTGGCCAGCAGCAGCGGGTGGCGCTGGCGCGCGCGCTGATCCTGAACCCCGCGGTTCTCCTTCTCGATGAGCCGCTGGGCGCGCTCGACGCCAAGCTGCGCAAGGCCCTGCAGATCGAGCTGAAGGCACTCCAGCGGGAGGTCGGAATCACCTTCGTCTACGTGACACCCGACCAGGAGGAAGCCCTCACGATGTCCGACCGGATCGCCGTGATGTCGAACGGCAGAGTCGAGCAGGTCGGCTCACCGACCGAGATCTACGAGGAGCCGGCTACCACGTACGTGGCCGACTTCCTCGGCGTGTCGAACCTCATGCAGGGCACCGCCTCCGGGCTGCCGGGGGACGGCCGCTGCCGGGTCCACCTCGGCGAGTTCGAGCTCTCGGCCGGCAAGGGCGACGTCGACGCCACGGGCGATGTCCGGCTCATGATACGGCCGGAGCGCGTGAAGCTGGAGCCCCAGGGAACGTCCGGCGAGAACCGCGTGCCGGGCATGGTGGAGCGGGTCGTCTACGTCGGTTCGACGATGCAGGTCATCGTGCACCTGGCTCACGGCGAGACGCTCCAGGCATGGGTGCAGAACCTGGGGGAGGCGCTTCCGTTCCAGCAGGGGGTCCCTGTGGCGGTCCACCTGCCCGTCGAGGCGCTCCGGGTCCTCGTGGAGTCGGACGTGCTCGCCGGTGCCGCGCCGAGCTCCGGAGGCGGGCAGGGCTAGCCCCGACCCAGAGCCGGGAGCAGCTTCCTAGATCTCGAAGCTCATGAAGCCCTGCACGCCCGACTCCTCCGCCTTCCGCTGGCCGCGTGTCGCGAAGCGGTACAGGAGCACGCCGATCGTGATGGCGAGCAGCGTCGAGATCAACATGAAGGTGGCGGCCGCGTTCACCGCAGGCGTCGGCGAGGCGCGCGCGGCGCCGTAGATCTTCACGGAGAGCGGCTCGCACCCGGCGGCGCCGCAGAGGTACCGGACGGTCACGAAGTCGTCGACCGAGTCCGCGAACACCAGCGCGAGGCTCGCGAAGATCGATGGGTAGAGGAGCGGCAGCAGCACCCGACGGATGGCCTGGCCCGGCCGCGCGCCCAGGTCCATCGCCGCCTCCTCGTACTCCTTTCCGATCGAGAGCAGTCGCGCCCTGACCACGATCACCGGATAGGAGAGCTGGTACGTCACGAGCCCGATCACCTGGGCGGTCGTCCCCACCTTCACGAAGTCCCTCAGCAGGAACGTGATCACGAGGAAGAGCGAGACGCCCACGATGATCTCCGGGATCAGGAAGGAGAACAGCATGGCGAAGTTCGCGACGCTCGCCGGACGGCCGCGCCAGCGGTCGAGCGCGATGGCGAAGGAGGTGCCGAGCGGGACCGCGATGAGCATCGTGAGGACCGAGAGCTTCACGCTCTGGAACAGCGCCGAACGAAGGGCAGGGTCCCGCCAGAGCGAGTCGGTCGGGTCCTCCCACCACCACCGCAACGAGAACCCCTGCCAGGTGCTGCGGGAGCGCCCGGCGTTGAACGAGAACACGATAGCAACAAGGACTGGCAGGATCGACCAGGCGAGGTACCCCCAGGTGACCCCTTTGAGGAAGATCGGCTTCCGCCACGGGTTCCGGAACCATCTCCCGAAGCCGGTCGCCACGTCCGGCAGCGACGTCGCACGAGCCGCGGGCCGGGCGATCGTCGTGTCGCTCATCGCGCCTCCGCGGCTCGCTTCGTCGAGCGCAGGTAGTACATCATCGGGATCATCAGGACAACGATCAGGATCAAGGTCAGGGCGCCGGCCCGCGGTCCCTGGCTCCCCTGGCCGACGGCCCGATCGATGAGGTTCCCGTACATGGTCGTTCCAGGTCCACCCATCAGATCGTTCGTGAAGTAGTCCCCGAACATCGGCAAGGAGACGATCACCGTGCCCGCGAGGATCGCCTGCTTCGACATCGGCAAGGTGACGCGAAGGAACGTCTGGAGGGGGCTCGCGCCCAGATCCCGCCCGGCCTCCAGCATGCTCTGGTTGATGCGGTCGAGCTGGCCGTAGATCGGCAGGATCATGTACGGGATGTACCCGTACACGAGCGACAGGATGACGGTGATCG
>JBQTIP010000148.1:0-1840 GCA_052388025.1 Actinomycetota bacterium
GACCCTCAAGGCGGTGGCCGGTCAGGTAGCGATCGCGCTCTCGAACCTCCGCCATCAGGCCCAGCTCAGGCGGGACGTGGAGACGCTCGGGGAAGCGGTCAGCTTGGGTCGTCATCTGGTGCGCGCCGCGTCGCCCGCGGACGCGACCCTGGAGGCGGTGCGCTTCCTCAGCGATCGCTTCCAGGCGCCCGTCGCCGCCTGGCTGCCCGACGAGGATCCGGAGCAGATGGTGCTCGTTGACGTGCGCGGACTCGGGACGAGGAGGCGGAAGGAGTTCCGCACGAGGGCGGGGATCCTCCCGCGTTGGGACTCCCTCTCCACGAGCCAGCGGAGCAGGCTGACCTCGAGGTTCGAAGAGATCCTCGGCGCCCGGCACGTCGAAATCGTCGCCGCGGGCGACGCGCTCCTCCTTGCCGGCGAGGCCACGCCGTCACTGCGGGTATCGCTCGACTTCGTCGCTTCGCTCCTGGAGGGAGTCCTTCGCCATCTGGCCTCGGTCGCTCAGGCTGAGCGCCGGGACGAGGAGCTGGACCTCGGGATCGCGTGGACCGCCCACGAGTTCCGGGGACCGCTGATGGGCGTGAAGGCCGTCCTCGAGTTCCTGCTCCGGGATGACGAAGTCTCTCCGGGGAACCAGGCGATGCTCCAGCGTTCCCTGCGCGAGCTCGAACATCTCGCGGGGCTGGTCGACGGATTGCTTCGCTGGGCGGTCGGCACGGGAGCGCTCCGCCGAAGGCAGGTGGACATCGTCCGCCTCGTCGAGGAGACGATGGAATCCTGCCGCCTCGAGACCGGGGAGGACCGAGTCAAGCTGTCGGCCTCAGGTCGAGTGATGGCCCGGATCGATGCGAAGCACCTACGGGGCGCGATCGCGAACCTCATCCGGAACGCCCTCGCCTATTCGCCCTCCGAGAGCGAGGTCGAGGTCTCGATCGAGGAGGCGGAGAGCTCGGTCACGGTCACCGTGAGGGATCACGGCCCTGGGGTCCCGCCGGCCGAGCGTGAGGCGATCTTCGACCCGTTCATCAGAGGTGGTATGGCCCGCTTCTCCCGGAGCGGGAAGGGGCTCGGCCTCTTCATCACGAGACGGGTCGTCGAGGCGCATGACGGCGAGATCTGGCTCGAATCGAACGGCGGGGGCGCCGCGTTCCACATCCGGCTGCCCGTCGAGAACCAGGGGGAATCCGAATCCGCGTCCTGATCGTCGACGACCACATGCTCTTCGCCGACGCGATCCGCTCCACGTTGGAGACGGCCGGGCTGGATGTGATCGGCGTGGCCACCACCGGCGAGCAGGGCGTGGAGGACGTGCGCCGGGAGCGCCCCGATCTGGTGCTGGTCGACCTCGGGTTGCCCGACCAGAGTGGCCTGGCGGTCGGCAAGAGGATCATCGATGAGCATCCGGGTATCAAGGTCCTGGCCCTTACGGCCATCGATGCCCCAAGGGCCATCGAGGAGGCGCTCCGCTCCGGCTTCCACGGGTACCTGACGAAGGACACGCCGCTCGCGCGGTTCGTGAGCTCCATCCGGGCCGCAGTCGACGGGCAGGTGGTGATCCCTCACCGCCTCGCCCCGGCCGTTGCGGGAGCCAAGACCCCGGGGGAGGAAAACGCAGCGCTTCTCGTTGAGCAGCTCACCGCGCGGGAGCTGGAGGTGCTCGCCCTGCTGGTCGACGGCGCGAACGGCGAGGACATCGCCCGGCACCTGGTGATCAGCCCGAACACCGTCCGGACCCACGTTCAGAGCATCCTGACCAAGCTGCAGGTGCATTCCCGGCTGGAGGCGGCGACGTTCGCGGTCCGCCACGGCGTCGTCCCCGCCCCCGGTGCGCGCCCTTACG
>JBQTIP010000149.1:0-50618 GCA_052388025.1 Actinomycetota bacterium
CTGTTCCTCGCTTCAGACGAGGCCTCGTTCGTTACCGGCGCCGCGCTGATCGCCGACGGCGGGTCGATGGCGGTCGATGCCGGAGGCCTCGCATTCGACCTGCCGGAGGAGCGCGGATGAGCTTCACGGGGACTTGGCTCCCGCCGCTGTGGCCCAAGAGTGAACCGCCGGAGCCGTTGAGCCGCAAGCCGGTGCCCGGTTTGCCCTGGTGGGAGGGACAGGACGAAGTTCAAACCGCCTCGACCATCTGAAACGCTTGCTCGCCAATTCGCCGGTTCGCCTGTGAAAGCTGGATACTGCGGGCCCCTCACGAGCCGGCTCCAGGCCGTCTGACTCGCTCAGCTCACGGCGAGGCCACTCAGCTCACGATAAAGCCTGCTCGCATCCCGTCGCCGTGGTGGGCCGGTAGGTTGCAGATGCTTCGGAGTAGCCTGTCGAGCCGTGAACGAGCCCATTCGCTAGGCGATCAACGGAGATGTGCATATCGCCTATCAAGTCGTCGGGGAAGGCCGCATCGACCTGGTCTATACCCCGGGGAAGGTGGTCCCTAGTTTCTGGCGGGCGACACGGCAGCTGGTCTGGCGCTCCTGACAGTCATTCTGTGGAGGCGGAGTGAGCGGATAATGTCTTCCACGGGTCTCGCTGCTTTCCTGGTTGGGGTGATCGCGTGGGGTTCCGCGACGTCTCAAAGAGCACCTCTTGGCTCGACAGTTCTTGTTCAGATCGCCGCCGTCCTTGGTACCTGGGGTGACTCCCTCGGGGTGCTGAACGGGTTGCTCCCCTTGGCCTCGCTCGTGCTGTTCAGCCTCGCTCTCGTCAGGGCTGGGCTGATGCGGCCCTGGCTTGGCCGGGCCGTAGTTGGCTGGGGAGTAGTCAACATAGGGATCGTCCTGATCCTGCGTGGGACCGGACCGGTCGTGATCTACGTGATGACGCTGCTCATCGGCGTCGTGCTGATGGTCGGACGGATGGCACCCGACCAGGGGCGCTCGAGGCGCACGCGCCTTCGGCCGTCCAGGCCGAGTTCGGTTGCAAACTGATCGGCCGGCGCTCTAAAGCCACGAGCTGGAGCTCGCCAGAGACGAGGGGCGATGTACGTAAGGGTCGAATCGGCCCCCCGAGTTAAACCGCGACAAGCCCGGGCAGAGTCGCAGGGCCCGACTCGTGAGAATCCGTAGCAACTCAGTCCCGAGGTCTGGCTGGATGTCCAGGCAGAAATGTGTCCCGCGTGTGTCCCGCGATGGACTGCAAAGGTTTGCGAAGCGTCGGGCAGTGCCGGGTAATCGAAACTGCTGGTCAGGGCCACGCTCAGCCGATTTCCCCTGATCCCCGAGCCGGGCCGGATCAAACTCATAATCCGCCGGTCGGAGGTTCGAGTCCTCCCCGCCCCACCGCGATCTGTCGTGTTCCGGGTGATGCTGGTCACTCCGGCGTCACCTGATCCTTGACACCGGCTCCGGCTGATCCTTGACACCGGCTCCGGCTGATCGTTGACGGTGGCTTCGGCTGATGGTTGACGGTGCCCACCTGCCCGGTCTCCTTGTCTCGGCCCCGGTCGAGCGGGAGGAGGTGGGCCGTGCTGGTGGAGCTTTCGGTCATGGAGCAGCGGTACCAGGCCGTCCTCGCGATGGTACAGGATGAATGGAAGGTCACCGAGGTCGCCCGTCGCCTCGGGGTCTCCCGCCAGAGCGTCCACAACTGGATCGCCCGCTACGAGGCCGGCGGACTGGCCGCGCTCGCCGATCGCTCCCACCGTCCGAGCAGCTGCCCGCACCAAACCGACCCCGAGACCGAGGCGTCCATCTGCGAGCTCCGCCGCGAGCACCCGGGTGAGGGCCCCGGCGGATCGAGCACCAGCTCGCGAGGTCAGGCGTGGATCCGGTCCCGTCCCGTTCGGGGATCTACCGGTGCCTGCGCCGCCACCGCCTGATCGAGCTGCGACGGCGCCGAAAGCGCCGCGAGGAGTTCCGCCGCTTCGAGCGTGAGCGTCCCATGCAGCTTTGGCAGATGGACGTCATGGGCGGCGTCGCGCTCGAGGACGGGACCGAGGCCAAGGTGGTGACCGGGTTAGACGACCACAGCCGCTTCTGCGTGGCCGCCGGCCTGGTCGCCCGAGCCACCTCCAAGGCCGTCTGCGAGGTGTTCGCTGCCTCGCTTTCCCGCTACGGCATCCCCGACGAGATCTTGACCGACAACGGCAAGTGCTTCACCGGGCGCTTTGGACCCCAGCCCGTGGAGGTCATGTTCGACCGGATCTGCCGGGACAACGGGATCTCCCACCGGCACACCGTGTGCGCTCGCCGACCACCACCGGCAAGATCGAGCGGTTCCACCAGAGCCTGCGACGCGAGTTCCTGGCTGGCAGGACCTTCGCCTCGCTCGAGGCCGCCCAGGCCGAGCTGGGCGACTGGGTGGTCGACTACAACACCCAGAGGCCGCACCAGGCCCTGGACATGGCCACACCGGCCGAGCGGTTCGGCCTGACGCCGCTTGCCAAGAACCCCGTCTCCGTTCCGGTCGACGCCGCCGAGGACCACCCCGGTCAGTGGGTGCTCCGCCGGGTCGCCTCCAACGGCCTGGTCTCCGTGGACAACCAGATGTTCTCCGTCGGCAACGCGTACAAGGCCGAGCTCGTCGACGTGTTCGTCGACGACACCACGATCCAGGTCTGGAGCAAGAACCACCTGATTCAAGACGGTGGCAAGGTCACGGACGGGGCGGGTCCGCAAGGTCCGAGCCGACGGCCTGCACGTCAAGCATCAGCCGGAACTTGACACGCCCCATTGCCAAGATGCAGCTCACGAGGGGTACGGCTCGGCCCCCGTAGGGCCGCGCAAGCAGGAGTCGTCCCGTCGGCCGTCACGAAGAGAGCTCGATTGTTCGTAGTGGCGCTGACAAATAGGGTCTACGGTCTGGGTCCCAGTTGTGAGGGGCAAGCCTGTCGTTGTGTCCAGTGGCCTCCACGCATGGTCGGCGCTGCATCGAGTTCGAGACATTACCCGCGGACCTTCCTGCGCAGGAGAGAGACGGACAGAATGGCCGGGTGAAGGGGGGTACCACGAAAGACAAGGTCATGCGCGAGGAGCGCAAGGTCGTCACGGCGCTGTTCGCCGACATCGTCGGCTCCACTGCGCTTGGCGAGCGGTTCGATCCCGAGGACGTTGTTGAGATCGTCGGTCGGGCCCTGTCTCGGATGGTCGAGGTAGTCGAGGAGTTCGGGGGTACGGTCAAAGATTTGGCCGGCGACGGCCTTCTCGCGTTATTCGGAGCCCCCCAGGCGCACGAGGACGACCCCGAGCGGGCCGTCCGGGCGGGGATGCGGATGGTCGAGGCCATCCAGGCGCACGCCGCCGAGGTCCGGCACGAGTGGGACGTCCGGGAGTTTGGCGTCCGTGTGGGTATCGAGACGGGCCTCGCCGTGCTTGGTGCCGTGGGAGGCGGGTCGCGTGTGGAATACGGAGCGACCGGCGATGCGCTCAACACCGCGGCCCGGCTGCAGGCGCACGCGGAGCCGCTTACGGTCCTCGTGGGTCCGACGACCCACCGTCTGATCGAGCCGATCTTCCAGTGGGGCGATCCGCGCCATCTCGAGATGAAGGGGAAGGCCGAGCCGGTCCCCGCCTTCGAGGTGACCGGATTCCGGGCCGAACCCGGGAAGCTCCGAAGTCCGGTGGGCGTGACGACGCCGCTTGTCGGCCGCGACGCCGAGCTCCGGGCCGCGCAGGACGCCGGAAAGGCCGTGCTGGCAGGGCGCGGCGGCATCCTGTTCGTGATCGGCGAGCCAGGGCTCGGGAAGACCCGCCTTCTCTCCGAGTTCCGGGACCTCGTGTGCGCCGAGTGCCCGGTCACCTGGCTCGAGGGGAGATGCGTCTCGTACGGGCAGGCCGTCCCGTACTGGCCCTTTCGGGATCTGCTCCGTGGATGGCTTGCCGCCGGAGTCGTCGATCCTCTGGATCGTCTCAGCGACGATCTGTCGGGGCGCATCCGTGCGCTCTTCGACGGAAAGTCCGATGAGATCCTTCCCTACCTGGCGTCGATGCTCGGCCTTCCCCTCGACGCCGACGCGGAGCGGGAGCTCGACGCGTTGTCGCCGGAAGCTCGCCACTTCCGGACGACAGAGGCAGTACGCGCGCTGATCCGCCGCCTCGCTGAGGACGGCCCTGTGATCGTCGCGGTGGAGGACCTGCACTGGGCCGACGCCACGTCCATACAGCTCCTGGAGCGGCTGTTCCCGCTCGCGGAAGCCGAGCGGGCGCTGCTCGTCGCCTCCCTCCGACCGGAGCCCGACCATCCGTCCTGGCGTCTCCACCGTCAGGCCGCGCTTCAACATCCCAGGCGGGTCCACGTCCTCATGCTGGAGGGCCTGCCTGCTGGCGCCGATCGACAGCTGCTCGATGCATTAATCGGTCATGGCACGCTGCCCGGTGATGTGGAGCGGCGCATCATCGATACCGCCGAGGGCAACCCGTTCTACCTGGAGGAGCTCGTTCGGTCGCTGATCGACGACGATGCGTTGGTGGCCGAGGAGGGCGGGTGGCGCTTCGAGCACGGCACCGCCGTGGACATCCCGCCGACGGTGGAGCGGCTCATCATCTCCCGGATCGACCGCCTGTCGCCGGCCGCCCGCGACACGATCCAGGCCGCATCGGTGCTAGGGAAGCAGTTCGGGCGGGAGCTTCTGGAGGCTGTGGCAGGCGGCGACGGCGCCCTGTCCGAGGCTCTCAGCGAGCTCCGGTTCGTGGACCTCCTTCGTGAGGAGGCGGCGTCCGAGTACCGCTTCAAGCACGCTCTGATCCAGGAGGCCGCGTACAGCAACATGCTGAAGCGCCGGCGTCGGGAGCTGCACGCACGGGCTGCCGACGCGCTCGAATCGCTGTTCGGCGACCACCTCGAGCCGTACTACGCAGTCCTCGCGCAGCACTATCGGAGCGCGGGCCGGCTACAGGAAGCCATTCGGTACTTCGAGCTCGCGGCAACAAGTGCCCGGCGCGTGTACGCAGTCGAGGCGGCGCTCGACCACTACACGGCCGCGCTCGAGATCGCGGAGTCGCTTGGCTTGGACCGAACCGCGCAGCTTCTACTCCTCCGAGGGCAAGTGCGGGGCCAGGCCGGGCAGTTGGCAGGCGGGAGGCAAGACTTTGAGCTGGCGCTCGGGGCGGCACGCGCGAACGCGGATCGGACGCTTGAAGTCGAAGCCATGAGCGAGCTGGGTTTCCTCCTAGCCGGTGCCGTGAACTACAGGGAGTCGCTGCCGCTCCTGGAACAGTCGCTGGCCGCCGCGAAGGCGATCGGGCTGCGCGAGGCTCAGGTGGCCGCTGCGTCGCGGCTCTCGATCGTCTACACGAATCTGCTTCGCCTGGATCTCGCAGTGGACCGGGCGCACCGAGCATGGGCCTTGGCCCGGGAGATCGGGGATGACCGGTCCGTGGCCATGGCCATGGATGCTCTGCAGGTCGCGTCGGTGATGGTAGGCGACATGGCGACCGTGGACGAGGTGTCCGCGCCGCTCATCGAGATCCACAGGCAGCGCGGCGACCTGTGGTACCTGCAGTTCGCACTGTTCCAGTGGGCCTGGGTGGACATGGCGGCGGGACGGTGGGACGCGGCCGAGCGGCTCTTCTCCGAAGGACTGGCCGTGAACCAGCAGATCGGTGACCGAGCCAACGAGCCGGTCTTCCGTGCCACCCTCACATGGGTCGCTCGGGCTCGGGGCCAGTATGGGCGGGCAATCGAGCTCGGCCGGCGCGCAATCGAGCTTGCCTCGGAGGTCGGTCACGCTGAGTTCCTGTCGTGGGCGGCGGAGCTTCTTGGCTGGACACTGCTTGAGGTGTTCGCCGTCTCCGAGGCGGTGGACCAGCTCGAAAGCTCCCTCCAGGCGGCGGAGGAAGCCGGTGCCCGTATCGAGGTGATCCGGGCGGCCTGCCACCTACCGCTCGCCCGCTGGTTGGCCGGCCGGGAACGCGCGCTGGAGGAGGCGGCCACGGCGGAGCGCCTCGTCGGCGAGATTACGGCACCACCGGGCCGGGTCTACCTGCAGGGGGCGGACGGACCGATCGCCCTAGCGACGTTCTACGGAGCCGCAGGGGATCCGTCGCGGGCCCTCGATCTCGCCGGGCCCGTTCTGAACGCCGCCATGGCGGCAGAGTGGCATGAGCTGGTGGCCGGGGCGGCGCTCGCCGTAGGCCGCGCCAAGGCCCGGCTGGACGACCCGGCCGGAGCGCGGGAGGCGCTCGAGACGGCCGCCGAACGGGCGGAGCGCTTCCAAATCCCCGGGCTGGCCTGGCGGGCCCATGCGCAGCTGGCCGCCATCGGGCCGCGCGCCGCGCGGCCGAGTCACGACGCCCGGGCGCGAGAACTCGTCGAAGCCTTGTCCCGATCGATCGAGGATGCGAGAATCCGGCGAACGTTCCTCGAAGGGGCGACGGAGCGGCTGTCGGGAGGTGGCGCGGAATGAAGGTGGCGGGCGTCCACCATGTCACGTTTCGGAGCCAGGATCCGTTGGCCGCGCGGCGATTCTATGAGGAGGTGGTCGGCCTGGAGTTCATGGAGATCCCGGTCTCCGGAGAAGTCACGTCGATCTGGAAGGGGGCCCCCGCCGCGGGCGTGTTCCTTGCGACGCAGGTTGGGACCACCTTCCTCGTGATCGCGCCGCCGCTCGAGGGAACGGCCGAGGACGATCGGTTCAGTGAGTACCGTGTCGGCTTAGACCACCTCGCGTTCGCGGTCGAGGATCGCGAAGAGCTCGATTCGCTCGTGGAGCGGCTGCGGGGCGCAGGCGTCGAAACCCAGGGGGTGGAGACCGACGTCGTGCTGGGCAAGGAATACGTCGCGTTCCGGGACCCCGATAACGTCCAGTTGGAGGCCTACATGGTGTAGGCGGGATCTCCCATTTCACCACACGCTGCCGAACAGCCCGCGTCGATTCCTGAACGACGCTCCGCAGGAGGAGCGGCCGCGTCGCCGACGATCGACAGTCCACCCCGAAGAGCCTTCGGCCCCACGAGGATAGTGAGCTAGTAGACTCCTCAGACTGGACAACCGACGGGTCGCGAGCTGTTCTCCGAACCTGCCGCGACCGTTGTTACGAACTACGACAATGGCCTGTCCCGCATCTGCCCCGCGATGGACCGGGAAATGACGGGAACAGACGAGAAGCGTCGGGAAGGGAATCCGCTGCTCAGTGGCGATCTCGGGCCCGATGCCGCAGGTCCAGAGAGTGGCTGGATCGGACTCATAATCCGCCGGTCGGAGGTTCGAGTCCTCCCCGCCCCACCGCGATGTCAACGACGGTCGTGTGAAGCTCCGGCACCTCTGTCCCACATCGGCTCCGGCACCTGTGTCCCACTTCGCGACCCGGCTCCGGCTCCTGGGCGACAGTGGCTCCGGCACCTGTGTCCCACCGATCCCACTTCCGGTCCGATCCTGATCTTCACTTGCGCCCAACAGGGACAAGGGGGATCTCGGCATGCTGCAGGAGCTGTCGGTGGTTGAGCAGCGCTACCTTGCGGTCAGAGAGGTGCTGGACGGTGCCAAGGTCACCGACGTCGCCACCCGCTACGGGGTCGATCGGCGGACCGTCCACCGGTGGCTCGTCCGCTACGCCACCGAGGGCCTGGGAGCCCTCGCCGACCGAAGCTCCCGGTCCGACCGCTGCCGCCACCAGACCCCGCCGGAGATCGAGGCCAGGATCGTGGCCCTTCGCCGGGCCCATCCGGGCTGGGGCCCCCGAACGATCCTTTCCAAGCTCCGCCGGGAGCTCGAGCAGCCTCCTTCTCGCTCCTCGATCTACCGGTGCCTTCTCCGCCACCGCCTGATCGACCCCAAGCCCCGCCGGCGCCGGGCCAAGGACTACCGCCGCTGGGAGCGCTCCCGACCGATGGAGCTGTGGCAGATGGACGTGATGGGCGAGGTGATGCTCGCAGGTGGCACCCAGCTCAAGGCGATCACCGGGATCGACGACCACTCCCGGTTCTGCGTGATCGCCAAGGTCGTCCACCGGGCCACGGCAAGACCGGTGTGCGAGGCGCTCCTTGAGGCGCTGTCCCGCCACGGCGTGCCCGAGCAGATCCTGACCGACAATGCCAAGGTCTTCACCGCACGGCTCGCCCACACCCCCACCATCGTGGCCTTCGACCGGATCTGCCTCGCCAACGGCATCCGCCACATCCTCACCGCCCCCTACTCGCCCACGACCACCGGCAAGATCGAGCGGCTGCACAAGACGATCCGAAAGGAGCTGCTCTCAGAGAGCACCTTCACCACGATCGAGCAGGCCCAGGCCGAGCTGGATGCCTGGGTCGCCCGCCACAACCGTGAGCGGGAACACCAGGCGATCGGGGACGTGCCCCCTGCCAGACGCTTTGAGCTCGTGCAGCGATCACCCGCTGAAGTTGTCGATCCCGATGAGGCACCCGAGGAGTCGCAATCGAACAGCCCCAAGGTCGGGCGCAAGGTCGACCGCGCCGGGCGCATCAGCATCCTGAAGCACCGCTACCACGTCGGCCGGCACCTGGCCGGCCGCAGGGTGACCGTGGAGTCCGCAGGTGGGCTGCTGCACGTCAGCCACGAAGGAGTCATCGTCGCCACGCATGCCCGACGGCACCTGGCAGAAGATGACGAGCGGATGGACCGACGAGCCAAGGCGTCGCGCCCCTCACCTCCAACGGCCGGAGAGGAGGTTCTTCGCAAGGTCGATCCGTCGGGCTCGGTCAGCTTCGCCGGGGCTGGCTACCGCGTCGGCAACCGCTTCATCGGACAGGTCGTCGGCGTCCGCGTGGTCGCTGACACCATCCAGATCACCCAGGACGGAGTGCTGCTCCGAACCCACCGAGCTCGCCACGACAAGAGCAAGGAGTTCGGAGCCCTCGCCAACCCTGGCGGCAGACCCAGGAGGAGCGCTCAGGATGTCGCATAGGTACCGGAGCCATTCCGGGACACGGGTACTGAGACTTCACATCTACCTGCGGTTTTGCGCCTCGGAGCGGGCCTTCGGGCGGCTCCGGGGCCGCCGTGGGGCCGCGTGGGGGCTGCGAGTGACGACGTAAGTGGACGGTCAAGCCCCGTGGGAGGTTGCCAGATGGTCTAGCAGCGGGGCGGCGGCCTGGCCCGGGGCGACGACCGTCCATGACTTGCCCGCTCGGGTGATCACCACGTAGAAGAGCCGCCGGTGGTCGTCGTCGTCCGGCCAGAAGCGGTCCATCGCATCCCCGAGGACGATGGCATCGAATTCCTTCCCCTTGGCTTGGTGGGCCGTCATCACGAACAGCCCGCGGTCCATCCGCGGCGCTGTGTAGGCGGCGGCCAGTACGGCGGCGGAGTAGCGCTCAAGCGCAAGGTCTAGGTCCGCGAGTTCGTTCTCCAGTGCCGCGGCAGTGGCCCGAAGCGCCCGTACAGCCTCTATCCGCGGAAGGTGGTGCCCCCCTTCGGCAAGTACCTCAAGAGCTGCCACTACGGACTCGAAGTATGCGCTCGGACCCGTCACGTAGATGGGTTCAAGAGTCCGCAGGATGACAGCGGCCCCCGCACTGGCCCGGTGCACGTTGATGCCCTCGGGACGGAGCCGGCCCCGGACCTGTGCCAGCAGTGTGGGAGTCAGGGTGGGGACGAGGGCCTCGAGGCGGTCCACAGCGTGGAGGGCGACGGTCTGCGAGTCCATGAGGAGCGGAAGTTGCTCGATATCCTGCCGGGCCTCCTCGAAGTCCTCGGTACCGATCTGGCGGGCGGCCTTCTCCGGTGGCAGATCGGCCTCGTCCGTGGAGCGCCCGCCGGGGCGGGTGCGGGGATGGGTCTTGATCAACACGCCGTGGTGGTAGACCCGGACCAGGTGCCGGTCGGCCCGGACCTTAACGTGGAGGCCGATGTAGGCGGCGGGCACCGAGTACAGGGCCTTGTCCACCTCGATGTGGTAGTCCCGGTGGACCTTGGGCTCGGCGTAGTGCGGCAGGTCGTAGGGAGCCTCCGGCGCTGGCGCGAGCGTCGGGGCCTCCTCGGCGCGGAACACCTCCAGGGGTCGGCGCTGGGTGGTGCCGTGGATCCTGAGGCCCGCCGTGGAAAGGCACCACCGCTCCGCCCGGCGCCTGGCGTCCTCGAGCGAGGCGAAGTCCTCCCCGGCGAAGAAGGAAGACCGGACGTAGCCCACGGCCCGCTCCACCCGAGCCTTGTCCTTGGGGTGGCGGACCCGGGCCGCGTCGATGAGGAAGCCCCGGGCCTGGGCGTACTCGACGAACGCCTCGTTCAGGCGGGGGGCCAGGGGGTCAGGGCGCTCGACCACCGCCTTGAGGTTGTCGGGGATGATGACCTTGAACACCCCGCCGAAGAACGCCCACGCTGCCTCGAACCCCTCGATCACCGCGGGCAGGGCCTGGCTGAACGTGAGCCAGACGAAGGTGTGTCGGCTGTAGGCCGCCGTGAACACTAGGGCGTAGCAGACCCGCCGGCGTCCAGCCTCCGGATCGTGAAGCAGCCCCATCTGGCCGAAGTCGACTTGCAGCTCCGAGCCCGGATCGGGATCGTCGATGCGCACGGTCGTTCGCTTGGCCGCCGTACCGCACTCCGCCGCGCAGAACCGGTACAGGGTCCGGGAGGCGACCTCCACCCCCTTGTGGCGGGCCAGGTCCGATTGGATGCGGACCACGGTGAGGCCCTTGTCCAGTCGCTCGGTCATGAACGCCTTGTGCGTGAGCAGGACCTGCCACGCCGCTCCCCGGTCCCCCGGCGGGCGTCCGGGCGGGGTGGCCGCGACGACGGCTGCCAGCAGCTCCTCGGTGAGCTGCTCATCACCTCGTTCTCGGACCAGGCCGGCCGCGATCGCCGCCTCGACGTAGCGGCGCGCGCTCTTGCGATCGATGAGCGCCAGCCGCGCGATGGACCGGTAGCCGTGGCCCGCAAGCCACAACCGCAGGATCTCTCGAACCACCACCACAGACACCTCCCGAAACGCCACGCCGCACCTCCAGCTCGAGCCGTCGGTGCGCGACTACCACGGGCTACCGGCCGTTCCGTGGAGATTCGAGGGTGGTCCCTAGTTTCTGGCGAGGAAGGTGGTCCCTAGTTTCTGGCGGGCGACATCTCTACCAGCGGCTTTGAGCTCTGCTCGATCTTGGTGCTGTCGCTTGCCCACCTACTCCTGGGCCGTAGACGAAGATGCTGATCCCCCGGGCCGCGAACACCCCCGCGCGAGGCCGGCCACTTCACGAGGGGTGGTGTGCACGTGCACAACGGAGATGGTCAGACACGCTCCTCGCACCTTGGGCTAACCCTCGGCTACTCAAGGCTGACCGGATCACCGCGACGGATCGTGCCGCCCCGCAGCACGCCGGCATACATCCCGACGTTTACCTGGTTGTGCTGGGCCGCGGTCCGCAGGATCCCCGAGTCCTTGGGTAGATCCCCCTGGGGCAGGGTCGTCATGACGCACCGAGGGCAAGGTCCGGTGATGCTCACGCGAACCTCGTCTCCGATGGCGAGGGCGTGTCCCTCCCAAGCATTCTCAACGAAGTCCTTCTCCGCGGGACCTGTTTGGACCACGATGTTTGGACGAAACCGCCGGACCTCGAAGCGCCCCTCGGGATAGAGCTCCCGGAGTCGGTCGATGGTGGCGGTCGTCAGCACGTGAATCACGGCAAGGTCGAAGAATGTGCCCGGGGGCATGGCCTCATCGGTGACTGTCTTTCTTCGGGCAAGGCCCTCGATGTCCGGCCAGTACTCCTCCAGGCTGGGCTCCTTGGGGGCGGTTGACTGAAGGGTTGCCTCCCGGTCGAACACGTGGGAAAGGACCTGGTCGATATCGCTCTGCTGGCTGGTGACAATGATTCCATCAGGGAAAGTGATCCGGACCGGGGGGATGCTCTCCTCTACGCGCAGAGGCTCGATATAGGCCGCCCGGAAGTCGAACAGCTTCCCCCACTTCCGAGGATTCTTGGCGCTCGCCACCTTCCCATTGGTCGGGTCCACGAGGGCGTAACCGCGATCCCCGAGCAACCCGCGGTCCGTGACGGGGGAAGCGTTCACCTCCTCACCCATCATCGACTTGACGGGATAGCGCAATAGAGAGGCTACTGAACCAACAACGGTTGCCATCGCTCTCCCTCTTCACTACTTGCAAGATCAGAAACAACCACGGTGGCCAAGGCCTGTCAAGACGTGGCCACGTCCCTCCCGCGCCGGCCCGCTGCGTTCGAATCCGTTCCCCACTCGGGCTTGACCAGTGCGCCCGCACCGCCCTTGACCAGACCCAATCGAAGGCGCGAATTCGTGGGAGGGGGAGTGTGGGAGGGGGAGGATTCGAACCTCCGTAGGCTACGCCGGCGATTTTACAGACCGCTCCCTTTGGCCGCTCGGGCACCCTCCCGGGAAACGCTCGTAAGATTACCGAACCATGGCGAAGGACACCTTCTCGTTCGACATCGTCTCGCAGGTGAACATGCAGGAGGTGTCGAACGCCCTCGACCAGGCGCGGCGCGAGATCGCTCAGCGGTTCGACTTCAAGAACACCGGGACCTCCCTAGACCGCGACGACAAGCTCATCGAGCTGCGCTCGTCGACCGAGGACCGGATGAGGGCCGCCCTGGACGTGCTTAAGGAGAAGCTCGTCCGCCGGGAGGTGCCCATCAAGGCGCTCTCCGAGGGCCCGGTCCTCGCCGCCGCCAAGGGCACGGTTCGCCAGAGCCTCCACATCGTTCAGGGCATCTCCGAGGAGAAGGCGAGGGAGCTGACCAAGTTCGTCAAGGGGACGGGTCTCAAGGTCCAGAGCCAGGTCCAGGGCGACCAGGTTCGCATCGTTGGGAAGAAGAAGGACGACCTCCAGTCCATCATCAAGGCGGTGAAAGAGCACGACTTCGGCATCGCCCTGCAGTTCGTGAACTTCCGGCCCTAGCCACACACCGCCCGCGTACTCTCGCTCGCTCTCGGCGTTGCTCCGCCTCCGGCCCCCCGGGTAGATTGAAGCCTTCTTCCAGGAAGGTGGTAGCGCGTGAACACTGAGAGCCTGAACGCGCGCGCGGCGGAGATCGCCGAGCGGGAGACGAAGCGGTTGGTCGAGCGAACGCCGGGGTCGGCCAAGCTCCACGAACGAGCGGTCCGAAGCCTGCCTAACGGTGTGGCCTCGAACTTCCAGGCGATCGATCCCTACCCCGTCTATCTGGCCCGCGGCCTGGGCTCGAACGTGTGGGATGTCGACGGCACCGAGTACGTGGACTTCCACGGCGGGTTCGGGGTGAACGTCGTGGGCCATGCTCACCCGAAGATCGTCGAGGCGCTCCGAAAGGCGGCCGGCGAGGGCGTCCATTTCGCGGTAACGACCGAGGTGACGGTCGCGCTCGCCGAGGAGATCTGCTCCCGCTTCAACCTGGAGCAGATCCGGTTCGTCAACTCCGGCACCGAGGCCACTATGGACGCGATCCGAGTGGCCCGGGCGGCGACCGGACGGGACCGGCTCGTAAAGATAGAGGGCTCGTACCACGGACACCACGACTGCGTGCTGTTCTCGGTGGTTCCGGAGGCCGACACCCTGGGCTTGCGGCACAGCGTGGGCGGCGAGGCCGCCGACTCTCAGGGCACCGCGTACACCACACAGCCGACCTCGAAGGGCATACCGAGCTCGACGTGGCACGACACGATCATCGTGCCGTTCAACGACGCCCAGGCCTTCGAGGACGTCTGCCGGGAGCACGGCGACGAGATCGCCGCCATCATCATGGAACCGGTGATGATGAACGTCGGCATCATCACTCCGCAGCCCGGCTACCTGGAGAAGGTGCGGGAGACCTGTGACCGCTACGGCGTGGTGTTCATCTTCGACGAGGTGAAGTGCGGCGGCACGATCGCCTACGGAGGGGCGATCGAGCGGTTCGGGGTACAGCCCGATCTCGCATGCCTCGCCAAAGCGGTCGGCGGGGGTGCCACCCTCGGCGCGTTCGGCGGCAAGGCCTCCGTCATGGAGCAGGTGAAGAGGGGCGCCGCCCAGCAGGGGACCTTCAACGGGAACCCGTTGTCGGCGGCGGCCGGGCTCGCGGCACTCACCCAGGTCCTCACCCGTGACGCGTACGAGGATCTCGGGAAGCTCGGAACGCTTCTGGCCGAGGGCTGCCAGCGGTCGATCGACGAGAGCGGTATCCCGGCCCACACCGTGGACCTGAGCGCCAAGGGGTGCGTGTCCTACCGGAAAGAGCCGATGAGGAACTACCGGGAGTTCCTCGAGACCAACCCGAACCTCTACTACGCCTCCTACCCGTGGATGATGAACCGCGGGATCTTCATGACGCCGGGCGACGAGGAGCAGTGGACGCTCTCGGTCCAGCACACCGAGGACGACGTCGCTCGTTACGTGGACGCCTTCAGCGAGTTCTGCTCGGCACTGTCCGGCTAGCTCGGCCCGGGAGATCGGCTACAGCCGACGGGCGAGGTCCTGCAGACGGGCGACGCGAGCCTCCGTCGGGGGGTGCGTGGAGAAGAGCCTCCCGAAGGACCGTGCCGCGCTCCGCCCGCTGAACGGGTTCACGATGAACAGGTGCGCCTGCGCCGGGCTGACGGTGGCCGGGACCGGGATCTGCTTCGCCGCCTGCTCGAGCTTCCGAAGCGCGCTCGCCAGCGCCTCCGGATCGTGGGAGAGCAGCGCACCGGACTCGTCGGCCTGGTACTCGCGCGAGCGAGACACGGCCATCTGGATGACCAGGGCCGCGAGCGGCGCCAGGATCCAGGCGAACAGCAGCCCGAAGCCGCCGAGCGGATTGCCTTCCCGGTCGTCCCCGCCGCCGAAGAACAGCGCGAACCGGGTGAGGAACGTGATGCTCATCCCGATCCCGGCCGCGATCGACGAGATCAGGATGTCGCGGTTGGCCACGTGCGACAGCTCGTGGGCGAGCACTCCGCGCAGCTCGCGCTCGTCCAGGATCTGCAGGATGCCATTCGTGACCGACACGGCCGCGTGCTGGGGATTCCGTCCGGTCGCGAACGCGTTGGGTTGCATCATGTCCGAGACATACATCTTCGGCATCGGCATGGCGCTGTTCTGGGTCAGCTCGCGGACCATCCGGTAGAGCCCCGGATACTCCTGCTCGCCGACCGGCTTCGACCTGGTAGTCGCGATGGCGATCCTGTCCGAGAACCAGTACATCGAGAAGTTGAAGGCGAGCGCGATGAGGAGCGCCACCACCATCCCGCTCGTGCCGCGGATCCAGTAGCCGATGAGCACGAACAGGCCGCCCAGCCCGGCGATGAGGATCCAGGTCTTGAACCGATTCATACCGATCACTTCATTTGCCTCCCCTCGCAGCTTGTTCGTCCCGAACCCCGGAGAGGTTCAGGGCCCGACCAGCGTGGAAAGGGGCGGGAACTTGGCGAACAGGTCCGGGTAGAGACCCACCGCCAACACGGCCGCGGTCGCCAGCATCACGACTCCGGTAACCAGGACCGGCGACGCGAGGCGGCGCTCCTCCTTCACCTCGACGAAGATCATCTCCCGCACGATGGCCAGGTAGTAGTAAAGGCTGATCACCGAGTTCACGACCATGGCCACCGCGAGGATCGGCCCGATGCCTCCGCGGTCGATCGCCGCCGTGAAGACGAAGAACTTCGCCCAGAACCCCGCCGTGGGCGGGATCCCTGCCAGCGAGACCAGGAACGTCGTCATCGCGATGGCCATGACGGGAGCCCGCTTCGCCAGGCCGGCGAAATCCGAAATCAGCATGCCCGGGGTCTCCCGGGAGAGCGAGATCACGACGGCGAAGGCTCCGAGGTTCATGACGGCGTAGATGAGGATGTAAGTGACCGATGCGGAGAAGGCGGCCTCGTCGACCGCGAGCGAGCCTCCTGCCAGGGCGAACGGCAGCAGCATGTACCCGGCCTGCGCGATGCTGGAGTACGCCAGCAGTCGCACGACCTGCCGCTGTTGCAGGGCTACGAGGTTCCCGATCGTCATCGTCGCGATGGAAAGCGCCGCGAAGATCGGCGCCCAGAACTCCGACTGGTTCGGGAACGCCACGAACATGAGCTGCAACAAGCCCGCGAAGCCGGCCGCCTTCGACGCCACAGCCAGGAACGCGGCCACGGGGATCGGCGCGCCCTCGTAGGTGTCGGGAGCCCAGAACTGGAACGGCACGGCGGACACCTTGAAGGCAAACCCGACGACGATGAACAGGATGGCGGCGAGCACGAGCGTCTCGCCGTGCACGGTCGCGCCGGAGTTGAGCACAACCTCCTGGAAGAGGCCCAGACGCCGCCCGATCTCCGCGAGGTTCAGCGTGCCCGTGGCCCCGTAGATGAGGCTCATCCCGTAGAGCATCACCGCCGAAGACAGCACCCCGATGAGGAAGAACTTCAGCCCCGCCTCGTTCGATCGCGGGTCGGACTTGCGGAAGGCGGCGATGAGGAAGCCCGGCGCCGACACGAGCTCGAGCGAGATGAACAGCATCAGCAGGTCGCGCGAGGACGGCATCAAGAGGCAGCCGAGGAAGGACGTCAGCAGCAGGAAGTAGTACTCGCCCTGGTAGAACCGGCCATCCTGGAAGTAGCGGAGCGAGATGAGCAGGACGACGACCGCGACCGCGAGGAAGAACACCTTGAACAGAACGGCGAAGGAGTCGATCTCGAACGAGCCGCCGAAGGTCCTGCGTTCCTCCCCGATGAGGGTCAGCGTCGCGACGAGCGCCGCCAGGACCCCCACCAGCGAAAGAGGCATCGCGAGCCACTTGCGGCTCGGGCGCAGGAAGACGTCGACGACGAGCACCAAAAGGATGACGCCGGAGAGGATCAGCTCCGGCAGGATCGCGTGGTAGTCGATCGCCTGGGTCATCGGTCCCCGGTCACCCGCCGAGGCCCGCCAGCCTCGTCACCTGCAAGAGCCCGTTCACGGCCTCGTCGGTGATGCCGAAGATCAGCCGGGGGAACACGCCGAGCAGGGCGATGCCGACCAGGAGCGGCACCCACGAGACCCACTCCACCGCGACGATGTCCGGGAACGCCGCGCTCTTCCACCGCTCGGGGAGGACGCCCATGTTCACGCGCTGCAGCATCCACAAGAAGTAGCCGGCCGTGAGGATCGTGCCGACTCCGCCGGCCACCATGAACGCCCGGAACACGCCCGTGCTGAGACCCTCCGCCGGGCTGAAGGAGGACAGGAGCGCCATGACCTCCCCCCAGAACCCGGCCAGACCGGGCAACCCCAGCGAGGCGATCGCCACGAACGCGAAGACGCCGCCCAGGTACGGCACCTTCTGCATCATGCCCCCGCCGATCTCCGCGATCTGGCGGGTGTGATACCGGTCGTACACCGAGCCCACGCAGAAGAAGAGCATGCCGGTGATGATTCCGTGGGCCACCATCCCGAAGATCGCCGCGTTGATGCCGATCGGCGTGAGGGTGGCGATCCCGAGCATGACGAAGCCCATGTGCCCGACCGACGAGAACGCGATCAGGCGCTTCAGATCCTTCTGCGCCAGGCAGGCCAGGGCCGCGTACACGATGGCGATGGCCGAGAGCAGCCCGATCCACGGAGCCCATGATCGGGCGGCGTCGGGCAGGATCGGCAGGGCGATCCGGATGAAACCGTAGGTTCCCATCTTCAGCAGGATGCCGGCAAGCAGCACGGACCCGACGGTCGGGGCCTCCGTGTGCGCGTCCGGCAGCCACGTGTGGAACGGCCACATCGGCACCTTGACGGCGAATCCCAGGAAGACCGCGGCGAATACCACAAGCTGGAAGCCGGCGGAGAACCCGCCGGTGGCCGCGAACTCCTGCAGCCGGATGATGTCGAAGGTGTGGGGCGCCGATCGGAAGAACATGCCCAGGAACCCCAGCAACATGAAGACGCTGCCGAACAGCGTGTAAAGGAAGAACTTGATGGCCGCGTACTCGCGGTTCGCACTCCCCCAGATCCCGATGAGGAAGTACATCGGGACCAGGACGAGCTCCCAGAACACGAAGAACAGGACCAGGTCGAAGGCGATGAAGGTGCCGGCCATCCCGGTCTCGAGGAGCAGCATCAGGGCCAGGAACGCCTTGGTCTTCCCGGGTTGAGGGATGAAGCGCCAGGAGTAGATCGCGCACAGGAACGTGAGCACCAGGGTGAGCTCGAACAGCGGGAGGCTGATTCCGTCGATGCCGACGTGGTAGCGCGCGCCGATCGCGCTGATCCACTCGGTGTCGAGCTCGAACTGGAGGCCGGTCCCGGCTCCGAAGTCGAAGCCCGGGATCATGGCGATCCCAAAGGCCAGCGCGACGCCGCTCACGACGATGCCGAGGCCGCGGATCAGCCGGTCCTTCTCCCTCGGCATCACGGCGATGAGCAGCGCGCCCGCCGCCGGGAGGAACGTGGCGATCGTGATGGCCGACTTCTCCCACCCGCTCATCCGGTCTCCTTCTCCTTGTGTCTCGTGATCAGGCCCTGGCGAAGATGATGGCCAGCAGCACTACGCCCGCGAACAGGAACGCCGCGTATCGCTGGACGTTGCCGGACTGGATGTAGCGCAGGATCCCGCCGGAGAACCCGGCGGTTCGGCCGACGCCGTTCACGGCGCCGTCGATGCCCTTGCGATCGACGACATCGACGACCCGCGAGAGTCCCCGAGCGGCCATCGCAAACGCGTGGACGATGCCGTCCAGGACGTTGGTGTTGAACCAGTTGGCGGCGGCCGACAGCCGGTACTGGATCGGCCTGACGATCCCGCGCAGGTAGATGTCGTCGAGGTAGTACTTGTGCTCGAGCAGCGTGTAAGCGGGCCCGAGCGCACGGAGGGGCTCCCACTCACGCCAGCGCGAGTACAGCCGGTACCCGACGGCCAGTCCGAGCAGCGCGCCGCCGATCGAGAGCGCGGCGAACCCGTAGGAGAAGGGCTCCGCACGGACCTCGCCGGGGAGGCGAACCCAGTCCGCGAACACCCCGTTCAATTGAGGGGCCCCGAGGAACCCGGCCACGCACGACAGGCCTGCAAGCGCGACGAGCGGGCCGGTGATCGAGGCCGAGGACTCGTGCGGGTGGCCCTGCCCGCGATACGCGCCGAAGAATGTCAGCAGGACCGCCCGCGTCATGTAGAAGGCGGTGATGACCGCCGTGAGGAGCGCGACCGCCCAGAGCGCGAAGTTCCCATCGCGAAACGCAGCCGTGATGATCTCGTCCTTGGACCAGAAGCCGGCGAGCGGCGGGATCCCGGCGAGCGCCGCCGAGCCGATCGCGAACGTGAAGAACGTCACCCGCATCGGCCTCCGAAGACCTCCCATGTCGCTCATGTAGTTCGAGTGGACCGCGTGGATGACCGAGCCGGCGGCGAGGAACAGAAGCGCTTTGAAGAAGGCGTGTGTGAACAGGTGGAAGAGGCCGGCCGTGTAGCCCGCGTTCCCCAGGGACAGCCCCGCCACCATGTAGGCGAGCTGGGACACCGTCGAGTACGCGAGCACCCGCTTGATGTCGTCCTGGATCATGGCCAGGAGCGCCGCGATCAGCATCGTGATGCCGGCAATCACGGAGACGAACGTCAGCACGAACTCATTGGCGTTCACGAACACCTCGAACATGCGGCCGACGAGGTAAACGCCGGCGGCTACCATCGTCGCCGCGTGGATCAGGGCGGAGACCGGCGTCGGACCGGCCATCGCGTCGGGCAGCCACACGTGCAGAGGGAACTGCGCGGACTTCCCGATCGTGCCTCCGAACAGGAGGAGGGCAGCCCCGGTCAAGAGCACCGTGGAGATCTCCCCGCTCGCCGCCATCTCCGAGATCTCGCGGATATTGGACGTACGAAATCCGGTCGCGAACACCAACGTGAAGATGCCGAAGAGGAACGGGATGTCGCCGATCCGCGTCGTGATGAAGGCCTTGATGGCGGCGTCGGAGTTCGCCTTCTCCTCCCACCAGTGGCCGATCAGCAGGTACGAGCAGACCCCCATGACCTCCCATCCCACGAGGAGCAGGAAGAGGTTGTTCGCGATGACGACGTCCAGCATCGAAGCCGTGAAGATCGACAGCGCGACGTAGAACCAGGTGTAACGGGCGTCTCCGTGCATGTATCCGAGCGAGTAGACGTGCACGCAGAGCGAGACCGTCATGACGACGATCAACATGACCGCCGTGAGGCCGTCGACGTACTGCCCCAGCTCCACCTCGAAGGGTCCGATCCGGAACCACGACATTGAGCTCTGGTATGGGCTCCCGCCGGTTACGAAGTGCCACAGGACGGCGAGCGACAGGACCAGGCCGGCACCGATTGCCGCGATGCCGTAGACGGGTCCCTTCCCGGGCGTCCGTTTGCCGAAGAACAGGGTGAGTCCGGCCGACGCGAGCGGAAGAGCCGCGATGATCCACGTGTACCTGATCACGCGATCACCATTTCAGGAGGCTGACCTCGTCGATGTTGATCGTCTCTCGGTTGCGGTAGATCAGGATGACGATGGCGAGGCCGATCCCGACCTCGGCCGCCGCCACCGCGATCACGAACAGCGCGAAGACCTGCGCCCCAATGTCCGAGAGCGCCTGCGAGAAGGCAACGAGGTTCACGTTGACCGCGTTCAGCATCAGCTCGATCGACATCAGCACGAGCACCGCGTTGCGGCGCGCGAGCACGCCGTAAACGCCGGCCGAGAACAGGATCGCTGAGAAGAACAGCACGAGAGGCAGGCGGATCATCGCTGGTCGTCCTTCCGGGCAAGGACCACGGCCCCGATCAGCGCGGCGAGGAGCACGAAGGACACCGCCTCGAACGGGAGCACGAAGTCGCGGAAGATCGACTCCCCGACGGCGCCGGTCGTCGCCTGGAAGGTCTCGATCTTAGGATCCGACCACAGGAACGCGTCCTGGATCAGGAACACCAGGCCCGCGAGCACACCGAGCGCGACCAGCGCCGCCAAGCCGCGCTGCTGGTTGTCCAGCGCCTCGCGGCCGATCGGCGCCTTCGTGAGCATCAGCCCGAACAGGAACAGGATCACGATCGCGCCGACGTAGATCAGGATCTGAACCCAGGCCACGAACTCCGCGGCGAGGACCAGGTAGACGCCGCCGACGGAGGCGAGGGTCACGACGAGGTAGAGGGCCCCGTGCACGACGTTCTTGGTCGTGACGAGGCGCACGGCCGCGACCGTCCCCACCAGGGCGAGCACGACGAACGCGTATTCCTGCGCGCTCACGTCGCGGCTAACCCTCCCCGTCCGCGGACACCGACGCCTCGGGGGCGGGCTCGGCCCCCTCCTCGAGCTCGGGCGGCGGAAGGACCTTGTACGTCCACTCCTCCAGACGCTCCTTCTCGTGAGTCAGCTCCGAGATCCCGTACTCCGCGTACTCGAACTCCGGGCTCCAGAACAGCGCGTCGAACGGGCAGACCTCCACGCAGATCCCGCAGTACATGCAGAGGGCGTAGTCGATCGCGAAACGGTCGAGCACCTTCACCGAGCGGGCCCGCCCGCCGCCCGCCGGATCGTGGGTCTCCTTGTGCGCCTCGATGTAGATGCACCAATCGGGGCACTCCCGCGAGCACTTCCAGCAGACGGTGCAGTTGGCCTCCTTGAGGGCGATGACGCCCCGGGTCCGGGGCGGAAGGTCGGGCTTCTCGTGCGGGTACTGCTGCGTCACCGAGGGCTTGAGCAGGGTCTTCAGCGTTACCCCCAGGCCCTTCAGCAAGCCAAGGCCGAATCCGCGCTCCGGCGCCTGCTCCATTCCCGATCCCCGCCCCGTGTCGATCGCCACTGCGCCGGCCCCTACCTCACCGCGACCTTGACAAACCCGACGACCATGATCTGCAGTAGCGAGACTGGGATCAGCGCCAGCCACGAGAATCGCTGCAGCTGGTCCTCCCGGAGCCTCGGATAGGTCGCCCGGAGCCAGATGATGAAGAACGAGAGCGCGCCGATCTTCGCCGCCATCCACAAGGGCTCCGGCAGCGGAAGCAGCAGGCCGCGGTAGCCCCCCAGATACAGCACGGACGCGATCGCGGAGAGGGCCACGATGCCGCCGTACTCGGCGAGGAGGAAGAACGCGAACTTGAGCCCCGTGTACTCCGTGTAGGCCCCGAATATGATCTCCGAGTCCGCGACCGGCATGTCGAACGGCGGCCGCGTCAGCTCCGCGAGGGACGCCACGAGGAAGATGACGAACCCGACCGGCTGAGTCAGCACGAACCAGTACCGGTCCTGCGCCTCGGCGATGCCGATCATGGATAGCGTCCCCGCCTGCATCACTACGGCCGCCGACGCAAGCACGAGCGGCAGCTCGTAGGCGATGAGCTGCGCGGCCGCCCGGAGCGCCCCGATCAGCGAGAACTTGTTCGCGGAGGCCCACCCGGCCATGAGAACGCCGATCACCGAGACCGAGGACATGGCCAGCACGAAGAAGATCCCCACGTCGAGGTTCAGCGCGAACACCCGCGAGCTGAACGGGATCACCACGAAGATGACGACGTAAGGGACCATCGCCACCGCCGGGGCCAGCGAGAACACCCAGTGATCGGCCGCTCGCGGGACCACATCCTCCTTCTGGATGAACTTGACGCCGTCGGCGATGAGCTGCGCCCATCCGTGGAAGACACCGGCTTCCATGGGGCCGAGGCGAGCCTGCATGTGGGCGAGCACCTTGTGCTCCGCATACCCCACCACCATCGGGGCCGTGAGGAAGAAGATGAGCACGACGCCGGCCTTGATCAGGAGGATGACCCAGAAGTTGTCGAAGAAATCGTTGACGATGCTCACCCCGGCCTGGGCGATCACTCTTCCTCTTCCTCCTCCTCACCCGGGGCGGCACCCGGCCAGGGCTTGGCCTCCCGGCTCATGAGCGGGAAATCTTTGCGGAGGGGGTGGCCTTCGAACGGCTCCGGCAGGAGCAGCTTGACCGGCTGCGGGTGTCCCTCGAACGCGATCCCGAACATCTCCGTGGTCTCGCGTTCGTGCCAGTTCGCCCCGGCGTAGACGTCGGAGAGCGTCGGGCAGACCGGGTCGTCGTGAGACAGGCGCACCTTCAGGCGGACGTTGTGGTGGTGGGTCGTTGAGAACAGGTGGGTCACGACCTCGAAGCCCCGATCCTCGAAGTCCACGCCGCCGGTGAAGTCGCAGTAGTCCAGTGCGAGGTCGGGCTCGTCGCGGAGGAACGTGGCGATCTCCCGGTACCGTTGCGCCGGAACCGTCGCCACGGCGTGCCCGGACTGGTCCTGGAACTCGAGGATGTCCTCCCCGAACTGGGCCCTCAAGCGTGCCTCGACCTCAGGAGGAGGCAGCGGGCGCGGTGAGCTTGCCACTGAACTTCTCCCTGATGTCCTCGCCGGCGATCTTCTCCTGGAGCTTGACGATCCCGTGCAAGAGCGCCTCCGGCCGCGGGGGACACCCGGGGACGTAGACGTCGATCGGGATGATCTGGTCGACGCCCTTCGTCACCGAGTACGAGTCCCAGTAGGGGCCGCCGCAGTTGGAGCACGATCCGAACGAGATCACGTACTTCGGTTCGGGGATCTGGTCGTACACGCGCTTCAAGGCCGGAGCCATCTTGTCGGTCACGGTGCCGGCCACCACGAGCAGATCCGCCTGCCGGGGGCCATGGGCGAACGGGATCACGCCGAGGCGAATGAAGTCGTGCTTCGAGGTGGAGGTCGCGATCAGCTCTATGGCGCAGCAGGCCAGCCCGAAGTTCATGACCCAGAGCGAGTACCGTCGCCCCCAGTTCAGGATGAACTTCACGGGCTGGGGCAGCGGCAGGTTCTCGGTGATCAGACCCACTTGAGCACGCCCTTGCGCCACCCGTACAGGAGCCCCGTAGCCAGGATCCCGATGAAGACACCCATCTCGACGACCGCCGTGTAGCCGAGGCCCTCGAAGACCCGGGCCCAGGGGAACAGGAACACGGCCTCGACGTCGAAGATGACGAACAGGAAGCCGTAGATGTAGTAACGCACCTGGCTCTGCGACCAGCCCTCTCCAACCGGGTCGATGCCGCACTCGTAGGTGGTGAGCTTCTCGGGGAGCGGGCGCCGGGGTGCCATCAAGCGGGCGGTCCCGATCGCCACCGCGACGAGGCCGGCGCCGGCGACTACGACCGCGAGGACGACCCCGTAGGATTGGTAGTAGGTCTCCACGCTTGTGAAAGGTTTCCCAAGCGCGGATTCTAGCAGTGGGTGCATCAGCCCTGCCTCGCGCCGCAGCGAAAGGCGAGGAACTCGGCCAGGCGCACCAGGGCGGTGTGGGCGGCGCCCTCGGGTAGGCGCCCGGCCAGGCCCGTCGCCCGGTCGACCTCGCGGGCGACAGCCTCACGAGCGTGGGCTAGGCTCCCATCGCCCCGCACGATCTCGAGAGCCCGATCGAGACGGTCGCCGTCCGGAGGCCCCGGGGCAAGCAGCCGCGCCAGCTCGTCTCGCCGGTCGCCCTCGGAGAGCGCGTGGAGAACGGGGAGCGTGTACACGCCCTCCCGCATGTCGACCCCCGGCTCCTTGCCCAGCTCGAGCTGGCTGGCCGTCACATCCATGATGTCGTCGGACAGCTGGAAGGCCATGCCCAGGGACTCGCCGAAGGCCTCGAGCGTGTCCAAGTACTCGGGCGGTGTGTCCGACAGCACGCCCCCCAGCCGGCAAGAGGTGGCGATCAGCGCGCCGGTCTTGCGACGGATGATCTCCATGTAGGACTCCTCGCGCTGGTCGACCCTCCCCGAGACATCGACCTCGCGGATCTGCCCGTCGCAGAGCACTGCGATCGTGCGGGCGAGGAGCCGGCAGATCTCGGTGCCGAGGTCGGTGGAGATCTCCGAAGCGCGGGCGAACAGATAGTCCCCGGTCAGGATCGCGACCGTGTTGCCCCACCGCGCGTTCACCGACGGGATGCCGCGGCGGGAGTCCGCCTCGTCGATCACGTCGTCGTGGTAGAGCGTCGCCAGATGGACCAGCTCGATCGCCACCGAGCCCGGGACGAGCCGCGGGTCCCGAGGATCCCCGAAGTAGCCCGAGAGCAGCACGAGCATCGGCCGGAAGCGCTTGCCTCCGGCGGACAGCAGGTAGGAGGACGTCGCCGCAAGCAGGTCGGAGTCAGCGTTGACGGCCTTCTCCAGCGCGGCCTCCACCTCGTCCAGACGGCCTCGGATCTCGCCCTCGAGCACCACGTCCGGCGCCTCGAGCCCGGGAATGACCCTCCTGCTCATGGGACGGACTCTATACGGGTCTCGGTTTCCATCACCATCGGAGGATCGCCGCCTCCTCGAGGACTCCCAGCACGATCTGGGGGAACACGCCGAGCAGCAGCGTGAGCATCGCAGGGACCGCGATCGCGACCCTCGGAGCGAGGGACTCGTCGGGCTGCAACTCGTCCCTCGGCTCTTGCATGTACATGAGGACGATCAAGCGGATATAGAAGAACGCGGCCGCGACGCTCGCCAGCACGCCGATCAGCACGAGCGGCCAGTGGCCGGCCCGGACCGCCGCCCCGAAAACGTTCACCTTCGCGATGAATCCGGCGGTGGGAGGGATCCCGGCCAGGGAGAGTAGGAAGAGCGTCATGAGACCGGCCAGGAGCGGGCTCCGGCGGGCGAGTCCCGAGTACGAGGAGAGTGCCGTCCGCTCCTCTCCACGGCTTGAGACCAGCATGACCACTCCGAACGCTCCGAGGATCATCACCGCGTAGGCGAGCAGGTAGAACAGCGCCGACTGGATCCCGTCCTGGTTCGCCGCGGTCAGCCCCATGAGCACGAAGCCGGCGTGGGCGATGCTCGAGTACGCAAGCATCCGCTTAACATCGGTCTGCGCGATGGCGAGCAGGCTGCCCAGGAGCACGGTGGCCCCAGCGAGCACCCACATCAAAGGGGTCCAGCTCCAAGAGAGCGGCTGGAACGCCACGTTGAATACGCGGATCAGCGCCGCGAAGGCCGCGACCTTGGTGCCCGCCGACATGAACGCCGTGACCGGTGTAGGCGCCCCCTGATAGACGTCGGGCGTCCACATGTGGAAGGGCACGGCGGCTACCTTGAACGCGAACCCGACCGCCAGGAAACTCACCGCCACGAGCGCGAGCGCCTGCGTCCCGGTCCGGCCGGCGAGCGCGTTCGCGATCCCGCCGAGGTGCGTGGTGCCCGCGGCGCCGTACGCGAGCGCCACGCCGTAGAGGAAGAACGCCGACGAGAACGCGCCGAGCAGGAAGTACTTCATCGCTGCCTCGCTCGACGACAGCCGAAACGAGAACCCGGTCAGCACGTAGAGCGAGAGCGAGAGGATCTCCAGTGCAAGGAACACGACGATCAGGTCGGATGCCGCCGCGATGAGGGTCATCCCGGCCGTCGCGAACAGCAGGAGCGGATAGAACTCGGCTCGCTCCTCTCCGGCGCGCCCGAAGTAATGGAAGCCGAACAGCGATCCCATGAACGCGACCCCGAGCAGGATCAGCCGGGCGGCGACGGCGAACCGGTCGGTCGCGACCATTCCGCCGAGGACTGTGGGGCCGCCGTCCCAGTCCCAAAGCAGCAACGACGCGACGGCGGCCGCCCCTATACCGGCGAGCGAGACGAGCAGCAGTACCGCCGGCGGGGTTCGCCGGGCGATCGCTCCGAGCAGGAGCACGACGATCGCCACCCCGGTCAGGATGAGCTCCGGCGCGAGCGGCCCGAACCTGAGCGACGGCGTAGGCGGCATCTACGGCGCCTCCTCGGCGGCGACCGAGCCGGCGTCGGGGCTGTCCTCGGGCGCGACCTGCTGCACGATGCTTGCCGTCGTCGGGTTGATCCGGTCCAGCAGCAGCTTGGGGTAGACGCCGATGACGAGGATCGCTGCGACCACCGGCGCGAGGACCGCGAACTCGCGAACGGACAGGTCGGGATGCTTCGAGTGCCGCTCGGGCACCGGTCCGTGCGCCATCCGCTGGTATGCCCACAGAAGGTAGATGGCGGCGAGCACCACGCCTGCCGCTGCGATCGCACCGAAGGCCCGGTTGGAGGCAAATGTTCCGAGGATGACCAGGAACTCCCCGACGAAGTTGTTGAGCCCGGGGAGACCGAGCGACGAGAGCGCGACGAACAGGAACGTCCCGGCGAGCCACGGCGTGACCTTCGCGAGCCCGCCCATCTCGTGGAGGTCCCGCGTGTGCGTGCGTTCGTAGACCATCCCGACGAGCAGGAACAGCGCGCCCGTGGACAGCCCGTGGTTCACCATCTGGAGGACGCCGCCGGAGACCGAAGCCTGTGTGAACGCGAACGTCCCCAGCACGACGAACCCCAGGTGCGAGACCGACGAGTACGCCACCAGCCGCTTTACATCGGTCTGGATCAGCGCGACGATCGCCCCGTAGACGATGCCGATGAGGGCAAGGACCTGGACGAAGGTCGCGAAATACCGGGAGGCCTCCGGGAACAGCGCGAGGTTGAACCGCAACAGGCCGTACGCGCCGATCTTCAGGAGCACGGCGGCGAGGATCACCGATCCCGCCGTCGGCGCCTCCGTGTGCGCGTCCGGGAGCCACGTGTGCAGCGGGAAGAGCGGCACCTTCACGGCGAACGCGATGAAGAACGCGAGGAAGAGCCACCGGCCCGCGGTGGCCGAAAGAGCGAGGCCCGTCAGCTCCCTGACGTCGAAAGTGGGCCGCCCAAGCAGCGAGCCGGACTTGAAGTAGAGGAACAGGATCGCCACGAAGAGGAACGCGGACCCGAACATCGTGAACAGGAAGAACTTCACCGCGGCGTAGATCCGGCGCTCTCCGCCCCAGCCCCCGATGATCAGGTACATCGGGAAGAGGATGGCCTCGAAGAACAGGAAGAAGAGCAGCAGGTCGAGCGCCATGAACACGCCCAGCATTCCCGTCTCGAGGAACAGCATCCCGGCCATGTACAGGCGGACCTGCTTGTCGATCTTCCAAGATGCGAGGATCGCGACCGGCATCAGGAACGTCGTCAGCAGAACCATGAACAGGCTGATCCCGTCCACGCCTAGCGTGTAACGGAAGCCCAGGGAGCGCACCCACGTCGCGCTCTCAACCAGCTGGAACCCCGACCTCGCGCCGTCGAACGCGCCGAGCGCGCCGAGCGACACGAGGAAGGCAGCGATCGAGCTAACAAGCGCGATGGCCCTCGCGACCTCGTCTCGCATCCCGCGGCCCGCGAGCAGGATCGGAACACCCGCCAGCGGCAGGAACGTCGTGACCGTGAGCCAGCGCATCAGAGCCGGAACCCCACGTAGACGAGGATGCCGACCACGCCGATCAGGAACGCCAGCGCGTAGTTGCGGACCAGCCCGGTCTGGATGCGCCGCCCGCTCGACGCGAGCGTCCCGACGAGCTGCCCGACGCCGTTCACCGCGCCGTCGACGATCTGCTTGTCGAAGACGTAGGCGAGGAACGCCGAGCCCGCCTGCCCCGGCGTCGCGATGACCGCCGAGTACGCGTCGTCGAAGTACCAGCCGCTTGCGAGGAACCGCTGGAGAGTCGACAGGCGCACGCGAAGCGCCACCCAGTCGACCCTCCCGGAGCCGTACAGGAGCCAGCCGATACCGATGCCCGCAAGGGCAACGGCGACGGAGATCGCGGAGAGCATCGCCTCCGACAGCCCATGTGTCGGCTCGGCCACCTCACCCAGTACCGGAGCCAGGAACTCCGGAAGGATCCCGGTCACCGCCGAGATCCCGAGGAACCCGCCGGCCACGGCCCCGATGGAAAGGACCGCAAGCGGGAGGGTCATCACCGGCGGCGACTCGTGCGCGTGCCTTTCCGAACGGGGCGCGCCGAAGAACGCGAGGAATATCAGCCGCGCGATGTAGAGCGCGGAGAAGAAGGAAGCGGCGAGCGCGACGATCCAGGCGAACGTGTGCTCTGTGTGGTTGGCGGCCGCGAGGATCTGATCCTTGCTGAAGAACCCCGCGAAGGGAGGAACTCCGGAGATGGCGAGCGCCCCGATCGTGAACGCAGCGGCGGTGGCCGGCATGGCCTTCGCCAGCCCACCCATCCTCCTCAGGTCGGCTTCGTCGTCGAGGCCGTGCATCACGCTCCCCGCAGAGAGGAACATCAGCGCCTTGTAGAAGGCGTGGGTGACCAGCAGGAAGATCGCCGCGGCGTAGGCTCGAAGGCCCAGGGCGAAGAACATGTACCCCAACTGGCTGATCGTCGAGTAGGCGAGCACGCGCTTGATGTCGTCCTGCCCCAAGGCCGCGGTCGCAGCGTAAAGCGCGGTGAGGAGCCCGACCACCAACACCACTGTTAGAGCGACGCCGGAGATCTCGAAGAAGACGTGCGTCCGGGCCACCAGGTACACGCCGGCCGTCACCATCGTGGCGGCGTGGATCAGAGCGGACACCGGCGACGGCCCCTCCATCGCGTCGGGGAGCCACACGTGCAACGGGAGCTGCGCAGACTTCCCGACGGCACCCGCGAGGAGTAGCAGGGCGATCACCGAGTAGACCCCGGTAGACGGAAAGGCGAAGACTCGGGCCGCGCCCGGCGTGCGCGGGTCCGTTAGCACCTGTGAGAAGTCGAGCGACCCCAGGCGCAGGAAGACGAGGACGATCCCGATCATCATCGCCGTGTCGCCGATCCTCGTCACGACGAAGGCCTTCTTTGCGGCGTTGGCGGCCAATGGACGCTCGAACCAGAACCCGATAAGCAGGTACGAGCAGAGCCCCACCCCCTCCCACCCGACGTAGAGGAGCAGGAAGTTTTCGGCCAGCACCAGCGTCAGCATGAAGAACACGAACAGGTTCATGTAGGCGAAGAAGCGGCCGTATCTCGGGTCGCCGCGCATGTACCCGATCGAATAGACGTGGATCAGGAACCCGACACCGGTGACGATCAGGATCATCGTTACCGACAGCGGATCGACACGGAGATTCACGGCCACGTCGAAGCTCCCGGCCGAGATCCAGTCGAACACGTGCCGGACGTAGACCCGTTCCTCTCCTGGCAGGCCCGGCAGGTCGCTCAGCACGAGCAGCGAGAAAGCGAACGCCGCTCCCACGCTGAGGCAGGCGAGCCAACCGGCGAGCCGCCCGAGGCGCTTTCCCAGGAACAGGTTGACCGCGGCCCCGGCGAGCGGCAGCGCGGGGACGAGCCAGACCGCCTTCAGCATCCCTCGATCACCACCTCAGCAGGCTGGCGTCGTCGACGTTCGCGCTCTGACGATGCCGGTAGATGGAGACGATGATCGCGAGGCCCACGACGACCTCCGCGGCGGCGACGACCATGGAGAAGAACGCGAGGACCTGGCCGTTCAGGTTCCCCTGCTGCCGGGAGAACGCCACGAGGGCGAGGTTCACGGCGTTCAGCTGGAGCTCGACGGACATGAAGATGACCAGCGCGTTCTTCCGGACGAGCACACCGACCGTTCCGATGGTGAAGAGAACCGCCGAGAGCACCAGGAAGTAGGAGATCGGGGTCCTCAAGCGGCCGGCTCCGAGGCGTCCGCCCTGATGGCCTCGGCCGCCGCCGCGGTCAGGGCAGTGGGCCGGCGCTGAGCGAGCACCATCGCGGCTATGGCCGCGATGATCAGCAGGATCGACGTGACCTCGAAGGGCAGGAGGTAGTCCCGGAACAGCACCCCGGCGAGCGCCTGCGCGTTGCCCCCCTCGTTCACGACCGCGTCGAAGTCGGCGGGTGCCCGGCCGGCGAACCCGACACCCGCCCGCACGGCGAAGAAGATCTCGGCGATCAGCCCGACCCCCAGCAGGACCGCAAGCGGGCGCTGGGCCCTGAGGCGTTCCACAAGGCTCTCGTCGCGGTCGACGCCCAACAGCATGATCACGAAAAGGAAGAGCACCATGATCGCGCCCGCGTACACGATGATCTGCACGGCGAACAGGAACGGCGCGCCGAGCACGAGGTAGAACACCGCGAGCGTGAAGAAGTTCACGATCAGGAACAGCGCCGCATGGACGGCGTTGCGCTGGAACAGCATCAGGACGGCCGACGCGACCGAGATGGGGGCAAAGACCCAGAACACGATCCAGTCGGCCTGCACGTCTACACGCCCTCCTTCACCCCGGGCGTCGTTCCCAGGAGCGGCGGCGGCTCGAGCAGCTCCTCCTTCGTGAGGATCGCGTCCTCCCGAGAGGCGTAAGACATCTCGTAGTACGAGGTGAGGGTCAGCGCTCGCGTCGGACACGCCTCGACGCAGAGGCCGCACATGATGCAGCGTAGGTAGTTGATCTGGTAGTCCTTCGCGTACCGCTCCCCCGGCGAGACCGGCGCCTCGGGATCGTTGTCCGCGCCCTCCACCCAGATCGCGTCTGCGGGGCAGGCGAAGGCGCAGAGCTCGCAGCCGATGCACTTCTCCAGTCCGTTCTCGTACCGGTTCAGCAAATGGCGACCGATGTGCGACCTCGGCGGCGGAGGCAGGATGTCCTTCGGGTATTCCTGGGTGACGTCCTTGCGGAACATCTGCTTGAAGACCGTGCCCATGCCCTTGGCCATCGCCCCGATGGCGTCGCCGAAGCCCGGGGGCCGGTCCTGGCGCTCGCTCATGCCCTCGCCTCCTCCGGTGCCTTCCGTCGTGGCGCGAACAGCGGCCAGAGAAGCGACGCCACGAGCGCGGCGCCGACGAGCGCCGCGGCGCCGACGATGACCGTCCGTCGGCTGTAGACATCGGGCAGGACCACGACGGCGCCCGTGGCGAGGACCCAGAGCAGCCCGAAGGGGATCAGGAACTTCCATCCGAAGCTCATGAGCCGGTCGTAGCGGAACCGGGGCAGCGTCGCCCGCACCCAGATGTACACGAAGATCACGAGCATGAGCTTCCCGACGAACCACAGGAGCGGCCAGAGCCAGGTCAGGAAGTCCGGATGCGGTCCGCGCCATCCGCCCATGAAGAGGGTGACGGCGATCGCGGCGACCGTGACCGTGTTCAGGTACTCGCCGAGGTAGAACATCGCGAACTTGATGCCCGAGTACTCCGTGTGGAAGCCCGCCACGAGCTCCGTCTCGGCCTCGGGCAGGTCGAAGGGCGGCCGGTTGGTCTCGGCGAGCCCCGCGATCAGATAGATCACGAAGGCCGGGAACTGCGGCACGATGTTCCAGATCCTGTCTTGCGCCGCAACGATCTCCGACATCCGGAGCGAGCCCGAGTACATCAGGACCGCCACGAGCGCGAGGCCCATGCCGACCTCGTAGGAGATCATCTGCGCGGTCGAGCGGATGGCCCCCAGCAGCGGGTAGTTCGAGCCGCTCGACCATCCAGCTAGCACGATCCCGTAGACCATCATCGACCCCATCGCCAGGACCCAGAGGATTCCCACGTTGAGGTCCGCGATCTGGAACGGCACCCGCCGTCCGAAGAGGGTCACCCCGGTCCCGAACGGGATCACGGCGAATGCGAGGAAGGCCGGCAGCATGGAGATCACCGGCGCGACGAGGTACACGGGCCGGTCGGCGAGGGTCGGCGTGATGCCTTCCTTGAAGAACAGCTTGATGCCGTCGGCGAGCGTGATGAGGATGCCCCTGGGGCCGGCACGCGTGGGGCCGATCCGCGTCTGCATGTCGGCGATGACCTTTCGCTCGATCCAGATCAGGAGCATCACCGAGACGAGCAGGCCGAAGAACACGATCACCACACGAGCTGCGAGCAGCAGCCAGTCGAGCCAGTCCATCTACGAGTCACTCCCCACGACCGCGGCCTCGGCCTCAGGAACGGCCTCGAGAGCGGCCTGGGTGCTGAAGCGGCCCGACAGGATCGTGTTGGCGGCGAACCCGGGCTGGTTGAACGGCACGAAGGCCGCGCCCCTCGCGATGTGCTCGGTCACGCGGGCGGGGAGCGTCGCCTCGCCCGCCTCCGAGCGGATCACCGCCAGCTCGCCGTCGGCCAGGCCGAGCCGGTCGGCGTCCTCGGGGTGCACCTCGACGAATGCGCCCTCCTCGAGCGCCGCCTTCAGCTCGTCCGCGCCTTCCGATAGCCGCCCCTCGTCCACGAGCAGCGGATAGGAGAACAGCAACAGCCCCTCGCCGGCCGTCGGCTCCTCGGCCCCACCGTCGGCTACGGAGCGAAGTCGGGGCTCGTGCGGGGCCAGCAGCCCACCAAGCTCCTCTTGGAGCTCCTCCAGAGTCGTGAAGGCGAGATCGCCGCCCATGGCCAGCGCGAGGCCCGCGAAGATCTCCCAGTCCGGCCGCGAGAGTCCTGCCGGGCCGCGAACCGGCCGCAGCCGCTGGCCGCGGCCCTCCCATGTGGTGAAATGACCCTCCTTCTCGAGGAAGCCGGCCGCGGGGAGCGCCGCATCGGCGAACGGCTCGAGGCCCCCCAGCTCCAGGGACTGAACCACCTTGTGTCGAACGTTCTCGAGCGCCCGGCGAGCCAGGGCCGCATCGGGGAAGTCCCGCAACGGGTCGACGCCGATCAGGAACAGCACGTCGATCTCGCGGTTCGCCGCCGCCTCGAGGATCCCCCGGGTCCAGCGTCCCTGCTCCGTGTTTGCAAGCGGCCCCCAGACCGACTCGACCTCCGCGCGTTCCTCCGCGGTCCCGATGAGACGACCGCCCGGAAGGAGCCCGGGGTGCACGCCGGCCCGAAGCGCCCCGCGGTCGTTCGCCCGCCGGGACGCGTATGCGAACCGCGAGCCCGCCCTCGAGGCCAGGGCACTCGCCCTGTTGACCCCCTGGGGGTGATCGGCGAGCCTCGGGCCCGCGATCACGATGCCCGCCTCGCCGGCCCGGGAAAGCGCATCGAACGCCTCTTTAAGCGGCGAGCCCTCCCCGGAACCTGTCCCGGTCCGCTCGAGGAGCGCGGCCTCGGCGCCCGGGAGGCACAGGATGTGCTCGGCCACGTCCCACAGGCGCGTGCGTCGGGGATGCAGGACGAAGATCCGCGCTCCTCGCCTCGCCGCCTTGCGTATACGCAGATGCAGGATGGGGAGCTCCTGCTCGGCGTCGAGCCCGGCCACCAGGATGACGGCCGCTCGCTCCACGTCCCGGTAGGTGAGCTGTGTGGGCCGCTCCGCCACCCAGGGCTCCGACAGCCCCGCTCCAAAGTCTCGCCGGTGGTCGACGTCGTTGGTCTCGAACACCGTCCGCGCCAGCTTCGAGAGGGCGTAGTAGTCCTCATCGGTCAATCGTCCCCCCGTGAGGAAGGCCACGCGGGCGCCCTTCGACCATTCGGCGATCCTCGAGAACACTTCGCCGAACGACGCCGGCTGCAGGCCCCGATCCCGGATGAGCGGTGTGGTCAGGCGCCGCGGCGAGTCTGCGAATCGGAACGCGAACCGGCCCTTGTCGCAGAGCCACGCGTCGTTCACCTCCAGGTTGTCGCGCGCGAGGTGCCGGACGACCTGCCCCCGGCGCATGTCGAGCTTGATGTTGCAGCCGCTCGCGCAGTGCGGGCAGACGGTGTCGACGCTCGACAGGTCGAAGGGCCGCGCGACGAACCGGTAGGGAGTCGCCGTGAGGGCGCCGACCGGGCAGATCTGGATCGTGTTGCCCGAGAACGGAGATCGAAAGTCCTCCCCGGCAGCTATCGCCACCTGCTCTCCGGCGCCTCGCGCGAACAGCTCGATGAACCGATCGCCGGAGATCTGGTCGCAGAAGCGAGTGCAGCGCGCACACAGCACGCAGCGCTCGCGGTCGAGCCCGACCAGCGGCGAGAGCGGGATCGGCTTCTCGAACACCCGCTTGGACTCGATGAAGCGGCTCTCGCCCGGACCGAATGCGAGGGCCTGGTCCTGGAGCGGGCACTCGCCACCGCGGTCGCAGATCGGACAGTCGAGGGGGTGGTTCAGCAGCAGGAACTCGAGGTTGGCCACCTGCGCACGCCGCGCCTCCTCACTCGCATTCTGCGTCCGCACGGCCATCCCCGGCGCGACCACCGTAGTGCACGACGTGAAGAGCTTGCGCTGGCCCTCGATCTCCACGTAGCACTGGCGGCAGGCGCCGATCGGGTCCAGCAGGGGGTGGTCGCAGAACCTAGGGATCTCGATACCGAGCTGCTCCGCGGCACGGATGATGAGCGTTCCGGCGGGGACCGTCACCTCCTTGTCGTCGACCGTGAGCGTGACCATCTCGTCGCTCACGACAGCACCTCCGAGAGGGGAATGAAGGCCGGCTCGCCGCGTGCCGCGCTCGGCTCGCCCGTATCCACTTGTTCCGCGCTCGGTCCCGGGCCCTTCCCGGTGAATGGGCACCGCCGCTCGCGGACGTGAGCCTCGTACTCGTCCCGGAAGTGATTGAGCGTGGAGCTGATCGGCGAGACGGCGCCGTCGGCGAGCGCGCAGAAGGCCTTGAACAGGATGTTTCCCGCGACCTCCTCGAGCAACGCGAGGTCCTCCATCCGACCGTAACCGGCCTCGATGCGCCCCAGGATCCTGGTCACCCACCAGGTCCCCTCGCGGCACGGCGTGCACTTGCCGCAGGACTCGTGCGCGTAGAACTGGACGAGGCGGCGGGCCGCCTCGACCATGCAGTCACCTTCGTCCGCGACGATCAGCGCGCCGGTGCCCAGGAGCGACCCGGCTGCGGCGATCGATTCGAAGTCCAGGCCGACGTCCAGCTGCTCGGCCGTAAGGAACGGCGTGGACGAGCCCCCGGGCGTCCAGGCCTTCACCTTCTTCCCGCCTGTGACGCCGCCCGCGTGCTCCTCGATCAGAACCCCGGCCGGCGTGCCCATGGGGATCTCGTAGTTGCCCGGCCTGTTCACCTTCCCGGATACGGAGAAGACCTTGGTCCCGGGCGACTTCTCGGGTCCGATCGCGGCGAACCACGCCGCGCCCCTCTCGATGATGTGCGGCACGTTGCACAGGGTCTCGACGTTGTTGATCACGGTGGGACCGGCATAGAGGCCCTCGATCGCGGGGAACGGCGGGCGCAGCCGCGGCTGGCCCCGGTAGCCCTCGAGGGATTCCAGGAGCGCCGTCTCCTCGCCGCAGATGTACGCGCCCGCGCCCCTGTGAAGCACGACGTCCAGGTCATGGTCGGCGCCAGCGATGCCCTTGCCCAGGAAGCCATTCGCGTAGGCCTCTCCGAGCGCCCGCTCGAGCACCATCCCCGGCCACAGGAACTCGCCGCGGCAGTAGATGAATGCGGTGTGGCACTGAACGGCGTACGCGGCGATCGCGGTGCCCTCGATCAGCTGATGGGGGTCGCGCTCGACCAGCTCCCGGTTGTTGAACGTTCCGGGCTCCGATTCGTCGAAGTTCACGACGACGTAGGTCGGCTTGCCCGTCCCCCGGGGCACGAACGACCACTTGACGCCCGTCGGGAACCCGGCGCCGCCCCGGCCCCTGAGGCCCGAGGCTTTCACGGTTTCGATCACATCGCCGGGCGCCATCTTCAGGGCCTTCTTCAGAGCCTCGTACCCGCCGGTCTTGCGGTAGCCGTCGATCGAGACGGCCTCATCGTTACCCCAGCGCGCGGTGATGATCCGGTCGGTCACTGGGCGCCTCGCATCCCGGCGAGGGTCCGAGAGGCGTCCTTGAACTCACCCGGGAACGGACCGCGGGAAGGCGGCGGCGGCTCGTCGCGCCTCAGCGCCTCGATCAGCTCGCCGATCCTCTCCTGCGTCATCCGGTCGTAGTTCGCGAAGTTGACCTGCACCACCGGGGCGGCGTCGCAGGCCCCCAGGCATTCCTCCTCGTGCAGCGTGATCTTGCCATCGTCGCTCATCTCCTCCGCATGCGGACCGAGGAGGTCGTGGGCCTTCCGGTAGAGCCCGTTCGCGCCCCTGAGCGCGCAGGAGAGGTTCGTGCAGATGGAGACCACGTACTTCCCGGTGGGGCGCAGGCGGAGCATCGTGTAGAAGCTCGCGACGGCCTCCACCTCGGCGGTCTTCAGGCCGAGCAGCCCGGCCACCTCCCGCAGACCCTCGCGCGTGACCCGCCCCTCCACCGACTGCACGAGATACAGAAGGGGAAGAACCGCCGAGCGCTCGCGTCCCTCCGGATATCGGCGCTTGATGCGCTCGGCTTCCTCGCGGAGCTCCGCCGAGAGCACCGCCATCAGCGGTCCACCCCGCCCATGACCGGGTCCACGCTCGCGATGGCCGCGATCGCGTCGGCGACGAGCCCGCCCTCCACCATCCTCGGGACCGACTGGAGGTTGACGAACGACGGATCGCGGATCCTCACGCGGTACGGCCGGTTCCCACCGTCGGAGACCACGTAGATGCCGAGCTCGCCGCGAGGCGACTCCACCACCTGATAGGCCTCGCCGGCGGGGACCTTCACGCCCTCCGTCACGATCTTGAAGTGGTGGATGAGCGCCTCCATGGACTCTTCCATGATGTGCTTCACGTAGGCTTCGGAGTTTCCGATGCCGTCGGGGCCGACCTCCAGGCGGCCCTGCCAAGCGACCTTCGGGTCCTGCACCATCACAGGACCGTCGGGCAACGTATCCAGGCATTGCTCGACGATCGAGAGCGATTGCTTCATCTCCTCGATGCGGACCTCGTAGCGCGCCAGGCAGTCCCCCTCCGTCCGAGCGGGGACGTCGAAGGCGTAGCGCTCGTAGCCGCTGTACGGCTCGTCCTTGCGGATGTCCTTGGCCACGCCGGCCGCCCTGAGGACCGGGCCCGTGACCCCGAGGGCGAGGCAGTCCTCAGCCGAGAGATAGCCGACGCCCCGGTTCCGCTCCAGCCAGATGGGATTCGATGAGAGCAGGCTCTCGAACTCGCCGATGCGGCCGGGGATGACCTCCAGGAAGCTGCGGACGCGGTCTTGCGCCTCGTCCTGAAGGTCCATCACCAGACCACCGATCCGGATGAACGCGTGGTTCATCCGAAGCCCCGAAACCATCTCGAAGATGTCGAGGATCGTCTCGCGCTCGCGGAAGCCGTACAGCATCACCGAGACGGCGCCCAGCTCAAGCCCGCTCGTCGCGAGCCACACGAGGTGAGACGCGATCCGGTTCAGCTCGTTGAACATGACCCGGATGACCTGCGCTCTCGGGGGCGCCTCTATACCGAGGAGCCGCTCGACCGCCAGGCAGTAGGCCAGCTCGTTGAAGAAGGACGAGAGGTAGTCCGCCCGCGTCACGTAAGTCACCGACTGTTGCCAGGTGCGGTACTCGCAGTTCTTCTCGATGCCGGTGTGCAGGTAGCCGATGACCGGCCGGCAGGACACCACCGTCTCGCCGTCGAGCTCGAGGACCAGTCGAAGCACGCCGTGCGTCGAGGGGTGCTGGGGGCCCATGTTGACAATCATGGTCTCCCGGCGGATCTCGCCGGTCGTCTGGGGCTCCGGCGGCGCCTCAGCCCGCGCCGCGGGCTCGGCGGTCACGTGGTCCTCCGGTCGACCGGGGGAATGAAGGCGCCTTTGTATCGCGTGTTCACGCCGCCCAGCTCCTCGGTCTTGCGGAGGGGATACCCCTCCCAGTCGTCCGGCAGCAGGATGCGGCGGAGGTCGGGGTGCCCGTCGAACACCACTCCGTAGAAGTCGTAGGTCTCGCGCTCGTGCCAATCGGCGGTCGGGTGAATTGACGTGACCGAAGGCACTCGGGGATCGTCGCCGGGCAGCCCGACCTTCACACGCAGCCGGTGATGGTGCTCCAACGAGAGAAGCTCGTAGGTCACCCAGAAGCGGGGCGTCTGCTCGGGCCAGTCCGTCGCCGTCACGCTCGAAAGGAAGCGGAGCCCGATGTTCGGGTCATTCCGCAGGAACGCCAGCGCCTCGAGGAGCTCCGAGCGATCGACGAGCACCGTCACCTCGCCGCGGGTCACGACGATTTCGGGAAACCGGATCCTGACGTGGTCGGCGAGCTCGTCCGCCGTCACCTGATGTGACCCTCCGTCCGGACTTTCTCGTGGAGCTTGAGGATGCCGAACATCAGCATCTCCGGTCGTGGGGGACAGCCCGGCACGTAGATGTCGACCGGGATGATCGTGTCGACCCCCTGCACGACCGCGTAGTTCGTGAACATCCCCCCGGCCGATGCGCACACGCCCATCGACACGACCCACTTCGGCTCGGGCATCTGGTCGTAGATCTGCCTGAGAACCGGCGCCATCTTCTGGGAGACGCGCCCGGCCACGATCATCAGGTCGGCCTGCCTGGGCGATGCGCGGAACAGCTCCATCCCCCAGCGAGCGAGGTCGTAGCGGCCGGCGCCCGTGGACATCATCTCTATCGCGCAGCAGGCCAGGCCGAACGTCGCCGGCCACATCGATTGCTTTCGCGCCCAGTTCACGGCCTTCTCGAGGGTCGAGAGGAGGATGCCGCGCTTGAGCTCCTCCTCCTCGACCGCCGTGCCCCGGCCGAGCCTGACGCCCTCGAGTCGCTCAACCGGCACCGACGGCCTCCCGCTGCGGCGCCTCGTCCGTGGGTCGCGAGGCGGCCTCTGGGCGAGGCGGAGGCTTCTCCCACTCCAGGCCGCCTTCCTTCCACACGTAGACGTAGGCCACGAAGACCAGCCCGATGAACACTGCCATCTCGACCAGCCCGAAGAGCCCCAGCTCGCGGAACGTCACCGCCCACGGGAACAGGAAGATGGTCTCGATGTCGAAGATGATGAACAGCATCGCCACGACGTAGAACTTCACGGAGAAGCGCTCGCCCTTGGGCAGCCGCTCCGGCTCGATCCCGCACTCGTAAGGGCTGAGCTTGGCCGGGGTCGGCCGGTTCGGCCGCAGCAACGACGAGACCCCGAGCGAGGCGACGGCGAACACGAACGCCAGCCCGGCGAGGATCACTATCGGCAGGTAGTCCGCCAGCACGTCAGCGCCTCCTCATGATGCCGGCGCCAACCGCTCCAGCACGTATATCAGCTTGTCCTGCGCACCGCCGCTCCTTCCGTCCGTGAGGTTGGCCATGAAGCGCATGGCGAACTTCATCAGCCACTCACGGGGCAGGCCGTAGTCGGTGAAGGCCTTCATCGCCGCGGGGTTCCCGATCAGTCGAACGAAGTTCCGCCCGATGTGAAAGTACCGGCCGTATCGCTGCTGCAGCGCGGTCGGGTACATGTGCGCGAGCCCGGGCCGGCTCTTGACCAGCGCCTCGTGGACCAGCTCGGCGGCCAGCTCGGCCGACTCCATCGCGTAGGCGATGCCCTCGCCGTTGAACGGGTTCACGAGGCCCGCCGCGTCGCCGATCACGAGCATCCCGGGGACCGCTTGAGGGACGCGGTTCATGCCCATGGGCAGCGGCCCGGAGAGCACGCGTCCCTCGGCCGACTCCTCGCCGATGTTCCACTCCGGAGGGAGCATCCTCGCGAATGCGTCGAACACGCGCTGGGCGGAGACGTCCTTGAAGTTCTTGAAGGTGTTGAGCAATCCGGCGCCCAGGTTGACCGTCCCACCCGTCAGGGGGAAGAGCCACCCGTAGCCCGGGAGGAGGGAGTCGCCCTCCCATAGATCCATCCATGCCTCCAGCCAGGGCCCCGGATGGCGATCGATGCGGTAGTAACGGCGGGCGGCGATGCCGAGCGGCCTCGTGGCGTCCCGCCGGACCCCGGCCTGCCCCGCGAACCGGGACGACGCGCCGTCGCAGGCCAGGACGAATCTCGCGCGGACCTCGGTCGTGGCCGAGCCGTCCCCCGCGTCCGGCGTCCGGATCATCGCGCCGGTGACCCATCCGTCGGAGAGGAGCGGCGACACGGCCTCGGTGCGCTCCATGAGCCGGGCGCCGGCCTTCTCGGCGCGACGGGCCAGCAGCTCGTCGAAGTCCATCCGGGTGCGGACCAACCCGTAGCTCGGGAAGTCGTTGAGGTCGGGCCACAGCAGCTCGAGCTTCGTCCGCCGCGAGTAGACCCGCAGGCCGATCGTTCGCTCGAATCCGGGCTCGTCGGGGTCGATGCCCATCCGGAGCATCGCGGTGACCCCCCGGGGAGTCAGGCCGTCGCCGCAGACCTTCTCCCGTGGGAAGGCCGCCCTCTCGACCAGCAGGACGTCCACGCCGTGGCGGGCGAGGTGGTAGGCCGCGGCGGACCCCCCCGGGCCGGCGCCGACCACGAGCACGTCGGTGTCGATCCGCGCGTTCGCCGTGCTCGGCAAGGCCTCCCTACCCCCGAACGCTTGTGAAAGATTTCACAAAATCATGCTAGCCACTTGTGAAGGCGTTCACAAGGCTAGACCCACGCCCGCCGGCCCGCAAACGCCTATCCGCGGGCGTGGTCCCAGGGCAGGATCCGCTCCGGAACCACCCGCAGGAAGCCAAGGTGGTGCACCTCCTCGGTGAATCGCTGGAACCCGTCCCCCGCAAGCAGCGACCGGTACTTCTCGTGCCACGCCGACATCGGCGAGCGCATGGAGGGGTGCTCGGGACCGAGGAGCTCCGCGTTCCCCGGGACGACCACCCCGACGAGCTCGACCCAGCTGCGGCCGAGGTCTATCGCGAGCGACACGCGCGGGTCGGCGGCGGCATTGCTCCACGTGCGGCTGGGGCGGCGCGTCGAGACGTAGACGGCGTCGTCGCGCCACACGAACCATAGGGGCACGACGTGGGGCGCGCCGTTCGGCCCAACGGTTGCGACGTTCACGACGGGGAGATCGGCGAACATCCTGCGTGCCTGGGCGAGATCCATCTCAGCCGGGGACAGCGATCAGCCGGGCGAGGGAACGTAGCGCCTCGACCGCTGCCGGCACGAGTGGGGAGCCCTCGATCGCGGCACACGCCTGTTCGACGAGTGCGTTCACCGACTCACCGTGGGGGTCAGTCGCCGGAGCGTCCTCGCCGTCGTCCCCCGCATCCTGCATGTCGTCTCTCAGCTGGAACGCCTCTCCCAGCGGGACCCCGTACCCGGAGAGGTCGGCCATCACCTCGAGCGAGGCCCCCGCGAGCGCCGCTCCGATTTGCAGCGGCCCCTCGACGGTGTAGCTCCCGGTCTTAAGTGAGGCGACCCTCCTAGCCAGTCGCCGGTCGATCTTGCCGGCACCGCCCACGTCGAGGTACTGCCCGACCGCCATCTCGACTCGCATCCGGTCGTAGCGGTGGAACGCTGGGAGGAGCACATCCGGGGCGAATCCGGAGTCGAGGAACATACGCTCCGCAAGGACTGCCCCGAGGTCTCCGGCGAGGATGGCCACCGACAGCCCGTATCGGCGCGGATCGCCCGCCGGCCCGCTCGTCGCGCGCTCCCTCGCGAGATGAACGTGGCTGGACGCCACGCCCCTGCGCACCTCGGACCCATCCATGACGTCGTCGTGGATCAGGGCGAACGTGTGCAGAAGCTCGAGCGCGGCGGCCGCTCGGATGATGGACTCGGTCTCCGCCCCACCTGCGGCGCGAAACCCCCAGTAGCAGAAGGCCGGCCGGATGCGCTTCCCCCCGGCGCTCATCAACCTGATCAGCTCGTCGACGAGCCCCGCCGCATTCGCGTCGAGCTCGGAGATCTCGAGACGGCGCCGGGCGAGGAAGTCGCGCAACGCATCGTCGACCCGCTTCCGGACGGCGCCGAGGACCGTCGGAGGATCGACCCCCGGTTCGTGGCCGATGCCCTGTCGCATCGCGAGCCAGTATCGCAGCTTGGTGCCAGCGCCCCGCCCGCCGACGGGTCGATGTCCGGAGGATATAGTTCACGCATCACGTACCGCCGGGCCAAGCCAGACGCATGACTCGCTTCCAGAAGCTCGCGCTCACTACGACCACCGCCACCCTCGCGCTCGTCGCGGTGGGCGGGCTGGTCCGGGCAACGGGCTCCGGGCTCGGGTGCTCGAGCTGGCCCAAGTGCTCTCCGGACCGGTGGCTCCCGCACCTGGAAGCTAAAGGCATCATCGAGTACACGCACCGGGGACTGGCGTTCGTCGTCGTCGTCCTCGTTGGGGTGCTGGCCGCTTCGGCGTGGCGCTCGTACCGCGGCGTGCCACGGATCCTCTGGCCGTCGCTCGGCGCCGTTGTCCTCGTGCTCTTTCAGGCAGCGCTCGGCGGGATCGTGGTCCACGGGGACCTTCGAGCCACTCTCGTAACCGCGCACTTCGCAACCGCCATGGCCCTCGTGGGAGTCCTCGTGAACCTCTCCGCAAGCTCGTTCTGCGTCGTGAAGCTCCCACAGAAGGCCCCATCGATCGCGGGCTCCGATCCGGGATTCGCCCGGCTCGCCGCGTGGGCCGCCGGGACCACGCTCCCTCTCCTCCTGATCGGCACCTACGTGCGGGCGACGAGCGCCGGGCTGGCCTTCCCGGACTGGCCCTTGATGAACGGCCGGCTCGTCCCGGCCCTCGGGGGTGCGGCCACGTGGATGTTCGTCCACCGGATCCTTTCCGCGGCCGTCGGGTTGCTCGTCCTATATGTGGCCATCCGGGCCAGGACGATGGCCGGCCGGCACAAGGACCTTGTCGTGCTCTCGACGCTCTCCGTCGGGCTCTTCGCGGCGCAGGTGGTCGTCGGGGCGGCGAACGTGTGGTCGCGCCTTTCCCCCGCGTCCGTAACCGCGCATGTGGCCCTCTCCGCGCTCATCTGGGGATCGCTGGTGGCTCTTGCCACCGTCGGCCGGCGCTTCGCTGCGCATGCTGACCGATCGTCGATCGAGGCGGTGACTGGCGACGGGCAGCCCAGGTCGCTGCGGAAGACGACGGCCGCGTACTTCCGTCTCACCAAGCCGCGGATCATCGTGCTCCTGCTCATCACGACTGTCCCGGCAATGATCCTGGCTCAGAGAGGCATGCCGCCGATCGGCCTTATCCTCGCGACGCTCGTCGGGGGCTCGATCGCCGCTGGATCGGCGAACGCGATCAACTGCTACCTGGACAGGGACATCGACGAGGTGATGAAGCGGACCCGGAGCCGGCCGCTCCCATCACACGAGCTGGATCCCGAGCAGGCGCTGGCGTTCGGGTTCGTCCTCGGCGGGGTCTCGTTCTTCTTCCTCGGGATCACGGTCAACGTGCTGGCCGCGGCTCTCGCGCTCTCGGCCATCGCGTTCTACGTGTTCGTCTACACGATGTGGCTGAAGCGCACCTCGACGCAGAACATCGTGATCGGTGGGGCGGCCGGCGCGGTCCCGGCGCTGGTTGGGTGGGCAGCCGTCACCGGGACGGTGGGGCTCCCCGCCTGGATCCTGTTCGCGATCGTCTTCGTGTGGACCCCGCCGCATTTCTGGGCGCTCGCCATGCGCTACTCGGGTGACTACGCGGCGGCCGGCGTGCCCATGCTCCCGGTCGTTCGCGGCGAGGACGAGACCCGAAGGCAGATCCTGCTTTACGCGCTCGTGCTCTTCGCAACCTCTCTCTTGCTGTATCCGGTAGCCGGCATGGGCTCGATCTATCTCGCCACCGCGATAGCGCTGGGCGGGCTTTTCGTGTATCGAGCGCTCCGGCTCTGGCACCGTCCGAGCCCCGCGCTCTCGATGGCCCTGTTCAGGTACTCGATCGTGTACCTCGGGCTCCTGTTCGCCGCGGTCGCGGCCGACGGTCTGATCTTCCCGGGCTGATCAGCCCTCGGGGGCGAGCACGTCCTCGATCGCACGCCTCAGTTCATCGGGGTCGATCTCGCCCAGGACCTGGTAGCGCATCGTCCCCGAGCGGTCGGCCACGTAGGTATCCGGGAGACCCACGTACCCGAAATCGTCCGCGTAGGCGCCGGAGGGGTCCTGGATGCTGGGATAGGTCACGGCGAACTCCTCGATCCAGGCCCGAGCCGCCGCCGGATCGTCCCGCGTGTCCATCCCCAGGAAGTACACGCCGCGGCTCTCGAACCGCTCCCACAGGCGCTGCAGGGCGGGCTGCTCACGACGGCACGGCCCGCACCACGTGGCCCAGAAGTTCACGACCACCACCTTGCCCCGATAGTCGGCGGGGGTGACCGCGCCCCCCTGGAGCGTCTCGCCGGACAGGACCGGCATGGGCTCGGCGATCGCCGAGAGACCGAGGTCGGACGCAGGGCTTCGGGTGCACGCGACGAGGGCAAGGAGGACGAGAGGCAGGAGTCTGCGCACGGCACCCAACCTAGCATGGGCCCCGGGGACGGCCCGGCGGCAGCTCAGCCGACCGTGACCGTCCCGTTCATCGGCGGATGCACGTCGCACTGGAAGTAGTAGGTCCCCGCGGGAAGCGCCGGCACGTCGTAGTCGACCTTCGCGGGTCCCGTGACGAGGTCGCCGCGGAACAGGACCTCGTCCAGGCCCTCGTCGCGGTAGATGGCCACGTTGTGCTGGACGCCGGCGTCCCTGTTGTCGAACTCGATCGTCGACGCGGTGTCCGCCGGGAGCGAGAGCGCGGACTCGCTGAACTGAAACGCCTCGGCGAAGATCGGAACCGAGGAGGGGCCGCCGCCCCCGCCCCCCCCGCCGCCCCCGGGCGCCACCTCGATCGTCCCGGTCATCGTGATCGGGTGAACCTCGCAGCGGAAGAAATAGGTGCCCTCTTCGAGTGGTTCGATCCCGTACGCGGCCTGCGCCGGCCCGGTGATCGTCCCGTCCGGCACGAACACGGGCTCGGCGAAGCCCTCGTCGGCATAGACGGCCACGTTGTGGGGAACGCCCGGGTCCTGGTTGTCGAACTCGAGCTCGACCGGCTCGCCCGGCGGGAACGACAGCGTGTCCCGATCGAAGCCCTCGACCGCGGCGTTCGGCCCCGCGGCGATCGCCACCACAACCGGCTGCTCCTCGGGCTTCTCGGGCTCCTCTGGCCCGATCGCTGCGAGCGCGATTCCCCCGGCGATCATGGCAACGCCGGCGACGGCGCCGAGCATCGATGCGAGGCTGGAGGCTCGGATCCGCTTGAGCGCGGCCACTCGGGTCGCGATCAGCATGATCCCGAATGCGACCACTGTGGCCGTGACGGTGGCCGCGGTGGGCGACACCGAAAGCAGCACTCGCGAGAACCCCACGACCAGCAGGGCGATGAACACCAACCCGAGGACGGGGATGAGGATCGGCAGCACCAGCCGGTCCCGTGTGGAGCTCTTCATGGCTTCATCTCCGCGCGGATCTCGCGCTCGAGGTTGCGCCACTGGATCGGATCCCAGCCCTCCCGCTCCTCCTGCGCGTGCCACCGGAAGAAGATCGTCGCGATGACGGTCCACAGGATGAACCCGCCGAGGAGCTTCATCTCGAGGCCGGCGATGAGCTGGTCGGTGAGCGCCGAGATGCCCCAGATGCGTGGGAAGGTCGCGTACACAGGGTAAAGGGGCGTGTGACCGAAGGTCAGGAACGAAGCAGGGATGGTCGGCGCGAGCGACTGAAGGAACAGGTAGAGCATCTGGACGGGCGGAGTGAGCGCGGGCATCTCGGGAAGCGGCGCCATCACCGGCCACCACATTACGAGGCCCGAGCCGACCAGCAGCACGTGAAGGCTCAGGTGGGCAAGCTGGGAACGCACCGCCAGCTCCACGACCGCCGGCCAGTGCGTGAACAGCAGGAGTCCGTTGAAGACGATGAGCGCGAACACCGGCCGCGTGAGCACCCGCCAGACCGCGGCCACCGGCCGCGGCGAGAGGATGGCTCGGAGCAGCCAAGCCGGCGTCCCGGCGATGAGCAGCGGCGGCGCCACCAGCGTATACAACAGGTGCTGGAACATGTGCACGCTGTAGAGGTAGCCCTCCGAGAGGTCGTGGACCGGCCACTCTGACCCGGTGAGCAGCGCGAGCATTCCGAGCGAGAACAGCGTCGCCTTCCGCCGCGAGATCGGCTCTTCCCCCGGGCGACGCGCGCGCCGGATCACCGCGACGAGGTACGTGGCCTCGATGACGCCGAGCAAGAGCCAGACGTCGAGGTGAACGTGCCAGGCCGGGAGTCGCATCACAACCGCCCTATCTCGCGAACGTCCGGAACGAGACCAGCACGATCAGGTAGAGCGTGATGGCGAGAGAAAGCCCGATCGTGAAGAAGCGGGCATAGGTCCTGCTGTCGAACTTGAGGTGCATGAACCAGAGCACGACCAGCGAGAACTTGATGAACGCGAAGAGGAACAGAAGCGGGATCAGAGACGACCGGACGGCGTCGATGTAGTACGCGGCGACCTCGGCCGCCGTGACCACCGCCAGGATGATCGCTATCCGGACGTACTCCTTCGGGGTGGGGTGACGCTCGACGTGCCGCCGTGCCTGCCGCTCCGTCTCGTGCACCGCGCCCCGTTCCACCTGCTGCTCCGCCATCTCCGCCTACTTCCCAGTCGGAATCAGATACACCACCGTGAAGATCACGATCCACACGATGTCGACGAAGTGCCAGTAGAGCCCGACCAGCTCGACGGCCATGCTGCGCTCGCGCGGCAGCCGGCCCCCGAGGGACAGCCCCAGGAGGGAGAGCAGCATGAGGATGCCGAGCGTCACGTGCGCACCGTGGAACCCGGTCAGCACGAAGAACGTGGTCCCGAAGAGGTTCGCATTGAGCGTGAGCCCCTCGCGGACGAACGACGTGAACTCGTAGACCTGGCCGCCGATGAACGTCATGCCGAGCAGGGCGGTCGCGAGCAGCCAGACCCGCAATCGTCCGTCGTCGCCGCGCTGGATGGCGGCGAGCGCGAGAACCATCGTGAGGCTCGAGGCGAGCAGCACGAAGGAGCTGACCGATGTGTACGGGATGTCGAAGACGTCCGACGGGTAGGGTCCTACGGTGCTCGCGCCGCGGTACAGGACGTACGTGGAGATGAGCGCCCCGAACAACAGGCACTCCGAAGCGAGGAAGACCCACATCGCCAGCTTGACGTGGGGCAGCCCCGTGCTTGTTTGCTCCTCGGGGCCGTGAGCCGGGGCTATCGCCGCCTGCGCCATCTCCAGCTACTCCGCCGAGGGCTCCAGGGCCCAGCCGTACAGGCCGCCCAGCAGGATGATCGCCCCGGGCACGACCAGCCACCAGTTGAAGATGATCCCGTAGCCGATCAGGGGGAACCCGAGCGAGGCGATCACGGGGTAGTAGGAGGGCCCGGGCAGGTGGATCCCGTGCCCGCCGTGGCCGCTCTCGCCGCCGTGGGACCCTCCGTGCGCATCGGAGCCGCCCGCCGGGACCGGCACCACCTTGCCCCCCCGGTCCTCCGCGTACTTGCGGTGCCAGAACTCGTCGAGCGAGCGAACCACAGGGATCTCCTCGAAGTTGTACTCGGGGGGCGGCGAGGAGGTGGCCCACTCCAGCGTCCGCGCGTCCCACGGGTCGGCCGGCGCGTCCTTCGCCTTCCTGGACGTGACGACGACGTTGACGAGAAACACCAGCACGGCCGTTGCAATGGTGAAGGCGCCGATCGTGGCCACGAGGTTCCAGAAGCCGAGCGCTTCCTCGGTGTACGTGTAGTAGCGCCGCTCCATCCCCTGGAGGCCGAGGATGTGCATCGGCCCGAACGTCAGGTTGAGGCCGATCACCATCAGCCAGAAGTGCACCTTTCCCAGGCCCTCGGACAGCGTCTTCCCGAACGCCTTCGGCCACCAGTAGTACATCCCCGAGAACAGGCCGAGGACGGCCCCGCCGAACAGCACGTAGTGGAAGTGCGCGACGATGAAGTAGGTGTCGGTCTGCTGGTAATCGGACGGCACGACGGCGTGCAGCGCCCCGGACAGCCCGCCGACGATGAAGTTCGCCACGAACCCTATCGAGAACAGCATGGCCGCGGTGAAGCGGAGGTCGCCGCGCCACATCGTGGCAAGCCAGTTGAAGATCTTCACGCCGGTGGGGACCCCGATGATCATCGTGGAGATCGCGAACGCGGCGTTCGCCACCGGGCCGAGGCCCGTCGCGAACATGTGGTGGGCCCACACGCCAAAGCCGATGAACCCGATGGCGATCCCGGAGAACACCACGAACTGGTATCCGAACAGCGGCTTGCGCGAGAACACCGGCAAAACCTCGGAGACGATGCCCATCGCCGGCAGGATCAGGATGTACACCTCCGGGTGCCCGAACAGCCAGAAGAGGTGCTGCCATAGCAGAGGATCGGCGCCCGCCCCCGGATCGAAGAAGTGGGTTCCGAACCGCCGGTCGAAGAGCATCTCGAACAGGCCCACCGTGATGATCGGGAGCGCGAACACCAGCAGGAACTGCACGACGAGCCCCATCCAGACGAACACGGGTATCCGGAACAGGCTCATCCCCGGGGCGCGCATGTTGATCACCGTCACGGCGAGGTTTACCGCCGAGGCCGCCGACGCGATCCCGGTGATGATCAGCCCGATCGCGTAAAAGGTCATCCCGGGCGACAGGTCCGTCGTGGAGTTCGGCGGGTACCCGAACCACCCGCCGTTCGGGGCGCCGCCCAGGAGCCAGCTCGAGTAGATGAACAGCCCGCCGGCCAGGAACACCCAGTAGCTGAAGGCGTTGAGCCTGGGGAACGCAACGTCGCGGGCACCGATCATAAGCGGGATCAGGTAGTTGAAGAACGCCGCCGAGAGCGACATGACGACCAGGAAGATCATCGTGATGCCGTGCATCGTGAAGAGCTCGTTGTACTGGGCGGCCGATAGCACCTCGCCGTTGGGCTGGGCGAGCTGGAGCCGGATGAGCAGGGCCTCGACCCCGCCCGCGAGGAAGAACAGCAGCGACGCCCCTCCGTAGAGGAGCCCGATCCTCTTGTGGTCGACGGTGGTGAACCAGCTCCAGAGCCCGGTCGTCGCCGTCGGCCGCCGGAGGATCCCCCGGGCCGGCGCCCGCTCGGCCTGAACGCTCACCGTCGCCAACTGGGTCAGGCCTCCATCACTCGAGACTCATCAGGTACGCGACCAGCGCGTCGATCTGGGTCTGCGACAGGTCGTAGTCCGGCATGAACGAGCCCGGCTTTCGGGCGGGCGGATCCTCGAGCCACCGGGCCAGCTCCTCCGGCGTGTTCTCGAACATGCAGCCGGCGAAGCACTCCCGACTGGCGAAGTGCGTGAGGTTCGGCCCGCCGTTCGCCGCGGCCGCGGTGCCCTGGATCGCATGGCATTGGATGCACGATCCGTTAAGGAACAGGTCCATACCCGCCGCGGCGAGCGATCCTGCCGGCGTCGCCGCGTCCTGCTGCTGCGCCCTGACCCAGGCGTCGAAGTCCTCCTGTGTCTGGGCGACGACCGTGAACCGCATGTTGGCGTGCGAGAAGCCGCACAGCTCCTTGCAGGACCCCTGGTAGACACCGGGCTCGTCTGCCTGGAGCGTCAGGTTGGAGACCCGCCCCGGGATCACGTCCTGGGTCCCGGCGGAGATCTCCGGCACCCAGAACGAATGGATGACCGCGGCGCCGACGGTCGCCGGGCTCTGGCCCTCGGGCGGCCCCGGCTGGCACTCGGAGGGCACGCCGCTGCCCTCGTATCCCGCGCCCGCGCCGCATAGCGTCAGATATATGGGCTTGCCGACAGGGATGTGGAGCTCGTTCGCCGTGTTGATCCCGAGCCCGGGGTACTCGAACTCCCACCACCACTGATGGCCGAGCACGTTCACCTCTAGGACGTCGCCGCTCGGCTTCCGAGCGAGGTCGAAGATCGTGGTCACGGTGGGGACGGCGACCACCGCGAAGATGAGCGCCGGCACGATCGTCCAGGCGATCTCAAGGCGTGTGTTCCCGTGGATCTGCGAGGGGATGCCCTCCCGGCCCTTGCGGTGCCGGTACCTGATCACCAAGAAGACCAGCGCCCCCTCGACGAGGACGAAGATCCCGACGGCGATCCAGAAGACCGGCACGAACAGGTCGTAGGACTGCCGCGCCGTCGGGCCCTGGGGGTTCAGCGCGTCCTGGGGCGAGTTCTGGATGCAGGCCGAAAGCAGCAAGGCCAGAGCGGCGAGCCCAGGGACCAGCCGGACCTTCCTGCGCACCTTCGCCTATCCCTCCCCGGCCTCGTTCGCGGCGGGCACCGAAGCGGGAGCCCGGCGCACTCTAGCACCACCCGCGCGGGCGCCGGCCGCGCCGGTCACACGCCGGCGTACGAATGCAGCCCGACGATCCACAGGTTCACCGCGTAGTACGTGACGAG
>JBQTIP010000150.1:0-4417 GCA_052388025.1 Actinomycetota bacterium
CGCTCATGTCAGTGGCGGCAGGAGCGCATGCCCGTCCAGGTCACCCGCGTCGAAGTCGATGCCCATCACCGTGAGGATCGTCGGGAGGACGTCGACCAACCGGATCTCCGCCCTCAGCTCTCGGGACCTCAGCCCCGGCCAGGAGAAGACCATCGGGATCCTCTGCACCAGGCGCTGGTGGCCGCCGTGGTCGCCGAAGACGCCGTAGGTCGTCTCGTCCTTGAGGAGCGCCACGACGTCCGGCGCGTACGGCGCCGCCATCGTGTCGACGAGCTCTTCCCCGTGCCTGTTGAACCAGGTGAGCTCCGCCCTTCGCATCGGGTTCGTGTCGAACAGGTCGTAGTCGTCCTGGTCCTCGTTCAGGTGGAAGCTGGCGATCACGCTCGGCAGACCGAGGATCGCCTCCGCCGCCTCCTCCTTCTTCTCCATGGAGTTGTCGTTCAGCCAGGCCGCGATGTGGGCGTCCTGGTATGAGAAGCGCAGGTTCGTGACGCCGCCCGGAGGCGTCAACGCGTCCCTGAGCTGCTGGATCGCCGGGCTCGGGTCGAGGTAGATCTCGTCCGCGTCCTGCCCGTAGTACCAGTTGCAGTCGGACCGCAGGGCGAAGGAGGACGTCCCGGTGGCGGGGTCGCAGGCGTTGATGTTGCTCCCCACCGTGAAAGTGTCGAACCGCCCGAGGAACGTGAGCCCCGTCTGCGCGGCGTGATCGGCCGTGATCACGACGAGCGTCTCGTCGAGGATGCCCTGGGCCTCGAGGGCGGCGATCAGCCTCCCGACCTGCTCGTCGGCCGTCTTCGCGATGAACGGCAGGTGCCGCATCTCCTCCTCGGAGCCGGGCGCCCCCACCACCTTGTCCTCCGGCCCCCACATGTGGCCCAGCTTGTCGATGCCGCCCAGGCTGACCAGCATGCCGCGCCAGTCGGGATCGTTCTCGATCACGGTGATGGCGGCGTCGGCGGACCACACGTCGCCGCCCAGGTGCGCGGGGTCGAACCCCGGGACGAACCGGTTACCGTCGAGGTGGTAGATCCGCGCGGGCAGGAGCGTCCCCGTCCCGTACGCGTTGGCCGCCTGGTTGGTCCAGAAGCGGTTGCAGTCGGTGGCCAGGTCGAAGTACGCCGGGGCGGGCGGGTTGCCGTCCTCCGGCTTGCGCCACCCGGAGGTCCCGTCGCAGGAGATGGGGGCCGAGCTGCCCCTGATCTGCAGGATGATGTCCTCGGGATCGGTGGCGTCCCCGTCGGCCGCCGAGCTCGTGTGGCCCGTCGTGCACGCCGAGGTTCGCTTCTGGGAGATCGTGACGAACTTCGACGACGAGCCGAAGTGGTCGTCGAGGTAGTCGGCGAGCTTCCTGTAGCCGCCGCTGTCGATCAGCGTCTTGAACTGGCTGCAGGACATGCTCGAGGTCACGTAGAAGGCGTCCGGGGTGCCCAGCACGCCGGCCACATCCCGGTGCCCCTCGTTTGCCCAGCCCATGTGCCCCGGGAAGAGGCCGCTCGTGATCACGTTGTGGCTGATCACGGTCTCGGCGGCCATGTGGCCGACGATGGCGTTGGAGAAGTTGACCCCCTTCCGCATCAGCGCCTTGACGTTGGTCATGTTGTAGCGCTGGATGGTGTCGGGGCGCGCCTGGTCCAGGATGATGATCAGGACCCTCGTTGGCCTGTTCGGATGGCCCGCCTGCAACGCCGGGGGAACGAGCAACTGGCCCGCGAGCACGCCCACCCCGACGAACGCCCCGAGAACCCCTCGCCGAAGTCTCACAGCGGCCTCCTTCCCCAAGGCGGGGCCGACCACCTCGGTGACGCCCGCCGGAGGAAGGGGCACTCGTGGACCGAAGGGGACCGCGCCCGCGGTTGCTGTAGCCCGTTTCTACCGGACCGCCGACCCGGCGGTCAAATGGCGCGCGTCCAGCTACGACGCCCCGTGCGGCGTCAGGCGCCCGGCTAGGTGTCCGGGCCCCCCACCAGCACACGGCCGGGAAGGCGCGGGCGGGTGGGCGGCTCCTCACCGAGCTCTACCGCCCACACCGCCCGCCGGATGGTGAGGACGTCGTCGGGCTCGGTGATCTCCTCGTGGCGGAAGACCTCCGCCCAGGCTCCGTCCGGCGTGTCGGCGAACGTGTGTACCGTGCCCTCCCTCGGGCCGTGCTAGCGTGCGGGCGGCTGCGCGGCGTCCTCCCAGAGGAACGGGAACCTGGGATCGGTGTGACGGTAGCCGATCACGTGGCCGAGGCGCCGGCCAGGGACCTGGCCAGGCTCCGGACCCCTAGCGGCCCCTCCGCATCCGGGTCCCAGTCGCCCGCAAGCACCTCCGCGGGCGAGCGGCCCCCGAGGGCCGCACGGGGTCGGTCGAACCACCGGAGCACGCCGAACTCGTTGTAGGCGCCAAGGAGGTCCGCGACGACCTTGGCCAGGAAGTGCAGGCGCGCCGCCACGTCGTCTGGCGTCGTCCGGGATCCTCCGTGTATCGCTCGCCGACAAGCTCCACAACGCTCGGGCGATCCTTGCCGACCACCGGCAGATCGGCGACGAGGTGTGGTCCCGGTTCAGCGCCGGCACGGAGAAGCACTCTGGTACTACCGCTCGCTCGTCCAGGCGTTCCGAGCGGCGCCCGGGGGCGCCCAAGCCGTCGCCACGGTTGACCCGACCTACGTTCACGGCCACGGCCTCCGCTTCGGGCTGGTTCCACCAAGCCCGCCCAGCAGACCAGGGGCGTACGGCCCCCCGGGCCCGGGACCAGCTTCCCTGGCGCGGCCCGAGCATCGGCGCTCCCATGGCCGTCTGGAGCTGCGAAAGGAGGCACGATGCCCACCGCTCAGAAGGAAGACCTGTTCACCGCGGCCAAGCTGGCCGACGCCTGGGGCGTGCCGAAGTCCGCCCTCAGCAAGAAGCTGAAGGAGTTCGAGGTCGAGCCCGACCTCGTGAAGGCCGGCTGCTCGTACTACAGCCGCGTCCGCCTGGAGAAGATCCGCCGGAAGCTGGGCGTCTGACCCCCCGTCGAGCGGAGCGCGGCCGCAGCGCTAGCGGCGGCGGGCCGAGGGCTCGAGCCACCAGGGTGCGAACCCGCGGTCGTTCTCGTCCACGACCGTCCCCGGCGGCACGAGCTCGTCGATGGCGTCCAGCGCGCTCTCGTCCAGGCGCACGTCGGCGCCGGCGAGCAGGTCCTCGAGCTGCTCCATCGTCCTGGGGCCGATGATCGCGGAGGTCACCGCCGGATGAGCGAGCGTGAACGCGATCGCCATGTGGGTCATGGACACGCCGGCGTCCGGCGCGACCTTCGCCAGGCCCTCGACCAGGTCGAGTTTTCGCTGGTTCTCGGGGCGCGACAGGTCGAATTGCGCCGCGATGGGGCCACCGCGCTGCTGGTTCCTGGTCGCTCGAGACTCAAGCGAGCGATCGAAGCTCTCCCGGCGGTAGCGACCGGTCAGCCAGCCGCGGCAGAGCGGGCTCCATACCAGCACGCCCATGCCGTACCGCTCCGCCACCGGCAGTACGTCTAGCTCGATGTGCCGGACGAAGATCGAGTACGGCGGCTGCTCGGTGCGGAACCGCGAAAGTCCGCGCCGCTCGGCCACCCACTGCGCCTCCACGATCTGCCAGCCGGGGAAGGTGGACGAGCCGAAGTAGCGGATCTTCCCCCGGCGCTGCAGGTCGGTGAGCGCCCCGAGCGTCTCCTCGATGTCGGTCCCCATCTCCGGACGGTGGATCTGGTACAGGTCGATGTGGTCGGTGCCCAGGCGCCGGAGGCTGTTCTCCACCTCCCGCATGATCCAAAGGCGCGAGTTGCCCCGCTCGTTCGGGCCGGGGCCCATCTCCCCGTGGACCTTGGTGGCCAGCACGACCTCGTCGCGCCTGCCTGCGAGTGCCCGCCCGACGATCTCCTCCGACTGCCCGGAGGAGTAGACGTCGGCCGTGTCGACGAAGTTGATGCCGCCGTCGAGGGCCGCATGCACGATGCGGACGCACTCGTCCACGTCGGTGTTGCCCCACTCGCCGAACATCATGGCCCCGAGGCAGTGCGTGCTGACCCTCACCCCGGTACTGCCGAGCGTCCGGTACTCCATGGTCCCCTCCGATCCGCGACACGTTCTCCCGGTCCCGCGATAGTCTTCCGCGGGACGACGATGGGCGCCATCCGGACCGAGACGCGCGGCGGGATCCTCGAGATCACCATCGACCGCCCCAAGGCGAACGCCATCGACTCGGCGACCAGTCGCGAGCTCGGCGATTGCTTCGTGCGCTTCCGCGACGACCCGGACCTGCGCATCGCCATCGTAACCGGCGCGGGCGACCAGTTCTTCTCGGCCGGCTGGGACCTCAAGGCGGCCGCGGCGGGCGACTCCGACGACTGGGGTCCGGGCGGGTTCGCCGGTCTCACGGAGCTCTTCGACCTGGACAAGCCGGTCATCGCGGCCGTG
>JBQTIP010000151.1:0-2611 GCA_052388025.1 Actinomycetota bacterium
CGCGGCGACGGCGGCCAGCCCGCCCACCGTGAAGGTCAGGCCGGAGGCCGAGGTGATCCACGCCGTCCGAAGCTCGGCGGACGAGCGCCAATAGAGCAGGAGGCCGGCCGCCACGTTGAGCCCGGCCGCCCACAGCACGACGGTGGTCACCCGTTTGCGGATCGCGAGGTGCAACATGAACCGTCCGCCCTCGGGCTGAGCTCGCGTGCCGAGGGCTGGATGAAGAGGAAGATCATCGCCGAGGCACCCACCCAGAACGCCCCGGCTAGGATGTGGACGATCCGCAGCGCGATCACGTAGGCGTCCACCGGCTCCCTCCTACCTCAGTTCTTGACTCGGCCGCTCTTCCGCCAGGATCCGCCGCAGCACCGGCAGCACCAGCCGGTCCTTCTCGCGACCCGCCGCCTCCTTCGAGCGCACGACGTCGGCGAGCGAGGCCACGTCGATCTCGGCTCCGAGGATAGAGAGGTGGATGGCGTCCCGGACGAGATCCTCGTAGCCCGCCGTCCCGCTCGGCTTCAACGTGATGTCGAGTCGCCCGTGATCGGTCACGAGGTTCACACCCGGACCCGCGCGAGCGACTCCGCGTCGTGGCCGAAGGCGAGCCCCTCCGGCTCCGACGAGCTCCACACCCGGGCGTGCAGTGCGCTGAGGGCGGCCGACAGGCGGTGCAGGTTCGTCCTGCTCTCGTCGGGCACGATGTCGAGGTCGGTGGTCACGTACGGAGACCCGTGGATCACAGCCGCGAACCCTCCGATCAGCACGAAGCGCACCCCGTGCTCGTTGAGCACGCGCAGGATCTCTTCGGGCCGGAACTCAGGCTCGGACATCGGCGAGCGCCTGCCGCCCCGCGCGCGCGAAGCGGATAGCGGCCTGGTGCTGACGCACACGTGCCTCGGGATCGAGGGGGAGGTTCAGGCGGGTCACGGACCAGTCCGAATCGTCGATCTCGACCAGGGCGACGCGGAGGTCGAGCCCGCAGGCGCGGATGAGCCGGCGCACCTGGACGAACGATGGCTCAGTCGCACCCGTCTCGACGCGGGCGATGGTCGGCTGTGTCGTGCCGGCCCGAGCCGCGAGCTGGCGCTGCGTGAGCCCCGCGCGCCGTCTCGCCTCTCGTACCAGCAGTCCGGCGTCCATGACTCCATGATAGCCCATCGATGCCTACCACGTATCATTCTCATTCGGGAAACGTATCTAGCTCAATGACCGGCTACCCCAGGACCCAGGCCCGGGAAGTACAGCTCGTCGGATCCGTAGAAGGCGGCAACGGCCCGGCCACGGTTCTCGCGAAACTCATCTCCATACACGACCAGCGACCGACATGTGATGTTGCGAACGGAGATTCCGCGCCAGCGCTCCGTCTGGGCTAGGGCAGACTCGGGGCGGGAGCGCACACCGGAGGGGAAGGGGCCGTAGAACACCTCGCCCTCGTAGACGCCGGTATGCAGCTCGACTTCCGGATGGAAGCCGGCGATCTCCCCGGGCGGGCTGGGTTCGAGAAGGACCAGCTCGTCGGGCGAAACGTCCGCGGCGGCAAGGAGGGCAACCAGCCCGCCCATGCTCCAGCCACAGAGCACCAGGGGCTGGGGGAGCCCTCGAGCGGCGACCGCAACCGCCGAAGCGTAGTCGGACATCGTGGCCGTCGCCACGTCGAGTCCCGCCTGAAGGTCGGGCGCAACGGTGGTGAGCTTCGGGAAGGCTGGGATCCAGCGATCGAAAACCCATGGCCCGCTGGCGGCGCCGTGCACGAGGACGAGCGAAGCGGGACGGATCCGACCTTTGTCGCTCATGGCCCCGGTGTGCCTTCAGTATGCATCAAGCATTGTTACGAGGCGCGGGCCAGCGCGTGCGACCTGACCTCCTACGGACTCCACGGTCCGAGTTAGTTCCGCTGCCGGCGCGCGCCTAACGCAGGGGCTTGCCAAACCTCAGAGACTTCCTCGCGTATCCCATTCGGTCCTCGTAGAACGGCACGGAGATGGGGCTATCGATGTAGGTGTCGACGGAGGCGATCGAGGCTCCCTTGGATCTCGCCCATTCCTCCGCGGACTCCATCAGCCGGGTGCCGACCCTCTGTCGCCGGTACGCCTCCTCCACGACGAGCGCCTCGACGACGAGCTGCGATTCACTGAGCTCCCGGAGGAGCTGCCACCGTGCGTTGTCCTTCGACGGCACCACGCGCGCATAGATCCATCCGACGATCCGGCCATCCACCTCGGCCACGCGGGTGATGACTTCCTCGGACGCTGGTTCGGCGAGATCCTCCTCGAACCACTCCACGAGCCCGTCGACCATGGGCACCTGGAAGCGTTCGGCGTCTAGGTCGGCGTAGTACCTGCCGGCGTCCACCCAGCTCCGAGCAAGCCCCTCGCCGTCACCGGATCGTGCAGGTCGAAGGCGAATGTCAAGCACGGTCCGAACTGTAGCCCAGGCCCTTGGCGGGTGTTTCGCGCTGAGAGCGGCTCAGAGCCTCGGCGGCCCCTCCATCTCCCGCTCGAGCTCCTAGACCGTATCGGGGACGACTCTCGGTGCCGGGCGCCGGCGCCGGATCGCGACGGCGCCGGCCAGTCCAAGGAGCGCGATCGCGATGCCCGCCGCACCCCAGGAG
>JBQTIP010000152.1:0-1654 GCA_052388025.1 Actinomycetota bacterium
ACCATGTCGCCGTTCCAGCACGGCGAGGTCTATGTCACCGATGACGGGGCCGAGACCGATCTCGACCTCGGCCACTACGAGCGGTTCATCGAGCGCTCGCTCTCCCAGCAGAACAACGTCACCACCGGCCGGGTCTATCAGACCGTCATCAGCAAGGAGCGCCGGGGGGAGTTCCTTGGCTCCACCGTGCAGGTGGTCCCCCACATCACCGACGAGATCAAGCAGGCCATCCGGCGGATCGCGCCGGAACAGGATGTGGTGATCCTCGAGGTGGGCGGAACGGTCGGCGACATCGAGTCCCTGCCGTTCCTCGAAGCGATCCGGCAGTTCCGCCAGGAAGTGGGCCGCGACAACGCCATCAACATCCATCTCACCCTGGTGCCCTACATCTCGGCGACCGGGGAGCTCAAGACCAAGCCGACTCAACACTCGGTCCGGGAGCTGATGGAGATCGGGATCCAGCCCGACATGCTGATCTGCCGGTGCGAGCAGCCGCTCAGCGCCGAGATCAAGCGCAAGATCGCGCTGTTCTGCAATGTCGATTTCGACTGCGTGATCGAGAGCCCGGACGTGGAGTCCATCTACGAGATTCCCCTGCGCTTCCAGGAGCAGGGCTTCGACCGGGTGGTGTGCGAGCGGCTCCGGCTGGAAACCAAGGAGCCGGACCTCGGCCCCTGGAAGGCGATGACCGACAAGATCCTCCGTCCGGCCGAGCGGGTTAGGATCGCCGTGGTGGGCAAGTACACCGACCTCCACGACGCCTACAAATCGGTGCAGGAGGCCTTGCTCCACGGGGGCATCCCCAACGATGTCGGGGTGGAGGTCGTGTGGGTGGGGAGCGACCAGTTCACCGATCAGGTGGCGGTGGCCGAGCTGCTCGGCGACAAGCACGGCTTGCTGGTGCCCGGCGGTTTCGGGGTGCGGGGGGTCGAGGGAATGATCGAGGCGATTCGGTGGGCCCGCGAGAATGGGCTCCCGTTTTTCGGGATCTGCCTCGGACTCCAGATGGCGATCATCGAGTTCGCCCGGAACGTCTGCCAGCTCGCCGGCAGCAATAGCACCGAGTTCGAGCCCGAGTGCGAGAGCCCGGTGATTGCGCTGCTCGCCTCGCAGCGCGATGTCGCCAACCTCGGCGGCACCATGCGGCTCGGCGCCTATCCCGCCAAGCTCCGGGTCGGCAGCCTCGCGGCGCGGGCCTATGGCACCACCGAGATCAGCGAGCGGCACCGCCACCGCTGGGAGGTGAGCAACGCGTATCGGGACGTCCTGGCGGAGCACGGCCTGCGGCTGAGCGGGCAATCGCCCGACGGAAGCCTGGTCGAGATCGTCGAGCTGCCCGATCATCCCTGGTTCCTCGGGTGCCAGTTCCATCCTGAGTTCAAATCGAAACCACTTGAGCCGCATCCTCTCTTTCAGGCATTCATAGGCGCAAGCCTGGAGCATCGAAAGAATCGGCTCAAGGCCGGCTCGGGCGTCTCCGCCACCGTCGCGCATGTCCGTTGACGCCGGCGGCATTGCCTTCGGCTGCGCGCCTCTCGCCCTCATCGCGGGGCCCTGTGTCATTGAGAGCGAAGAGCATGTTGATTTTCTTGCCCGCGAGATCTCTCGCCGCGTGGGACCATTCGTCTTCAAAGCGTCCTTCGATAAGGCGAAC
>JBQTIP010000153.1:0-10140 GCA_052388025.1 Actinomycetota bacterium
CTGCTTCCCTCCGAACTTCCGTACCTTGGTCCCGGTGGTACCCAGGCCGACCGGCCCGTCCGACGTCTGCCGCATCTCAACGATGGCCTGGTCCCACGGGATGGTTGGCGAAGTACTCGCGGGCCACGAAGTCGAACGCCTCGTCGGGCCGCTTCGGAACCCAAATCTCGACCCGCTCGCTGAGCATCTCCCACCTCCCGAGCCTTTGCTCCGATTCGGAGTGAGTGTTTGAACTTAACTCCTGGACGGAGTAAAGTCAAAGGCGGCCATGGACGCGGCCAGGAAGGACCTCACGGCCACCTCGTATGCGCTCCTCGGCCAGCTCGCCCTCCGTCCATGGAGCGTCTACGACATGACTCGGAACGTGGGGCGGACCCTGCACTGGTTCTGGCCCAGGGCCGAGAGCGTGCTGTACTCGGAGGTCAAGCGTCTCGCCTCGCTCGGTCTGGCGAGCGTGAGGAGCGAACCTGGGGCGCGTGGCCGCCCGAGAGCCGTGTACTCGATCACGGCGAAGGGCCGCCGGGCGCTGCGGGCATGGCTGAGCTCGGATCCCGGCGGCTTCTCCCTTCACTTCGAGCCGCTGTTGCGGGTGCACCTCGCCCACTTCGGGACGAAGGAGGAACTGCTCCGAGCGCTCGAGGCGGCGCGCACCGACGCACACCGGCTTCTCCGCCAGGGCGTGGTGATAGGCACGGAGTTCGCCAGCGGGCGGCACCAGTTCCAGGAACAAGTGCACGTGCGGGCCATCTTGTTCGACTACCTGTGGAGCTTCGGGCTAGGGATGTACCTGTGGGCCGAGCGTTCCATCGAACAGGTCCAAACGTGGCCCGGAATCGACGGCTCTAAGCGGGCTCGGGGGGAGGGCGTCAGGATGATCCGTGATCTCCTCGCTGCTGAGCACCTGCAGTCCCTGGCCGACGGGCACGAAGGCAATCTGGCCTGATGATGAAGGCCTAACGAGGACCCGACCCCACTCGCGAGCACACACCCACACGGCTTGAGCTGCCGCGTTGTGGTTCGAGCGCTGTTCCGTCCGCCTCCGCTGATACTGATTCGGCGACGCGAGTACGAGAGTCTCAGGAAGCGGAGGCCATCAGGCATCTCACCATTGCCGCCATGGCATCCACGGCCCCCTCGTCCCCGAGGCCCTGGCGCCTCGCCAGCGAGTACCAGCTGGTGAACTCGACCGCGTGCCCGATGGCCGCGCGAAGCAGCTCCCTTCGTCGCCCCCGTACCTGCCACGGGCGAAGGAGTGTCTCTCGGATCGCGCCGAACCAGTCGAACACGCCGGCCTCGGCATTGGCTTGCTGGAGAGCGGGAAGGAGGGGGAGGTCCCGGGTCACGTTGGCCCACAGGCTCTCATTCCGCTGGTAGTAGCCGTACAGCTCCCGCAGCCCCGTACGGAGCCGCTCCTCCGGGTCCGCGATCCCTGCCCACCCGGACGGGTCGGGGCCCGGACGGATCTCCAGTCCATGCGTCACGCACGCCCGGAACAGCGAGAGCTCGTCCGGGAAGTGCCGATAGACAGTGGCCCGCTCCACCCCCGCCCGATCTGCAACGGCGCTGACGGTGGTGTGGGCGGGGCCCACCGTAGCGTGCAGCTCCAAAGTGGCCGCGGCGATCCGCCGGCGGGTCTGCTCCATCGTCTCCGCCCGACGCTGCAGCCGGTATTTGCGCGCGCCTCTTCCGTTAGACAATGGTGTTCACCCAACCCTTGACAGGCTCACGACATCCGTCTATCGTCCACATCACGATACATCGGTGTATCACGGTTTTTGGTAACCAGGGAAGGAGGCGCGATGCCGCAACAGGCCACCGCGAGCGAGATCCCCGGTTATGCCCTCGGGTCACAGGGGCTGGCCATATCCCCAGTCACCCTCGACGACTTGGAGGCCCTGAAGCAGACTATTGGGTTCGGCGAGGAGGACCATCGGGCCCTGCGGACGGCCTGGGAGGTGCTGCAGGACCAGATCGGCGAGGTCTTCGACCACTGGATGGGGCTGTTCGGGCCCTTGTTCGTGTCGTACTTCAACGGACCGGATGGCAAGCCGATCGAGGGCTACCTCCACGCGGCGCACGCGCGTTTCATCCGGTGGATCGAGGACACGTGCATCCGCCCGTACGATCAGGCCTGGCTCGACTACCAGCACGAGATCGGGCTTCGGCATCACCGGGCGAAGAAGAACCTGACCGACGAGGCCGAATCGGTCCCGGTGGTGCACCTCCGGTACCTCGTGGCCCTGATCTACCCGATGTCGACCATCCGCCACCTGCTCGCGGCGAAAGGCCATAACGCCGAGGAGGTGAACCGCATGCACCAGGCGTGGACGAAGGCGCTGGTGCTACACGTGGCCCTCTGGAGCCATCCCTACGTGACGGAGGGCGACTGGTAGGAGGTGCCGCGAGCCGGCGCTCGGCTTGGTGCAAACGCAGTGCAAACGGACGCACCAACACGGGGCGGCTCCAGATGGACGAGCCGACACGGGGCATCGCCAGATCCCGTACGCGACAGCACCAGATGGACGGGGTGGCACCGGTCAGCATAAGCGTTCACGAACTTCAAAACCGGTGTGCCGGCGAGAGCCGGCAGGCGGGTTCGATTCCCGTCCGCCTCCGCGAAGATTCAAGCGCACGCACCCCGGGGATGATCCAGTGATTCGTAGGGTGGGATCGGGACCTGGATTCAAGGATTTGCCGGGCACTCCTCCTGGTGCAGGTACTGGCGGCACTCGTCGTCGGTAAGGGACCGGGTGACGCGGCTACGCGCAAGCTCGATCAGATCCTCGATCCCGACGACGAAGACCCGGATGAACGGGCCGGTCGAGGCCGCCACATACCGCTGATCCGGGCTGAAGGTCAGTCGCCACGCCGGCCCCGTAAGCGCGAGCCGGAGACTGCCCGTCGCCACGTTCCAGAGCGTGATCCCGCCCGGCCCTCCCGCGGCCAGGAGGGTGCCGTCGGGGCTGAAGGCGACGTCGAACACCCCTCCTGGATCGGCCGGCCACTCCGAGAGCTGCTCAGCGCTCGCCCAGTCCCACACCCGCACCGAGCCGTCGAAGCCCCCCATGGCCAAGAGGGCGCCGTCCGGGCTGAACGAAACGGACGTGATCTCCTCCGATCCCGGTGCCAGAACCACATACTCGCCACTTTCCACGTCCCATACGCGGGCGGTCCCGTCCCAGCTCGCGGTGGCGACGTGACGCCCATCCGGGCTGAACTCGATCCCGAAGACGATGCCCTTGTGCCCCTCGAATCGTGTGCGTTCCTCGCCGGTGGCCGTTTCCACGATCCTCGCGGTGGCATCTACGCCGCCCGAGGCGAACAGCGACCCGTCAGGGCTGAACTCCACGTCAAGGACGAAGCAGTCGAGGGGACACGCGGCGTGACCGCTGAAGGTGAACAGCTCCTCACCGCTCGCGGCGTCCCAGACCTTCACGAGCTTGTCGACGCTCGCCGTGGCAATCATCGTCCCATCAGGGCTGACGTCGATCCCGTTCACCGCTGAACCGATCGCATGGCCCTCGAGGGTCAGGAGTTCCTCGCCCGTGCGCACGTCCCACTCGCGCGCGACGCCATCCGGCCTCGACGAGCTGACCAGCCTGCGTCCGTCGGGGGTGAACTCGACGTCTCCGTTGAAGCTGCTCGAAGGGTCCAGACCCGGCAGCACCAGCAGCTCCCCGCGGCCTTCTGGAGAGGCATCCCAGAGCCTCGTCGTTCCGTCGGTACTCGCGGTCGCAACCACGTCCTCGGGGCCGAAGGCCAATTCGGTTACGAAAGCTCCATGGCCGGCGAGCGTAGAGAGTTCCTTGCCACCCACAGGGTCGCTCGTCAACTCCCACACCCTCGCCGTCCCGTCGGCGCTGGCCGTGGCGAGCCGCGTCCCATCCGCGTTGAACTCGACGTCGTACACGTTCGACCGGTGTCCGTAGAGGGTCGCCAGCTGTCGGCCCGTTCGCGCATCCCGCAGGTTCACGACCGACATGTCGCCCCTCGCGATGGCTAGAAGCGTGCCGTCGGGGCTGAACTGGACGTCCTCAACGCCGGGCCCTCCCTCGAGCGCGAGTTCGAGCCGGCCGGACCTGAGGTTCCAGACGCGGGCCATCACGCCGGGCTCGTCCTCACCCTGCGCGAAGAGGGGCACGCCAACCGCGAGTCGTTCACCCTCCGGGCTGAAGGAGAGGTATTCCGCGACGTTGATGGCGGTCTCAACGGGACCGCCCGTGTAGGCCTCGAACGACTGAACCAGGTCGCCCGCCGAGGCGTCCCACAGGGCGGCCCTCCCGTCCTCGATGCCCAAGGTCGCCACCTGCCCACCATCCGGGCTGAAGACCACGCTCAGGACCCCGCCCTCGTGGGCCGCAACCGTGCGAAGCTCACGTCCGTCACTGGCTCTCCAGATCGTCATCGTGCCGTTCCCGGACGCGGTGGCGATACGACTCTCGTCCGGGCTCCATGCCGCGCCCCTGACGTCCGCGGCTCCATCCAGGACGGACACAACGTCACCTGTCCCGACGAAGATCGCAGCGCCACCGCTGTAGGCGCTCACGAGGCGACTCCCATCCGGGCTCAACGCCACGAAGTTCCCGGACCCCTCGACGGTGACGAGCACCCGCGACGCCACGACCGCCCTGTGCAGGGCCTCCTCGGCCACCCGGAGCGTGTCGCCGTCCAACGGACGGGCGGTCTCCACCGCCTCGAGGGCGAGGAGGATGCTCCGCTCCGGGTCAACGGTGAGGTTCGCGTCGGCGGCTGCCGCGAGCTCGCGGGCCGTGGCGATCCGGGCTGCGCGCTCGGCTCGGCCCCGCTGGACCAGAGCGAGGCCCCCCGCGACCAGGGCGACGACGAGGAAGACGGCCACCCCGGCCAGGAGCCCGCGGAGGCGGCGGTTCACGCGCCGCTGGCGCTCGGCCTCCCGCTCGGAGGCGAGCCGGCTGTGTTCGATGAACTCCCGCTCCAGCTCGTTCAGCTCAAGCCCGTGCGTCGCGGTCCAGTCGAGCGCGGAGGCCAGGCGGGCTCCCCGGTACAGGTCGGCGTCCTCGCGTCCTCCCTCCTCCCACTCCCGGGCGGTCTGGGCAAGATGCAGGTGCAACCGCCGCCCCTGGACATCCTCCTCCAGCCAGCCCCTGAGGCGGGGCCATTCCCGGAGTAGAGCCTCGTGGGCCACCTCCACGAACCCGTCGCTCGTCGTGACCAGCCGGGCGTCGGTCAGCACCGCGAGCACGCGGGCGGCATCCTCGTTCCGCTCGACGTCGAGCTCGGCGAGCGGCACCCTGCGGCGGACGGCCGCCTCCCCGTCTCCCAGTCCGGCCAGCCGGAGGAGGATGGAGCGGGCCAGCCGCTGCTGGTCCTCGGACAGCCGGCCGTAGGCGTCCTCGGCGAGGCGGGCCACCGCTCCTCGCACGCCTCCGGTCTCCCGGTAGCTGGCCGTTGTGAGGGTTCTGCCCTGCCTGCGCTGCCACAGCTCGAGGAGCGTCGTGGACAGGAGCGGCAGGGCTCCAGGCTCGCCCACCACGTCGGCCACGAGGGCGTCCGTGAGCTCAGGCTCCACCCGCAGGCCGACCCGCCGGGCGGGGAGCTCGATGGCTCGGCGGAGCTCCTCCTCGGTCATGGGGCCAACCAGGACATGGTTGACGCCGAGGAGAGCGGCGAGGTCCGGGTAGGAGGCGCACCGACCGTAGTAGTCGGCCCGGATGGCCGCCACAACCACGGCGCGCCCCTTCGTTTCCCGGATGCCCGCCAGCAGGGCCCGGACGAAGGCGGCCCGCTCCTCCTCGTCCCGGCACGCAGTGAAGACCTCCTCGAACTGGTCGACGAGGAGCACCAGGCGGCCCTCTTCCCCCGCCTCGGCGGCCCGGCGCAGCAGCCCCTCCACGGACCCATCGTCCATACCGGGAAGGCCACGGCGGAGCTCTTCCAGGGGATGATCCCCAGGGCGCATCACCGTCGTGGGCCACCGATCGCTCCCCGGGAGGACCCCAGAGGCGAGGGCGGGGAGGAGCCCGGCTCGCACGGCGGAGGACTTCCCGCTCCCCGAGGGTCCGACCACCCCCAGGAAAGAGGCTCCGACCAGCCGAGCCACGATCTCGGCCACCAGACGCTCCCGGCCGAAGAAGTAGTCGGCGTCTTCCGCCTCGAAGGGGGCAAGCCCCTTGAAGGGGCAGATGACGCGATCGATCTCGGTCTCGGGGATCTCCGCCGCATAGAGGCGGGTCCGCTCCCGGGCGAGCTGCAGGTCGATGACGTTCGTGGCGAGCTCTGCCTCCGCGGCCCGTAGCCCGCTGCGCCCGGTGGCGGCTCGGTCGGCGGAGGAGCCCAGACTCCTCGCGGCCTCCGCCCTGACCCACTCGCTCACCACCCGGTGGACGAGCCCGGGGATGCCCCCGGTCTCCTTCAGGATGTCGCCGATGGGCAGCCTCGAGGCGGTGGGACCGGCGTACAGGTCCGCGATCCTCCGCACCCCCTCCTCGTCGAGCGGCTCCAGACGCCGCCGGGAAGCCTCGGGCGGTCGGGCCCGCTCCAGCAGGGCAGACAGCGTCGGCGGCGGGCTCCCGTCCCGGTGGGTCCCGAGCACCATGAGGGGCCGGCCGGCGACGGACGCGACGAGGGCATCCAGGGCGTCGAGGACGGTGCCCCCAGCGAGGTCGAGGTCGTCGACCACGACCAGCGTGGGGCGGTCGACCGAGCGCGCTCTACGCATCGCTTCGAGGGCGGCATGGGCGGGTCCCGCGCACCTGGCGTACAGGACCGGATAGCCCGAGGCGTGCACCTCCCTGGCCAGCTCGGCAGCGAGGCGGGTCTTGCCGACCCCCTCGGGCCCGGCGACGAAGACCGCCCGGCCCAGGCCGTGTCTCGTTCGGCGCCACCCCCACCTCAGCCACCGGAGGTCCCGCTCTCTTCCCACCAGGGGCGTCACGGGATCGAGCTCTGCCGGAAGATCCCCTCGCTCGGCTCCCGGGAGCGGCTCGACGGGCACGCCGGGCGGCGAGATCTCCTCGGCCAGAACCCGCACGGCGTTCACGGGCTCCTGCAGGCCCTTGAGCTCAAGCGCCCCCAGGGGCTCGTACCGGATCCCCTCCACGGTCCTCGCAAGATGGACCACGCCCTGGCTCGCGATGACCTCTCCGGGCCCGGCCCGAGCGCAGAGCCGGGCTGCGAGGTTCAGGGCTCCTCCGCGGTACCCCTCCCCGACCGCAACCGCCTCACCGGCATCGAGCCCGATCCCGGCCTTCAGGGGGAGGGTCGGGTCGGCCGCCGTCTCCGAGGCGAAGGCCTGCTCGAGCTCGACGGCGGCCCGGATAGCGCTCCGGGCCGAGTCGAACACCGCCAGGGCCTCGTCGCCCCGCAGCTCGATCACCTCGCCCCTGTGAGCCTCCACCGCCTCCCGGGCGATCCCGGCGAATCTCGTGGCCAGGCGGGCGGCCGCTTCGTCTCCTCGTTCCTGAGTGAAGCGGGTGTAGCCCCGGACGTCGGCGATGAGGAACGTCCGGATCGCGGCGGGGCGGTCCGACGAGGCAGCCCCGTTCCCGGGCGACGGCGTCATCGGAGACAAGCGGGCAGCCGCTGAATGATGACGCTCGGCATGTGCCCCCCTCGTGCGGGTTGAGCCAATTGTGGAACGCTCCACGGAGCGATTCAAGGGGGAAACGCCCCTAGGAGCGCCGCCACCGTGCAAGGATGGCGGAGCTACCCCCGCAGCTCATAGAAGCTAGAGGACCTTCCCCCGGCCCGCCACTGCACGAGGTGAGGTGACCCCCCTCGATCCGCTACGCCGCGACGTGCCAGATCCTGTCAACTTGGCCCAGCCGATGGTTGAGCGAACCGACGACACCGGCTCCCCGGATCACCCCGGCCCCATGAGCGCGCCGCGACCCAGATCATGGGCCTGGCTCGCCTTGGTGCGTGCGCTCTAACCTTCGCCTCCGCTTGCTTTGCTTGGAAGGTGTCGGGAATCGCTCTCAAGGGAGCGCGGCGAGGATCCGTTCGAGGTCCCGTCGGTTCACGATGCGCTCCACCAAAACGGTCCCCGCCTCGACCGGCTCGCCCCGGGTGCGGCTGAGCGCTGTTCGCTCTCCTCGCTCGAGCGGGCGGTAGGCGATCCGCCAATCGCCTGTCCTGAGCCGGCGCCAGGGAGGCCGACCCTCCAGGGCCTTCACATCGAGGTTCGCCGGCGGAGGAACACGGGCCAGGGCCTCAAGGACCCGAACAACGGCCCGAGCCGCGCGTCGGTCCGCTCGGGCGATCCGCTCGAGATCCTTCGTTGCCCGCGGCGAGAGCGCCGGGGCGCTCAGAGGCCGAGGTCCCGGACGACTTCGGAGAGGCTTTGGGTCTTGCCCTCCATGATCTCCTTGGAGACCTGCTCCTCTGCGGGGATGAGAGCTTCGAGAGCGCGGTCGAGGAGCTCCTCCTCATCGATCGGCACGAGGGCTGCCACGGGCCGGCCGTTGGAGGTCACGAGGATCTTGCGCCGGTCCCGCTCGACCTGGCGCAAGACCTCACCGGTACGGTGAGCGAGTTCCCGGACGGTGACGGCCATCTTGACCTCGTTTCGTGAGACGATTGTCTTACAGCATAGCCTCCGCGGTCGCCCTCGTCCAGCCAGGTTTTCAAGCGACTCGTCCCCAGGAACGGCTACTCACCCAGATTGCCGGGCCGGGCTCGCCCTGGTGCGTATGGTCTAACCTCCGCCTCCGCGAATCGGTAGTCGTACGAACCCCTAGCCGTCCGACTTCCACACCTACCGCATCGCTTGCGGTTCATCGGCTTGGTGTCCACGGTCAAAGGCACGCTCCGTCCACGAGTGCCCTTGCCGCCTTCCCGACACACTCAACTTCCCTGACCAACTCAACTTCGCCTTCGCCCTGCCAGAACCGGCGCGGCTTCCGGCGCCGCGTATGCCTCAGCTCATCGTCACCCTCCATCCGTGGCCAGACACTACACCGGTCACAAGCCAGAACGGCTTCGTCATGCTGTCGTCCAGCCCGGATACGATCGGGCGGTGGGGAACCTTCAAACCGTCTACTACCGGGCTCCGGATGGGTCCGAGGCTGTCAGCAACTTCATCGACGGCCTGGATCCCAAGCGGCAGGTCGTCCTCGACAACCAGATCGACCGCTTGAACATGCTCACCCCTGCCGGCCCCCACCTCCCGTTCCCACACAGCTCCCAGGTGAGGGGCGAGCTCCGAGAACTCCGCTGCCATTACGGGAGAGAGCTCTACCGCGTGCTCTACCGCCGATCCCAGAACCTGATCATCCTGCTGCACATGTTTCGGAAGGACACAGGGGCGATCCCAGAGTCCGAGATTCGGATCACCGAAGAGCGATGGAACGACTTCAAGGCCAGGATGGACGCCCTGAAGCGAAGGCCTCCTCGGGCCGCCGGCCATGACGCCCCGTGAACCTGTTGTCGCCACTTACCAGAAGTGGTAAGCTCAGCGTCAACGGAAGGAGGGGGCATGGCGAGGACGAGCCCCATCGGGACAACGGTTGCGGAGGCCAGAGCGCGGCGGGCGCGGCGAAGCCCCGCCTACCGTGCAGAGCAGCTGCGGCTCGCGCAGTTCGAGGAGCTGGCCCGGCTGGTGATCAAGCACCGCGCCGCCCTCGGCATCTCCCAGGAGGAGCTGGCTAGGCGCGTCGGAACCAGCCACTCCGCCATCTCCCGGATCGAGAGCGGCCGGCATAAGACGAGCGTGGAGACCCTGCAGCGTCTGGCGCATGCCCTGGGTCTGCGGCTCGTCCTCGGCTTCGAGAGCGGCCCTCGGGAGCGACCGGTCCGAGAACTGGTGAGTGCCTGATCCTCCCCGACCCGAGGCCCTGAAGGAAGAAGTCGCCCGGCATCTGCTTGCCTTGTTGCAAACGACTTGCAAACGTCCGGGACATCACCGGACATCACCTGGCAGCACCAGACAGCACGAAAGTCCCAGCTGACCTGAACGGGCGCGAGCAGGCCAACCGTTTCCGCGAGGAGGTGATCCGGTTCTGAAGAGGGCGCACTTCAGTGAGTACGACGAGGCGACCACTGAGCGATCTGAGCGCGCGCTCCTCACGCTTCTCGGCAACCTCGGTCCCTGGCGTGAGCGAATCTACCTGGCTGGTGGGCTCGCGCCTCGTTACATCGTCGGAGCGCTTCCGGAGGGTGCCC
>JBQTIP010000154.1:0-3427 GCA_052388025.1 Actinomycetota bacterium
GGTCGGAGCAGATTCGTGGCCGACATCCGGCTACCCGGGATGGTCGAGATGGCCCTCGTCCGCAGCCAGTTCGCCCATGCAAACGTCCGTGTGAATCTGGAGCCGGCCCGCTCGGCTGAGGGCGTGCTGGCGGTCGTGGCCGCCGAGGACCTTTCCGACGTCTCTCCGTTTCCCGACTTCATCACCTACATGCAACCGGTGAAGAGCCTGCCGCTGGCCCTGGGAAAGGTGCGGTACGTCGGTGCGCCGATCGCGGCCATCGTTGCCGAGGACCGCTACCTCGCCGAGGACGTGGCCGAGCTCGTCGAGGTGGACTACGAGGCCCTGCCGGCGGTCGCATCGATGGAGGCGGCGCTCGCCGAGGATGCCCCCAACCTGTACGACGACTGGCCCGACAACCGCATCGTGAACCTGCCGCTGTCGCTTCCCGACGTCGAGGAGGTCTTTGCCAACCACCGCGTCGTGAAGGGGCGATACTCCACGCACCGACATTCGGGCGTCCCAATGGAGACGCGGGGATGTGTGGCCGAGCACCGGGACGGTCGGCTCACGCTTTATACGGGGGCGCAGAGCCCGCACATCACACGCACGACGCTCTCGTACGTGCTCCCAATCGCGGAGCGAGACATCCACGTCGTGGTGCCCGACGTCGGCGGTGGCTTCGGAGTGAAGACCCACATCTACCCGGAAGAAGTCCTCGTCTGCTGGCTGGCCATGCGACTCGGCCGTCCGGTTCGCTGGATCGAGGACCGGACGGAGCACCTGGTGGCCAGCAACCACGCACGCGAGCAAACACTCGAGATCGAGGCGGCCATCGACGAGGAGGGAGTGATTCAGGCGGTTCGATGCCATGTGCTGCACGACGTGGGATCCGGCGAGATCTTCATGCCAGGGATCTGCGCCTCGTTCGTCACGGGGGGCCAGGTCGCCGGCGCCTACCGCGTCCGGCTCGCCCAGAACTCCTACACGCAGGTGGTCACCAACAAGACGCCGTCGGGCGCGTACCGAGGCTTCGGCGCCCCCGAGGCGTACTTCGCCGTCGAGCGGCTTGTGGAGAAGATCGCGAAGGAGGTCGGGGTCGACTCGATTGAGCTTCGCCGAAAGATGCTCCTGGACGACCAGGACCTCCCATGGACGTCCGCCACGGGGGGGATCATCGACTCGGGAAGCTTCCGGGAGGCCTTCGAGCGCGCCCTGGAGCTGGGACGCGAGGCGGAGGCGAGACGGAGGGCGGAATACGCGGACGACGATCGCGTCCGGATCGGCTTAGGGGTGGCCACGTACGTGGAGGGAACGACTCCCACGTACTTCGGCACGACCGGCCACTGGACCTCCCACGATTCCGCGACGATCCGCGTCGATCCCGACGGGGGCGTGACCGTCTCCGTGGGAGTGACGACGACGGGTCAGGGCACCACCACCATGGCCGCCGTGCTCGCCGCCGACGCCCTCGGGGTGCCGCTCGATAGCGTTCGGGTGGAGATGGGCGACACCGACCACTGTCCGTACGGTCTGGGGGGATGGGGAAGCCGGAGCACCGTGGCGGGGGGCGGCGCGATCCTGAGGGCTGCCGGCTCGATTCGAGACAAGGTGTTTCGGATCGCCGCCCATCTGCTCGAGACCGACGAGGCCGACCTCGAGATCGAGCAGGGCGAGATTCGCGTGAAGGGGATACCCGACAAGGCGGTCACCATGGCAGACGTCGGCACCGCCGCGTGGGTTCGGACGCTCGACCTCCCGCCCGAGGTCGATCCGGGCCTGGAGGTCACCGCCGTGTTCGACCCGCCGCTCCTGCAGCACGTCCCGGACGATCGAGGCCGAATGAACGGGGCCGCGACCTGGGCCAACGCCACCCATACGGCCGTCGTGAAGGTGGACGTCGAGACGGGCTTGACCGAGATCCTCGACTACGTAGCCGTGCACGACTGCGGACCGATGGTGAACCCGCCGATCGTGGAGGGACAGGTGCACGGTGGTGTCGCGCAAGAGATCGGCGGGGTCCTGTACGAACATCTGGCGTATAGCGAGGACGGCCAGCCGCTCGCCACCACCTTTGTGGACTATCTGATCCCGACCGCCACCGAGATCCCCGACATGGTGGTCGAGCATTTCGAGAGCCCTTCCCCGAACATGCCTCTTGGCATGAAGGGCGCCGGCGAGGGCGGGACCCTGGGTCCTCCGGCCGCGATCTCGAACGCCGTCGTAGATGCGCTCGAGGAGTTCGGAGTCGAGATCGACGCGCTTCCGATCACACCGGCCGTCCTCCGATCCAAGATCCGGTCCGCGGGGGAGCGTCGGCCTCCGGCATGACCGACGAACGGGCCGGCCGCGCTTGTGACCTCCTGCTCACCGGCGGGCACGTCGTGACCGTGGACGACGCGCGCCGCGTGCTGGAGCCGGGCGCGGTGGCCGTCGCTGGCGACCGGATCGTGGCCGTGGGCACGCCCGAGGAGCTCTCCGGGTATCGGGCCGCCCGCACCATCGACTGCATCGGCAAGGCGGTGATCCCGGGTCTCGTCGACTGCCACAACCACCTGTTCCAAGGCCTTGGGCGCGGCCTTGGTGAAGGGATGTCGCTCTGGCCGTGGCTCTGCGAGTTCATGTGGCCCTACTCGGCGGCCATCACCCGCGAGGAGGCCGTCGTCGGGGCGAAGCTCGGAGCCATCGAGGCGGCGCGCGCGGGCACGACGGCGATCCTCGACAACCACTACTCCCCGGCCGACCTGGACACGACGCTCGGGGTCGCGGCGGCAATCGAGGAGGTGGGCCTCCGCGGGACGGTCGCCCGCGGCATGTTCGGGCCGATGACCGAAGTGGCCTCGAAGCACGGGCTGGCGGAGTGGCTGTTCCGTTACCCGATCGAGGAGGACCTCGAGATCACGCTGGGAGCTCTTGAGCAGAGCCGGGGACGCCGGGTCAGCGTGTGGCCGGCGCCGATCAACATCATCTACAACGATCAGGAGCTTGTCCGGCGAGCGGTGGCGATGGCGCATGAGCTGGGCACCGGCTGGCACGCTCACTGCTCCGAGGCGAAGGTGGACCCGGACATCTACCTCGAGGCGTACGGGATCCGGCCCATCGATTGGCTCTACGAGGAGGGGTTCCTTGGCCATGGTGTCACGATCGCGCACGGCATCTGGTTCGACGACCGTGAGGTCGAGCGCATGGGTGCCACCGGAAGCTGTGTCTCCTACAACCCCACGTCGAATCAGTACCTTGCTTCCGGCTGCATCCGTCTCCGCGATCTGCGGGACGCCGGCGCCATCGTGGGGCTCGGAACGGACGGGCCGGGGTGCGGGCATCGCCAGGACATGTTCGAGCAGATGAAGCAGTCGATCCTCATCCAACGCGTCCACACGAGGGAGCCGACGGTCTCGAACGGCGAGGAGGCCCTGGAGATGGCGACCCGCGAGGGGGCACGGTATCT
>JBQTIP010000155.1:0-3661 GCA_052388025.1 Actinomycetota bacterium
TCGCGGTGGTTCGGACTTATCCCGGGCAGCAGGGGAGGCACTATCGGGTGGCCACCGAGCGCGATGTCGAGGTAGCTTGGGAGGCCGAAGAGGAGCTCCGCCGCCGGGAGAAGGAGCACGAGGGGCCGCTCTCACTGGTGCCGGATGAGCCGCTCCCGCCGGACGGCACGCTCGGCTTCCGGATCCAGAAGTACGGGCTCCGTACCTGGGGTGACCTGTTCCTTCCCCGGCAGGCCCTGACCCTGGCGGCGTTCGCCGCGGCGGTCCGGGAGGCCCGCGATGAGATCGCCAGCGACGCCGGCGACCCCTCCGTCGCCCGCACGATGTTCACGTGTTTGTCGATCGCCGTCGGACGCAGCGTGGACTACTGGGCGAGTCTCTGCCGGTGGGTGGTGGGCGGCCAGTTCATTGCAGCTGCGAATGGCGGTGAGAAAAAGCTGCCGATGGTCTGGGACTTCGCTGAGGCCAATCCGTTCTCCGGGTCGACCGGAGACTGGGAAGGGGCGCTCGAGTGGGTCGAGAGAGTCTGCAAGCACGGGGCTGCCTCTCGCCTTGCTCCCGGCCAGGCGACACAGGGCGACGCCCGGGCGATTCCGCTACCGGATCACTCCGTACCCTGCGTGTTCACCGACCCGCCCTACTACGACGCTGTTGCCTACGCGAACCTGTCGGACTTCTTCTACGTGTGGCTCCGTCGCTCCGTTGGCCATCTGCATCCAGACCTGTTCCCGACACCTCTGGCTCCCAAGCCGGCCGAGATTGTGGTGAACCCGGTCGCCAAGGACGACGGCCGCACCAAAGACAAGGCCTTCTTCGAGTCCGAGATGCGCAAGGCTCTCGCCGAGGCGAGGCGGGTGCTGTCGCCGAACGGTATCGGGGTGGTCGTCTTTGCCCACAAGAGCACATCCGGCTGGGAGGCGATGCTGTCTGCGCTCCTCGACGCTGGCTGGACGGTGACCGGCTCTTGGCCCGTGGACACGGAGCGACCCGGCCGCCTGCGCGAACAGAACTCCGCCGCTCTCGCCTCAAGTGTCCACATTGTCTGCCGCCCCCGCGCGGAGCGCGTCGGCGTGGGTGACTGGCGACAGCTGCGCGGCGAGCTAGAGCGGCGAGTGGCCGAGTGGCTCCCGCGCCTTTCCGAGGAGGGCGTCGAGGGCGCCGACGCGATCTTCGCCTGTCTTGGTCCAGCCCTTGAGGTCTACTCCCGCTTCGAGCGGGTAGAGACGGCTTCCGGCGATACGGTGCCTCTGGCGCCTCCTGAGGACAACCTGGACGCGCCCGCGTTCCTCCCGGCCGTGTGGTCCGTGGTGGCGAGAGAGGCTCTGCGGATGATCTTCGAAGGACCCGAGGCCGAGGGCTTCGAGGAGGATGCTCGCCTCACGGCGCTTTGGCTGTGGACACTACGGGCGGCCGAGAACGCGCGTTCGAAGGCCGAAGAGCCCGAGGCGCTCGAAGAGGATGAGGACGAAGAAGGGGAGTCCAAGGCCAAGAAGCTGAAGGGCCTGGTCCTCGACTACGACACCGCTCGCAAGCTTGCCCAAGCCCTCGGCGCCCACCTCCAGGAGTTGGATCGGCCCAGTGGCATCGTCGAAGTGAAGAAGGGCGCCGCCCGGCTGCTTCCGGTGGCCGAGAGGCGCAAGACCCTCCTCGGTGAAGGGAAGACTCCGAAGAAGGGTGGCACGCTGTTCGAAGCCGTAGATGTGTCCTCGGTCGGTCCATTCGCGCCGGGCGAGACGACCCTCGACCGTCTTCACCAAGCGATGCTGCTGTTCGCCGACGGCCGCGGCGAGGCGCTCCGCCGCCTCCTGGCCGAGCCCGGCTACGCGCAGGACGGCCGCTTCCGCCGGCTGGCCCGGGCCCTCTCGTCGCTGTACCCATCGAGCTCGCCCGAGAAGCGCTGGGTCGATGGCATCCTCGCCGCCTCACGCCAAGCGGGAGGCTGAGCTGAGGATCGGAGCGCTCATCCGCCGCACTTCGGTGCGGGCTTGAACCTGCGAAACCCCACGCCAGGCGGGCGCGGGTTACGAGAGAGTGTCGTTCCCGCGGGGTAGGGTGGCGAGCCGGAGGGGCGAGGGATGAGCAACCCTAGTGGCATCGAGTGGACCGAGGTGACCTGGAACCCGGTCACCGGCTGTGACCGTGTGAGCGAGGGCTGTGACCACTGCTACGCGCTCGCCCTAGCCCGGCGGCTGAAGGCTATGGGCAACCCTCGGTACCAGGCCGATGGCAGACCGACGACGAGTGGTCCGGGGTTCGGGCTCACCGTCCAGTGGGACAAGATCGAGGAACCACTCGGCTGGAGGAAACCACGGCTCGTCTTCGTGAACAGCATGAGCGACCTGTTCCATCCTCTGGTTCCGGTCGAGGCCATCGAGCGGATCTTCCGCGTCATGGAGAAGGCCGAGGCCCACACGTTCCAGGTGCTGACGAAGCGACCGGGTCGCATGGCCAGCGTCCTCTCCCGGATCAGGCCGGAGCCCCTCCCGAACGTCTGGCTCGGGACCTCGGTGGAGAACCAGCGCTGGGCCGAGGTACGGATCCCTGCCGTCCTGCGGACGGCTGCGACTGTCCGCTTCCTGTCCTGCGAGCCCCTCCTCGGCCCCATCGATCTCCGCCCGTGGCTTCGGAGTCTGCACTGGGTGATCGCGGGCGGTGAGTCGGGCCATCGGGCCCGGCCGATGGAGGCGGAGTGGGTTCGCGCCCTTCGCGAGCAGTGCGCCGCCCGAGAGGTGCCGTTCTTCTTCAAGCAGTGGGGGGGTAGGACCCCGAAGGCCGGCGGCCGGATGCTCGATGGTCGGACCTGGGACGAGATGCCGATGACGGGACCGGCCGCTTCTTAAAGGTTGACCTGCGGCGATGCCTCCGAAGAAGACGATCTGGCCCGCGGAACCTCACACGATCGCCAAGCACCGGATCCTCAGGAAGTACCTCCAGGGCTGGATGCCTGCGCTGCTCCTGGGAGGCCATCCGAGGATCGTTGTGATCGACGGCTTCTGCGGGCCGGGCGAGTACGTGGGAGGCGAAGAGGGATCGCCCATCATCGCCCTGCGTGCCTACCTCGACCACGCTCACCGTGATCGTATGACCGGGGAGCTGGTTTTCCTGTTCATCGAGAGCCATAGGGACCGTGCCCGCTACCTGGAGGAGGTGGCCCTGCCGAGGCTCGGGAAGCTCTCGGACAACGTGAAGGCTGACGTCCGCCGCGGTCGTTTCGACGAGACCATGGAGGCGGTGCTGGGCGCGCTGGACGAACACGGGAAGCGGCTGGCGCCGACGTTCGCCTTCCTGGACCCCTTCGGGTTCTCGGACACGCCGATGGCTGTGATCCACCGCATCCTGCAACACCCTCGGTCCGAGTTGATGGTGACCTTCATGATCGAGCCTGTCAACCGGTTCCTAGCCCACCCGAGCGAGAAGGTCGCCGCCAGGTACGACGAGCTGTTCGGGGACCCGGGGTGGCGCCATCTGCTGGACCAGGGAAACCGGCTGGACGCCATCGGCGATTTCTACGGGCAGCAGCTCGGGCAGCGGGCGAAGTACGTGTGGTCGTTCCGGATGCTCGACACGGGTAATCGGCCCGTCTACGACCTGTTCTTCGGATCGAACCATCTCGAGGGTTGGAAGAAGATGAAGCGGGCCATGTGGGCCGTCGATCCCGGCG
>JBQTIP010000156.1:0-16175 GCA_052388025.1 Actinomycetota bacterium
GGCAACGTCTTCCTCGAGGCGGCGGCGTGCGGGCGCCCGGTCGTCGCCGGGAGCTCGGGCGGCGCGCGGGAGGCCCTCGTCGACGGCGTCACCGGGTTGCTGGTCGACGGTGGCCAGACCGGCCCTGTGGCCGAGGCAGTCTCGGGGCTCCTCGCCGATCCAGGGCGCGCCGCGGCGATGGGAATGGCCGGGCGAGCGCGTGTGGAGGGCTCGTTCACGTGGTCCCGCGTGGCCGAGACGCTCGCGCGCCGGTTGCGGGAGGCCGCCACCGGCCCGGATGCTCGGTGAAGCCTTCGGCGCGGGGTACGCTCGCGGCGGCAGGAGTCCGATAGAGGAATGGACATGGATCAGCAAGCCGATCGTCGCTGCCCCACCTGCGGCGCGCTCGCGAGCGCCGAGGCGGAGTGGTGTGGGCAGTGCTACACGCCGTTCAGCGCTGCGTCTTCCGTCCGGGCGGAGCCGCGGCAGCCGGCCGCGGTGCGGTCGGCGACCGCCGCCGCAAAGAGCGTGGCTCTATCCGGCGGAGTCACCCCCCTTCATGCTCCCGAAGGGCTCAGCGCCTGGCCCTGTGCGGTGTGCGGGAACCGGAGCCCGATAGAGCTGGAGGCGTGCGTCTCCTGCGGGACACCGTTCGGCCGGGGCTACGACGAACCCGACGCGCGGCCGGTGGTGTCCCCCGGCAGCGCGGTGCTGTGGTCGCTGGTGTTCCCCGGGTTAGGCCACCGGCTGAGCGGGAGGGGCATCGAGGGCCTGGCCCGCGCGGTGCTCTTCGCCTGGACGGTGGGCACCGTCATCGTGTTGGCACTCTCGCGGTCCGGGAGGGGGGGGTTCGGGCCGGCCGGCCCGGTTCTCCTTCTCTTCGCGCTCGCGTCCATCGCGCTGTACGTCTTCTCCGCGATCGATGCGCGACGTCTGGCGTCCGGCGAGGATCCGCTGCTCTCGTCGCGCGCGCTGCTCTGGGGCTCGGTAGCGGTGGTGCTGATCGCGATCGCATTGGCGGCGATCGCGACGATCAATGCGCCCCGCGCTCGGTAGGATTCTCGGGCGATGGGTGAGCACGCGGAGGGATCGATCGTGATCGAGGCGTCGGCCCCCGACGTCATGGAGGTCATCACCGACTACGAGGCGTACCCGGCGTGGGCCGACGTCCAGTCCGCGAAGGTGATGAAGCGCGGGGAGGGCGGCCTGGCGACGGAGGTGGCGTTCGAGGTCGACGTTCCCGCTTTGGGCAAGGCGACCTACACGCTCGCCTATCGCTACGCGCCGGGGGACGCCGGCGTCTCCTGGGTCACCACCGAGGCGAGGGGCGCCGTTCGCGACATCCGCGGCGAGTACCTTCTGGATGAGCTCGACGACGGCGAGACGAAGGTGACTTACCGGCTGCTGGTGGAGCTCGGCGTCCTGGTTCCGGGGTTCATCCGGACGCAGGGCTCGAAGCGTGTCATCGAGAACGCGCTGGAGAAGCTGAAGCGGCGGGTCGAGCTCGGCTAGCGTGGCCTACCGGCGCATTGTCCTCGGCTCGGATGGATCCGACTTCGCGCGCGGTGCGGAGCACGCCGCCGCGTCCATCGCAAGGGCGTGTGCCGCCGAGCTGCTGATCGTCCACGCGGCCGGGCGCGTCGGGGAGTCGGCGGCCGTCCTCGACCGGGCCGTGCTGGCCGCCGCCGCGCAGGGCATCGAGCCGAGAACGGAGTCGAGGGTCGGCGCGCCGGCAGAGGTCGTCGTCGAGGTTGCCGACCAGGCAGACGCCGACCTGATCGTCCTCGGCAGCCGGGGGCTGACGCTCGGTCAGCAGATCATTGGGAGCGTTGCGCACGCGGTCTCCCGCCGCGCTCCTTGCGACGTCCTGCTAGTCGGCGAGCGCACCCCCGCGATCTTGCAAGAGCGCGGTTGGATCTACACCCGCATCCTCGTCGCAACCGACGGATCACCCACGGCGGATCGTGCGGCCCGCAAGGGACTCGGGCTCGCGGAAACCGTCGGCGCCCGGGCCACGCTTGTCTTCGTCGGCCACCCGAAGACCGGGGAGCTGGTGCTGAGGGATACGGTCGCGGTTCAAGGGCACGGTGGCGATGTCTCCCTCCGTCTCCTCGAGGGCGATCCCGCCGAGAGGATAATGGAGGTGGCCCGCGGAGAAGGACACGACCTGATCGTCGTTGGCAACAAGGGCATGACCGGCGCGAAGAGCCTTCTGCTCGGATCCGTGCCGAAGAAGATCTCCGAGTACGCCCCGTGCGACGTGCTGATCGCCCGGACGGTCACCCAGGCCCTCTCGGAGCTGAAGAGGGGAGAGGGCGGGCTCGTCACCTCAGGCGACCGGAAGATCGCCGCGTACCGCGACGGGCGCGGTGTGGTGCACGCGATGTCGGCCCGGTGCACGCACATGGGCTGCACGGTAGGCTGGAACGCCGCGGAGAAGAGCTGGGACTGCCCCTGCCATGGATCGCGGTTCGCCCCCAGCGGGGAAGTGGTCAACGGTCCCGCGAAGAAGCCACTCGAGCCGACCGACCTCTAGCCCGGCTTGAAGACCATCAGCCAGACGATCACGAGGAGCGTCGCGAACCCGAGGTAGGCCGAGATCATCGGACGCCGGGAGATCAGCAGGGCATCGAGCTCCTCGTCGCTCTTCCGGGGAACTCCAGAGGGACGGAGCTCGATCGCCTCGGTCACGCCGCGGTAGTAAGGACGCGCCATCGAGAGCATCACGCCCGTGATGCCGACGAGGAGGATCAGGGAAGCCCAGATCCACCAGTGCCCCCACGAGCTGAGCGCGAACCCCGCACCGATACCCCCGGTCAGGAGCACGAGCAGGAAAACGTAGAGGGCGATCGCCGTAGACCCGGAGAACTGGATCAGCTCCTTGATGCGCGCCCGATCGCGCTCCTTCCGCAGCCGGAAGTAGACGGCGGTCGACACGCCGTGAGCGAGCAGGAACCCGACCACGCCGACGATGTGGATGAAGATCCACCAGCGGAAGTCGATCCCGAAGAACGAGGGCATCGGCGCCGGACTATAGCAAGCTCGGACGGCCGGGCCTCGAGCGACCGTTCCTGAAGAGCGGCCGCGTGCCAGCCGATAAGCTAGGGCCGATGCGCATCCTTCTGTTCACCGGAAAAGGCGGCGTGGGCAAGACGACCGTCGCCGCCGCCACCGCCGTCCGGGCCGCTCTGGACGGCCATCGAACTCTGGTGATGAGCACCGACCCGGCGCATTCGCTCGCCGACTCGTTCGATGTCGAGATCGGCGACCAGGCCACGCCGGTCGCGCCGAGGCTGTGGGCCGAGCAGATCGACGCCCAGCAACGCCTGGAGTCGAACTGGCGAGAGATTCAGGACTACTTCATCCAGCTCATGAGCTGGGCGGGCGTGGAGACGATCCAGGCCGAGGAGCTCTCGGTCATCCCCGGCCTCGACGAGATCTTCAGCCTGATCGACATCAAGCGTCACGTCGACGAGAAGACGTACGATCTCCTGGTTGTCGACTGCGCCCCGACCGCGGAGACGCTCCGGCTGCTGTCGCTACCAGAGGTCATGAACTGGTACATCGAGCGGATCTTCCCGGTCGAACGACGCGTCGTGAAGACGATCCGTCCGCTCGTGACGAGGATCACCACGCTGCCGATCGCCGGCGACCAGTTCTTCGGCGCCGTGGAACGCTTGCACCGCAACCTGGACGCGGTCCGGCGCATCCTGACCGACGAGACGACGTCGTCTGTCCGCCTCGTCGTGAACCTCGAGAAGATGGTCATCGCGGAGGCGCGCCGGACGTACACGTACCTGTCGCTGTTCGGCTACCGGTGTGACGCCGTGGTCGTGAACCGCATCATCCCCGACACGGTGACGGATCCGTACTTCGGTAAATGGAAGGACATCCAGGCCGAGCACCTCGTCACGGTGCGCGAGTCGTTCGAACCCGTGCCGATCCTCACCGCGCGGCTCTTCGACCGCGAGATGGTGGGCGTGCCTCTTCTCGAGCAGATGAGCGACGAGGTCTACGAAGGCCGAGACGTGACGGAGATCCTGTACCAGGACGACCCGATCCGGGTTCGAAAGCGCGGGTCGGGGTACACGCTCACGATGCGGCTGCCGTTCGTCTCCCGGGACGACATGGACGTGCATCGACGGGGCGACGAGCTGTTCGTGCGGGTGGGCTCCTTCAAGCGGAGCATCATCCTCCCGCAGACGCTGCAGCGCCTCGATGTCCGCGGCGCGAGCTTCGTCGGCGACAACCTGGAGATCGTGTTCACCAGGCAGCCGGGTGAGGGCAGACCGCATCAGGCCGCTCGAGGGGGGAGAAGGCATGGCTGAGCAGCCCAGGTCGAAGAAGCGAGCCGCCGGAGGATCCACGAGCGGGCCCCGCCCGGCGAGCCGCGCCGATTCCAAGGGGAAGGCCCGGGCCCGGGATCCCGTGTGCCCAGTCGCGTTCTGCCCGGTGGGCATGGCTCTCACGACCGCGCAGCAGGCTGGCCCCGATGTGGTGGAGCACCTGCTCGCGGCCGCCAGGGAGTTCCTGCTGGCCGCCAGGGCCGCGATCGACGTGCGAGCGGACGGGTTCGAGCGCAAGGACGGCAACCGGCTCGAGAGGATCGAGATCGGGTGAGGGCCCTCGACCAGCCGCTCCTCCTCCTGCGGTCCTAGGCGGCCCGGTGGGGGACCAGGCGATCGGGGTCGACGTCGGTGGGACGAAGATCGCCGCGCTCCGGGTCGCTCGCGACGGCACCGTCCTCGCGCGAGCGACGGTGCCGACGCCGGCGGAGGACGCGGAAGCCACCCTGGGCGAGGTCGCATCGGTGGCCGGGCGCCTGCTTTCGCCTGAGATCGTGGGGATCGGTGTGGGGGCCGCAGGCATGGTCGAGGCCGGCACCGGGACGCTCCGATACGCGCCCAACCTCGCTTGGCGGGATCTTCCTGTTGCCCGATGGATAACCCATGCCCTGGGCCTCCCCTGCCGAGTCGAGAACGACGCGAACGTCGCGGCGTGGGGCGAGCACCTCTTTGGAGCCGGCCGCGGCTACGAGCACATGCTCCTGGTCACCGTGGGTACGGGGATCGGAGGCGGCATCGTATCCGGCGGAAGGTTGTTCCGCGGGGCGCACGGCTTCGCCGCGGAGATCGGGCACGTCATCGTGGAGCCGGACGGACCGGTCTGCGGGTGCGGCAACCGAGGCTGCTGGGAGCAGGTCGCCGCCGGTCGGGCCATCGACCGGCTCGGGCGAAAGGCGGTCCGGGACCACCCTCGGTCGCTTGTCGCCGCGCTCGCAGACGGCGACCCCGGGCGAGTGGACGGGGGGGTCGTCACCGAGGCGGCCCGGCGGGGCGACGACGTGGCCGTGCGCATCCTGGCGGAGGTTGGGAGGCGTCTCGGTGAGGGCATCGCCGGACTGGTCAACATCCTGGATCCGGAGGTGGTCGTGGTCGGCGGGGGAGCCGCCCACGCCGGCGAGCTCCTGTTGGAGCCGGCCCGAATAGCGTTCCGGGACGCGGTGGAGGCGCCCGATCACCGGCCGGAGGTCCCGATCCTGGCGGCGGAGCTCGGCAACGATGCCGGCGCCGTCGGGGCCGCGGCTCTGGCGCTCGAGGAACTCGGCGGGTGAGGATCGGCCTCGTCCTTCCGCTCTTCTCCGGTGACGCGAGGAAGGTCATGGCGTACGCGCAGCGTGCGGAGGAGCTCGGCTATGGGGGCGTGTTCGCGTTCGACCACTTCTTCCCGCCCGGCGCGCCGAGCGACCGTCCCTCGCTCGAGGCTTTCGCCACCCTCTCAGCGGTCGGCGCCGCCACCGAACGAATCATGGTGGGTACGCTGGTGGCGCGCGCATCGCTCCGTCCCGCCGGGCTCATCGCGAAGATGGTCGCGGCGATCGACGACATCACGGGGGGGCGGATGATCTTCGGCATCGGCACCGGTGACCCGATCGACCGTCCCGAGCACGTGGCGTACGGGCTGCCGATGCCGGGCGTCGCGGATCGCCGGGCACACCTGGTCGAGACGATCCGGGCGGCGAAATGCCTCTTTGGAGGCGAGGCTTGGCCCGGGGGAGCCTTCGTGCCGGCGATGACCGGGCCGCTGCGGCCGCCGCCCGTAACCCCGGGGGGGCCGCCCGTGTGGGTCGGGGGCCAGGCCGAGGAGCTCGTCCGGCTGGCCGGGCGCTTCGCTGACGGCTGGAACGGGTGGGGCCTGCACGTCCCCGAATTCGCGAGGAAGGTGGCCGTCCTGGCCGAGGCGTCCGGCGAGGCCGGGCGTACGTGCGAGCCGAGCTGGGCGGGAATCGCGGTCGTGGGCCGGGACGACGTTGAGGCCGGGCAGATGCTCGAGGCCCGGTCGGCGAAGGGGCTGCTCGAGACCAATGTGTGGGTGGGGACCGTCGAGGCCTTCGTGGTGTTTCTCACTGGCCTGCGGGACGCCGGCGCCACCTGGGCCGTGCTGGTGCCGGCCGGCCCGCCCGACCGAATCGAGATGATCGCGAGGCAGGTCATTCCCAGGGTCGCCGGTCGCACGTGACCTCCCGGACGGTCCTGAGGCGCCAGAAGAACGAGCTCCGGGCCCAGGTCCGGGCGGTCCGGGACGCTATCCCTCCTTTGGAGCGTGTCCGGTCCTCCGATGAGATCGAGCGCCGGCTGTTCTCCCTGCCCGAGATAAGGGAGGCCGGCACCGTGATGTGCTTCGCGTCGTTCGGCGCGGAGGTCTCGACCGAGGACATCATCGGCCGTCTCATAGGCGAGGGGTGCCGTGTCGCGCTCCCTCGAGTGGTGGGCGGCGAGATCGAGGCCGCCCCATACCGGCCGGGAGATCCGGTGGTCGTGGCGCCGTTCGGAGCCGCCGAGCCCCAGGGCGACGCCGCCCTTCCTCCCGAGGAGGTCGATGTCGTGATCACGCCCGGGCTTGCCTTCGACCGGGACGGGTACCGCGTCGGCTACGGCGGTGGATTCTACGATCGGTTCTTCCGCCGGACTCGAGGAGACGCCCTGCGCGTCGGGATCTGTTTCGCGGTCCAGCTCGTAGACGCGGTTCCGCACGGGCCGGCGGACGAGCGGGTGGACCTCCTCGTCACCGAGCGTGAGCTCGTCGGGTTGCCTACCCGGAACGGCCGTCGCGCCCGCCCCTGACGGGGGCGTTGCTACCGAAGGCGCTGGCGGCCAATACTGCCCGACGTGGACATCCCTACCTTCTTGAGCAAGTATCCGCCGTTCGACGTCCTGAAGCCCGAGCGCCTCGAGCTGGTCGCCCGAGGACTCCAGATCGAGTTCTTCCCGGCCGGGACCGTGATCCTGCAACAGGCCGGTGAGCCATCGAAGTTCCTCTACGTCGTTCGCACGGGCGCCGTGGAGCTGCTGGACGAAGACCGGGTGCTCGACCTGCTCGGCGACGGCGAGGTTTTCGGGCACTTCTCCTTGCTCTCGGGCCTCGGGCCCGCTTTCTCCGTGCGCGCGCACGAGGACACGATCTGCTACCTGATCGAGCCGGCGATGGCCGAGGAGGTGCTCGGCACCCATACAGGCCTGGCGTTCCTCTCCGCCACCCTGCGGCGCCGCGAGGTCAGGGCGGTCGAGGGTGAGTTGGAACAGCGGAAAGACCCACGACACGCCACCGTGGATTCGCTGATCAAGCGGCCCCCAGTCACATGCACGCCCACGGCCACGGTTCGTGAGGCCGCCGAGATCATGGCGAGCCAGCGCGTCTCGTCGCTCCTGCTGCCCCGGGGGGACGGTTTCGGGATCGTTACGGATCGGGACCTCCGTTCGCGGGTCCTGGCCCGAGGGCGGAGCCCGGACACGATCATCGGGGAGGTGATGTCTTATCCGGCCATTACCGTGCCGTCCGACACGCTGATCGCCGAGATCGTGCTCCTGATGCTGGAGCGAGGGGTTCATCACCTCCCGGTGACCGGCGAGGACGGGAGGGTGATCGGCGTCGTTACCGACACGGATCTCCTGGGGCTCGAGCAGGAGACTCCGTTCAAGCTCAAGAGCTCGATCGAGCGGGCGCCGAACGAGGAGGCGCTGATCGCGACCGGGCGCGAGCTACCCGAGGCGGTTTGCACGCTCGTCGAGGCGGGCCTCGACCCCGTCGACATCGGGCACGTGGTGGCCGTGACCATCGATACGCTCACGCGTCGGCTGATCGAGCTGGCGATCGCGGACTTGGGCGAGCCCCCAGCGCCGTGGGCCTGGTTGTCGCTCGGGAGCGAGGCGAGGGCCGAGCAGGCGCTCCTCACCGACCAGGACCACGCGCTCGCCTACGAGCCGCGCGAGCTGCCGATCGACGCTGTGGACCCGTACTTCGAGAAGGTGGGCGAGCGCGTGACCGCCGGTCTGGAGGCCGTCGGGATCCCCCGGTGCCGTGCCGGCGTCATCGCCGCCAACCGGGAGTGGCGACGGCCGGTGGCCGAGTGGATCTTCCGGTTCAAGACCTGGATGAGCGACCCGAGCCGAGAGGGGAGGGCGTTCGTCGGCATCGCCTTCGATTACCGCAGCGTGGCGGGTCCCCTACCGATCGAGCAGACGCTCGACGAGATCATCCGCTCGGCGCCGAGCAACCCCATGTTCGTCCGCCGCCTTGCCATGGCCGCGGTCGAGTCGAGGCCGCCCACAGGCTTCATCCGCGACGTGGTGGTGGACTCGAAGGGTAGGAGCACCGGTGCGCTCGACGTGAAGCACGGCGGCATCACGCTGGTAACTAACCTCGCGAGGGCCTACGCGATCGGCTCGGGGTTCACCGAGAACCGAACCCTCCGACGCCTGCGTGAGGTCGCGCTCGCAGGGGTGATCGACGAGGAGACGAGGGCCGGCCTCGACGAGGCGTTCCGGTTGCTCTGGCAGATGCGGTTAGAGCATCAGTGCAGCCTCGTGCGGCAGGGGCTGCCTCCCGACGATCTGATCGATCCGAAGGCGCTCGGACCTCTTACGCGGCAGGGCGTCAAGGAGGCCTTCCGCGTCATCGACCGGGCCCAGAGCGGGCTGGCGTCGAAGCTGGGCCTGCGGACCCGATGAGCGACGACTCCCGACCTGGCTCGCCCCCGGGGTGGATGCGGAACGTTTCCTGGACCAAGGCGGAGTTCGCTTCGCTCGACTTCGAGGCGACCGGCCTCGACTTCGCCCGAGACACGATCGTCTCGTTCGGCATCGTCCCGATCCGGGCCGGCCGCATCGTGATGGGCGAGGCCGTCTACGAGCTGGTCGACCCCGAGGTGCCCCCTTCGCCCGGAGCTATCATCGCCCACGGCCTGCGATTCCAGGATCTGGCCGGGGCGGCGCCCCTGGACGAAGCGAAGGAGATCCTCGCGGGTGCCCTGAGCGGCCGGCTCCTGGTCACCTGGTATGGGTCGGTCGAGGCGGCCTTCCTGGACAAGGTGTTCGGGGGAGGGCGGCGCGCCTGGCTGAGGCGAATCGTGGACGTGCGCAAGCTCGTCATGGCCCTGGAACGACTGGAGGGGACGAGCGCGGCGGCGGAGGAGTACACGCTTGAGGCCACGTCCCGCCGGTACGCGATCCCGGTGGCCAGCCCGCATCACGCGCTCGACGACGCGCTCGTCACGGCGCAGCTCTTCCTGATCGTGGCCAGCCGGCTGGCGGAGCGCGGCTACAGCACCGTGAAGCGGCTGCTGGCGGAGACGAGGGTAACCGCCGTGCTACAGCGTCCGCGTGCGCCCGCCTGACGACGGCGTCGCCACCGCGTGGACGCGGATGCCGGACCGGCGTTGGATGTCGGCCGCCAGGTCGCCTTCTACGATCCGGCGCCAGCGGGGCCGCTCAGGGTCCGCCAGGACGACGGCGTGCATGTGCTTGGCCTGCGCCCAGCGAGCGATCATCTTTGCCGGGTTGCGGGTTCGTACAACCTGTACCCGGACCTCGAACCCCCGCTGCTTGAGGACCTTCGCGGCGTGATTGACGATCTTGCGCTGTTCCTCCCGCTCCCGGGGAGTGGGTTGAAGGCCGGGGTGAGGGATTCCGAGAGAGGTCCCCCAGACCTTCGCGATCGAGATCACCGTGATCTTGGCGTGCTCGGGGGTCGCGAGCGCGATGCATCGCCTGATCACCTCGGGAGCGAACGGCGTCCCGGGCGAGGCTAGGAGGACCCGCCGGGGAGGGTCCGGGAGAGTGCGAGGGGCCGCTTCGGCGGCCCCTCGCGGCGTCCTGGATAGCCGATCCCGGAAACCGGCCGCCATGGACCTCCTCAGACCCCTGCCCCGACCTTGAAGTCGGTGGTGCCGAGCCTGCGGTCCTCGGACTTGCGCCACCAGTTCAGCGGGAAATAGAGCAGGACGATGATCACGCCGATCAGGAACATCTTCCCGCCGCCGAGCTGGCAGCCTTCGATCGCACATGCCGGGATGCCCGCCGCCCACACGATGAAGTACAGGACGGCGAGCCCAACGGCCACGTACTTCATGAACTCCGGCAGCTTGAAGGGCCGGTGGACCTCCGGGCGCCACCGCCGAAGGAAGTAGTAGCCGAGCAGCACGGGGACGAACGAGCCCACGTATCCCACGTTCGACAGCACGTAGATGCTGCCGGGCGTGCCCACCAGCAGCAGGGCGATGTTCACGAAGACGTTTACTCCCATCGAGAAGTCCGGCACGTTGTGCCGGTTCACGCGGCCGAAGATCCGCGGCGCCTGGCCATCCAGGGCCATCATGTACAGCGACCGGGCGCAGCCCATGATCGCGTTCAGGCTCGAGAGCAGCAGCGCGATCAGCAGCGTGGCCGTCGCGATCTTGTCGATCCCTGCGAAGTTGGCGATCCGCGCCGCGTAGTTGGCGATGATGCCGTTCGGGTCGGCCGCGTTCTCCTGGAGGAACGTGACTCCAAGGACGCCGAGGACCGCGATCGGCAGCACGGTGTAGATGAACACGCCGTAGCCGCCCTCCAGGTTCATCGCGATCGGCGCGTCCCGATCAGGGTTTCGGCACTCGCCGATGTAGCAGGCGGCGGCCTCCATCGCGATCACGTTCCATGTGAATAGGGCGGAGAACTGCAGGAACAGGTAGAAGGCGGTGCCGGTGAAGAACCCGGTGCCATCGGGCAGCTCAAAGGGGAAGATGTTGCTGCCCTGGACGTCCCCGGTGAAGAACGGCAGGACGGCGAGGAGCGTGAGCGGGATCATCGACAGCAGGCCGAGGACCGTGGCGAGCCCCGTCCCGAACCGGATCCCAAGGAACGCGGGGACGAAGAGGGCGATCGAAATGACCACTCCGAGGCCGAGCGTGAAGTAGGAGACGGGGGCGCTGTTCGAGAACAGCTGGATCGTGTTCGTGCCGTCCGTGAAGCCGAACAGCACCGGAACATAGGCGCCGGTCAGCAGGTTGTTGACGGCCATGACCGGCACCCACCCAAGCCAGTACATCCACACAGTTAGGCCGTTGATGTGCGGGTACGCTCGCGGCAGCCGGTCCTTGAACGCGTAATAGGCGTAGGCTGGCGCCCCGCCCGTCCGATCGGGGAGCATGGCGGCGAGCTCGGCCAGGAACAGGCAGAGCAGCCATCCCGTAAGTGTCCAGAAGATGAAGTTGGGGATGGCGGCCGACCCCAACCCGGCGAGCGCGGGGCCGGTGATGCCGGTCACTAGAACAGTGCCGGCGAGACCCACGACGAAGGCGCCCCACCAGTTCGTGTCCTTGGAAAGCTCGCCCTTGACGTAGTCCTCGACCCTGACGGTGCCCGGATCCGGTTGCGACATCGCTTCCCCTTTCGCTTCGCTCCCGACTCAGTCCCTCACCGGCGGAAGCGTAGGCCCGCGCCCCCGGCCGGACAAGCCTCCTGTCGAAGCCGAGGATGTGCTATCCGGCCACTTGTCGGCCGGAGCGCTGGCCGATACGTCCACCGTCTCGACGCCCTAGAATAGGGCCAGGTACTTCTCCACCTCCCAGTCGCTCACGCGGTCGTGATAGTCCTTCCACTCCCGCTGCTTCACCCGGACGAAGTAGTCGATGTAGTCCTCGCCCACGACCGGGCCGAGCGCCTCGCGAAGGACCTCGTCCTGCTGAAGGTTCCGCGTCGCGTCGAGCAGGTTGCCCGGCAGGATGTCGATGCCCCGGCGCTTCAGCTCGTCCTCGGAGGTCTCGTACAGGTTGTCCATGTTGGCCTCGCCCGGGTCGAGCTTGTTCGCGATGCCGTCCAGGCCCGAGGCCAGGACGACGGTGGCTGCCAGATAGGGGTTCGCCGCGCCGTCGATCGTGCGGTCCTCGAACCGCCCGGCCGCCGGCACGCGGATCATCTGCGTGCGGTTGTTGCCCCCGTAGGTCACATAGACCGGCGCCCACGTGGCGCCGGACGTCGGCGCCCCGACGATCAGGCGCTTGTACGAGTTGACGGTGGAGGCCGTGACGCCGATGTACGACTTCGCGTGCGCGAGCAGCCCGCCGAGGAAGTGGTAGGCGAGCTCGGAGAGTCCCAGGCCCTTCGGGTCGTCCTCGTCCTCGAATAGGTTGGTGTCAGTCTCGGCGTCCCACAGGCTCATGTGCATGTGGAGGCCGTTGCCGGTGAGGTTCGGGAAGGGCTTCGGCATGAACGTGGCTTGGAGCCCTCGCCCCTGGGCGAGTGAATGGACCATGTACCGAAAGAAGATGATCCGGTCTGCGGTGGTCAGCGCGTCATCGAAGACGAAGTTCGACTCGAACTGGCCGTTCGCGTCCTCGTGGTCGTTCGCGTAGTTGTCCCACCCGAGTTGAGACTCGTAGTTCGATAGCGTGCTGATGAAGTCGAACTGCCGTGACAGCGCCTTCATGTCGTAGCAGGGCCGGTCGAGGGTGTCGAGTGGGTCGGCCACCTCGAGCTTCCCGTTGTCGTTGCGGGCCAGGAAGAACTCGGCCTCCATTCCAATCTTGAAGACGTAGCCCAGGCTCCTGGCCCGATCGAGCTGACGGCGGAGGATCGTGCGCGGGCAGTAGGGCCAGGGCTCGCCCTCCACGTAGACGTCGCAGGCGAACCTGGCGAGGTTCGGCTGCCACGGCACCGGGGTGAAGCTCGCCGGGTCGGGCATGGCCGCGAGGTCCGGGCTGTGGGGCCCCTGCCCGATCTCCCCTGCCGCGAACCCGGCGAACCCGGCGCCTTCGGCGAACACGTCCTCGAGGTGTGTCGCGGGGACGAGCTTCGCGTTCGGCTTGCCGTACATCTCGACGAACTGGGCGAAAACGAACTCGATGCTCATCTTATCGACCAGCTTTCTGACCTCATCCACGCTTCGTGGACGATCAGCCATCTTCCCTCCTCTCCTCTGCTGCGGATCTCCTCATCATCCGGAGCTTCACGATCTTGATGGCGATGGCGAGCGAGAGCCAGTCCTCGTGCTCCAGCTCGAAGCCGGCGACCCCTTCGACTCGCGCGAGCCGCTGGCGGAGGGTGTTCGGGTGGATGTAGAGCGCTCTCGAGGTCCCCACGATGTTCCCGCGCCGGTCCAGATACCCCTCCAGCGTCTCCAGGAGCTGCGTGCCCTTCCGCCGGTCGTAGGCGACCAGCCGGTCGAGGCGCTGCTGGTAGCGATCCCTCACGCCCTCGTCCGAGAGCAGGACGTACTTGTAGGGACCGAGGTCCTCATACGTCGAGACGCCGGGTGCCCCGCGGATGAGCCCGCCGACCTCCGCGGCCGAGGCCGCCTCCTGGAACCCCTGCCGGAACGACGCGGGTTCCTGACACGGGTTCGAGAGGCCTATGGATGCCGACCCAGCCTGCTCTGCGGCCACCTCCCGCTCGATCCTGCGAACGGTGTCGGCGATCTCGCCGGGCTGCGCCGACCCAAGCAGCAGGAGCGCGCGTGTAGATCGCTCCCGGTTGTCGAACACAGCTCCTGGAAGGCTTCCCGCGACCCGCGATTCGACGCGCGCGGCGAGCTCCCTCCACGACGGCTCCTGAGTCTGGCGGTCGCGCCGCGGCCGCCGCCCCCGCCGCGGGCCCTCGGGGACCCGCAGGGTCCACGGCAACATGTGCATCACGAGGTGCTGGGCATCGAGGTCGCAGCCGAGCCGAGCGGCCTGCCCGGCTAGCTCCTCAGGGATCGCGTGGCCGCCCGAGAGCGCCTCGAAGAAGTCCTTGACGAGGTTCTTCTCCTTCAGCCAGTCGATGAGCTGGTGTTGCTTGATCGCCACCGCCGCATGCGAGGCGACGGCGGCGAGCGCGCTCTCCGCGTCCGCAACCGGTGCTTGCGTGAGCGCTGCGAGGATGCCGAGACGCTCCTCTCCGACGACAAGCGGGGCGACCACCGGGAAGCCCTCGGTCTCATCGCCCCACAGGATCTCTGCCAGCCGCCGGGCCTCCTCGCCTCCTTTGTGGGCAAGATCGACGTCCAGGACCTCCAGCCAGAGCCGTCGGGTGTCGAGCGAAGCTCCTGCGGCCCGCTCGGGGCTCGCGGAGCGGAGCGACAGGCGCTCGTCGGGATCCAGGAGGTAGATCTCGCACCGGTCGGCCCCCAGCAGCTCGCGGCAGCCACCGGCGACAAGGGGGAGGAGCTCGTGGATGCTCGCCGCGGACGCGATCCGCTGCGAGAGCTTCGACAGATCGGTGAGCAGGGCCACCTTCGCGGTGGCGTCTTCGTACAGCTGGCCGTTCTCCACAGCCCCCGCGATCAGCGAGGCGGTGTGCTCCAGGAAGTCGAGGTCGGCCCTCGCGAACTCGTGGGGAGCCTCCGCATGGAGCGTGATCACGCCGATGACCTCGCCCGCCCGGGAGAAGATGGGCACCGACACGAGCGACTGGAACCGCTCGTCCTCCAGCTCGGGGAAGTAGGCGGTCCGCACGCGCGGGTCCTCCAGGGCATTCTCCCGGATGAAGGCCGAACGGCGGGTCTTCGCGACCCAGCCGGTCAGTCCCTCGCCGATGGGGATGATCACGTCCCCTTCGAGGTGGGCGTAGATGCTGGACGCGGCTCGCAGCTCGAGGACCCGGTCGTGGACGAAGTAGACGAAGCAAGCGTGGCAGGCTGTCGCCTCGGTGACGAGGCGCACGATCCCTCGGAGGATCGTCTCCAGATCCGGGCCCGATCCGATCGTCTGGATGATCTGGTAGAGGTAGGCGCGCTCGTTCGAGACCCGCCGGACGGGCGCGAGCTCCGTCCTCCCGGACGCCCTGTTGCGGCGCGCCGTGCTCTCGCCCCGGGCGCTCAACGCACCCGCCGCGCTGTATCGGATGACGCCCGGGGGCTGTTCAGGCCCGACATATGGGCGGACGCTACGCCGCAGCCCCTTGGGACGTCAAGGCGACGCCCTGCGGCTACGGATTCCGACTGCGGCGATGGCCCGCCGCCGGCCCGCCTTCGCCCGCAATATGGCTGAACCTCACACTCGAGGGCCGTCGGGTCGCCCTGACGAGGCCGCCACCCAGACTTGAACCGTCAGTCAAAGCCCATGTATAAGTCAGGCTGCTGGTGCCCGACGGCGGGAGGACAGGGATGGCGAAGGCGGAACCGATCAGATCGGCGTTCTACGACGTCCAAGCCGCGATGGGCGCGACGTTCATGGAGGAGGGGGGGTGGTACTGGACAGAGAGCTTCGGCGACGCGGAACGCGAGTACCGCGCGGTCCGCGAGGGCGTCGGGCTCTGGGACGTGTCCCCTCTCAATAAATGGGACTGGCGGGGTCCCGACGCCGTGGCGGCGGCTCAGCGCGTGCACACCAGCGACATCCTCGGGCTCGAGGTGGGGCAGGTGCGCTACGGTGCCTTCGTCCAGGACGAAGGCCTGATGGTGGACGACGGCACCGTGTTCAAGGTCGCCGACGGCCACTGCTGGGTGATGACCAACGGCTCGGGCCACGCCGACTACTTCGCCGATGTCACCAAGGGCTTGGACGTCGAGATCGAGTACGTCGCGGAGCAGATGCCCCACCTCCAGGTGCAGGGCCCCGGCTCGCGCCAGCTGCTATCGAAGCTCACCGACGCCGACCTGGCGGCCCTGCGCTACTACCGCTTCTACCCCGATCAGGTGAAGGTCGGCGGGATCCCGGTGTGGCTCTCCCGCACGGGGTTCTCGGGGGAGCTGGGGTACGAGCTGTTCGTGCGCCCGGAGCACGCTCCCGATCTGTGGCGGACGGTGCAGGCCGCCGGAGCCACGCCTTACGGCGTCGAGGTCATCGAACCCCTTCGGATCGAGTGCGGCATGATCGTGCTGGACTACGATTACGAGGCGCATCGCGTGACCCCCTTCGACGTCGGCCTGGATCGCTTCGTCGCCCTGGACGGCCCAGGGGAGTT
>JBQTIP010000157.1:0-1799 GCA_052388025.1 Actinomycetota bacterium
GTGCGGGGAGCCGCTCACGGGAGCGGCACCTTCCGGAACACGAAGACGCCCTCCTGCGCGAACACCTGCTTCCATTCAGGACTGGATCGCATCCGTTCCTTGAATTCGACTCCCACGGCGGAGTCGAAGCGTGCGGGTCCCAACTCACTCCCCTGAATCCACGGGTCTTGCGTGTCCAGCACGATCCACTCCGACCCCTCGACGAGCGGGACGCTGTAGAAGTACTGCCGTCCCGAGAGATGCGAGCCGGCATGGCTCGTCGCGCTCACACGCGCATCCTTCGGAACGAGCGCAACCGCGGCGCGGAGAGCATCCGCACGACTGGCCGGAACGTCCGGGCCGAGATCGAGCGTGCGTGCGCCGGGAGCTCCTGGCCATGGGCCTAAAACGACCGCTGACGTGACGGTAAACGCCAGCACGATGGTGGCAGCCTGAACGCGCTTGGCAGGCGGCACTCGGGAGAGACCTAGGGTGGACGCCGCGACGAGAAACGGCACTATCGCCGCCACGTAGTGGTGGCGCGAGTCGGTCGTGGCATGCCAGTCGGACAGAGCGTTCACCGCGAGTTGGGGAAGGGCGACGGCCGCGAGCCCGGGCGCCAAGAGGAAGGCGCCCGCCAGGGGAAGCGCGAGGACGGCGACATAGACGAGATCGGGTCGCGACAGAACAGCGGAAACGATTGCCCCCGGATCAGTCAGCGCGGTGCGGAGAATGCCCTCGGGCGACCCCCCGACGGACGTGAACCGCTCGTAGAACGGGCTCTCCTCCCCGTGGAAGGCGGGGACGATGACCTTGACGGCGAGGAGAGACCAGGCGAAGCCGGCCGCGGCGATGAGCAGTCCGGAACGGCGGTGTCCGCGGGCGAGCCAGTACCAGAGGCCGAGAGCAGCAAGCGGCAGGCCCATGAGCTCGCCGGTCGCAGCGACGAGGAGGGCACAGAGGGCGAAGCCCCACAGCCGGTCCGAGTCGAGAAACCAGATCGCATAGAGAAACAGCGGGATCGCGAGCGTCACCGGGTGCATCGCGTCGAGCGCCGTCCAGGCGAGCCAGGGGTAGGCGAGGTAGGCAAGGGCAAGCAGGGCAGCCGCCTGCTCCGAGGCGAGATGGCGGCGGCCGAGCCAGAAGACGGGGAGAGCACCGAGGGCGCAGGCGGCGATCTGGCCGCCGGCAAGAACGAGGGGTGAGGGCCAGAGGACGAAGAAGGGCGCGAAAAGCACGAGGATGGGGTCGACGTGCGAGGCGAATCGGACCGCCTGCTCTCCCGAGAGCAGCGTCATCTCGAGGGGGCGGCCGTGTGCCGTCGACCAGACCGCCTGCACCATGTTGCCGAGGTCGAAGCGGGCGAGGCGGAAGCCGAGATAGTCGGAGCGGACCTGGGCGAAGAGGAGCGCCGACCAGGAGGCGAGCGCAACCCAAACGACGAGCGGCCAGGGACGTGCGAGGACGCGGGCGGCGTGAGCCGAACGAGGGATCGGTGGTGCGGCTTCGTGCAGGCCCGGGGTGAGGCTTTCGGAGACCGAGCCCACCGTCTCCACCCGCGAGGAGCGGTGCGGGGAGCCGCTCACGGGAGCGGCACCTTCCGGAACACGAAGACTCCCTCCTGCGCGAACACCTGCTTCCACCGGGAATCGGAGCGGATTCGCACCATGAATTCGGGGATGGGCGTGGGATCCACCTCGAGCGGGGGCGAGCCCCTCCTTTGGATCCACCCGATCCACGGGGCCCGTTGTATCCACGGGTCTCCCGTGTCAACGACGAGCCACTCAGCCCGCCCCAAGACGGTACTTCTATAGCGTCCC
>JBQTIP010000158.1:0-6694 GCA_052388025.1 Actinomycetota bacterium
AGGACTGGTCGCGCCGGGTCGAGGAGGTAGTGCAGTCCCTCGCCGCCGAGGGCGTGCCGATGCTCGAAGGACCGATCATCGCCTGGGTGACCTTCTGGGTGCCGAAGCCGCGCTCGGCACCGAAACGTCGGCGCACCTGGCCCGACCGCAAGCCGGATCTGGACAAGCTCTGTCGGGCGATCATGGACCCCTGCTCCGGCGTGCTGATCCGCGACGATGCGCAGATCGTGGAGTTCATCTGCCTCCGCAAGCTCTACGCGGACGAGGACCTCTTCGACCACCGCCCACGCGCCGAGGTGAGGCTCTGGCGCGCCGCGGACTTGGAGCCCCAGCGAGAGGAGGTGAAAAAAACGAACGAGCGCCCCGGCGGGATCGCGAGTGTCATGGTCGGCAAAGCGAACCCGTGACCCGTCGGGGTGGCTCCGAGGAGCCCCGGCTAGCGGACCCCCGGCTAGCGGACCCCGTAGCGCCGTAGGTAGGTAATGGCTTGACGCAGGAATCTGGGAGAGTCCCTGAACCAGCCGAGTCCCGTGTTGCAGCGTCGACAGAGGAGCGCTCGAACTTCGTTGGTCTCATGGTCGTGGTCGACCTGCCAGTCGTTGTCCTTGAGAAAGTCTTGCCCGCAACAGGCGCAGCGGCTGTTCTGCTCAGCCAGCATGCTCAAGAGTTCAGGCTCGCCGAGACCGTGACTCAAACGACCGTGGTGAGGTCTGCCTCTACCTCGCTCAGATGGCCAGGGTCCGTACAGTCGTCGGTGTTCTTCGTTGTAGGCCTTGTTGTAGGTCTGAGCCGCTGTTCCGCATCGCCAGCCAACTCTGTGCTTGCGGATGCGGACCGGTCCGCAATGAGCGCACGTCGCAGTCCGTGAGTCAGGGTTGATCTTGCTCAGCCGATGAATCCATGTGCTGTGTTTGGTGCCCATGGTGATGGACTATTATAGCAAAAAGACCCCCCGGCGAAACCGGAGGGGTCTTTTCGTCGGCCCGAGGGGGCGTGAAGCTCTAAAAGTTTTCGAGCTTGTGCTATGCAGCGGTCTTCTGCTGGATCGCGACCTTGAGCGCGGCGATCGCGGCGGCTCCGGCGGCGATGGCAGCAGCCCTAAGCGTCGAGACGTTGACGTACCCGGCACCCGACGCGACCAGCACAGCGAGGAACGCTTCGGCGCCGGTGAACGCTACGCGCTCAACGATGTCCTTCCAGTTCATGGCTCCTCCTTCTTCCGGTGCAGGAACCGCTCAAGCTCCTCCACGAGGTGCTGAGCCGCCCTGCGCGGGTTGGCGTCGGCGTGAAGCGCCGCGCGTATGAGGTAGATGCAGACGGCGCCGGTGGCGACGAGGAACAGCGCGTAAAACACATCGGCGATCACTGGTTTTCGTGCCCCCCAGGGGCGTTCGCCGCCTTTGCCATCTCATCTTTCACCCAACTGATTAGGGGCTCGAATGTCTTCCTCTCCTCCATGTGTCCGTCGAGCTTCGACTCGACTCGACCGGTCCTTTCGCGGATGTCGTCGATGACTTCACCGTGCGCGGCGAGGGTCCGCGTGTGAAGGTGCTGCACGGCGGCCACGGCCTCTATGGTCTGGGCCGCGTCGTGGATGGTGGCGCCCGGCGTCTTTGCGTTGTGGGTGTCGAAGGCGTGGTGCATCCGGGCCGACAGCACGAGACCAAACGCGCCGATGAGAGCAACGACGACGGCCGCCACTGCGGCGACGAAGGCATCACTCGCCGCGATCATGCGCATGGGGGTGGGGGAGCGTAGCGGGCCATCGTTGGACATCCAGTGACGTGAGCGTGCGTGTAGTGAAGCGGCACCCTCCACACGGCCTCGCAGACGTAGGGCTGGGTGATGAGCAGATCGACCATGCAGTCCATCGCGCGCATGTCGATCGAGTTCACGCCGGGGCGGAAGAGGTAGAAATCCCAGGCGTTGTGGAAGGCGTGCTCCGACCACTCGCCACCGGTGCGCTTGCGTCGGCAGGCGAAGATCCCGAGCGAGCCGACGCGCAGCTCGTAGCCGAGCTCGATCGCGAGTCCCGGAACGTGCAAGTAGATGAAGTCCCAGATCCTCCGGAGGCTCGCAGTGGCCGATGAATCGGGGATCGGTGGCGCGGGATCGGGTGTGTAGTAGACCGGTCGAAGAACCTGGATGACGCCGCGCGAGTCCCGCACCCACACGGCCTCGCCGATGTCGCTCCGCTTCGCGCGCTCCCTCGCCGCCGCAGCGGCGGCCGCCGGTGGGCGTCGGGGCCCGTAGCGGTCCTCTCCCCGGAGCTTGATCTCTGCCGGGTGGCCGCGCCGGCGAGAGCGCAGGTCGGCCTCGGCCACGGGGAGCGAGACGGGACCGATGCCCGGAGCGGTGGAGCCCCGGCGGCTGAGGTGATAGGCGCGCTTCTGCGGCATGGCTTGTCTCCTAGAATCGGTGCGAGTCGGCTAACCGGTGAGTCGGAACGAGAAGTGCCACGGTTCTCCCGATGGGTTCCATCGGTGCCAGCCGAGCGACTCCATGATCTCGGCGAACCGCTCGTACGTCGGGCTCCCCGCTCCGCCAAGCGCTCCGGTGTCGATGTCAACGGCCATTCCCGACTCATGCAGCGAGTGCCCGGGCGGGGCGACGGTCGCTTGTTTCTGGCCCGAGAGGTACGCCTGGTAGGCCGCGGCCTGAACGGCCTGGGAGCGCCATCCGCCGGCGGGGACGAACTGCCCGAGCATCTGGATCGCCTGCTGGTAAGACGCCATCGCCTCCGGGGTGAGGATGACCCCCCGCCAAGAGACGAGCGAGGGCGTTACGCCTGGTGGCAGCGCGGGACCGGTGATCGCGCCGGAGTGCGGCGTCGTGCCGGGAAGGAGCCCGCCGGTACTCTGCCCCACCTCAAACCCGAGCAGGCCCGACAGCGCCTCCTGGCGACGTGGGCGCATGAGGGCTTGCAGCGGCGATCGAGGCGGAGGCGCCGGGGTGATGCTTCGTGCTTGGTCGGCGGGTGCGGTCCTCCGTCGGCGTTTGGGTTTCGTCGTTTGGGAAGCTACGGCCGCGCGAAGCTCCGTGTCGTGCGCCGCAAGCTGGCGAAGGCCCGGGGGGATCGTGCCGGCCTCCCGGATGGTGCGGGCAACCTCCGTCGCCGACGGCGGGGGCGCGACCGTGCCCGTTGTAGGAGTTGTAGAGCTTGTAGGCGCCGGCTGCGCGAGGAGCTGCGCGAGCTGCTCCATGAGGCCCGGGCCCTGCGCGCTCGGAGGCGGCTGCGCGAGGAAGGAGGAGAGCTCCCGTGCAAGGTCCGATGCAGACGGTCCGGTGGTCCCCGGCATGCTCGCCGGCGGGAGGGCGTGCGGCAGGGACGGCATCGGAAGCCGTCCTATCCCTCCCGCGCGGATCTGCGCGAGGAGCGCCTCGAAGTCGACCGGCATCAGTAGGCGCCCTGGTTCGTCGCCTGAGTGAGCGCGGCCTTCTGGAGCTGCAAGAGCCGGTCTTGGTAGCGCTGCAGGTCATACGGTGTCAGCCCCAGGCCCGCGAGCTTCAGGAGCTGCTGCGGGAAACCCGTTGGGTACTTGGGCTGCCCGGTTGCAGGGTCGACGATCGCCGCATTCCCGCCGAGGGCATCGAGCAGGGTGGAGGTGTCGTAGGTCTTGCCTTGCGCGATCGCCTCCTCCGCCATCTCGTACTGAGGTACCTGTTGAAGAAGGTGCTCCAGGAAGCCCGGGAGCGGTTGGCCTGCGAGCGGCACCACGTCGACCGGGTTCCCCTGGGCGTCGCGGATGATCTGAAACGCCTGGTCGGTCCCGTAGGGCCGGATCACGTCCGGGTCCGAGAAGGGCTGGCCGGTGAACAGGTTCTTGCCGCTGGAGCGCTCCAAGATGACCTTGAGGGCGGGCGAAAGCATCTCGGTCATGGCGGAAAAGGACATGTTGAAAGGGTTCGGGCCGCGCGAGGTGAAGAACGGGATCTCCCCCTGACCGGGAGGGCCGAAGGGCATGGCACCCTCCAGCCACTCTGGCATCGGGCCGTATTCCTCGGTGAGTTCGCGGGTCGTTTCCCCAAGGGACCGCAAGACCTCGGCGCGGCCCGGGTACTCGAAGGGGAAGGACAGCAGCAGCTTCGCCTGGTGCTTGAAGAATCCGTAGAAGGGGAAGATGAAGCGCCGGACGACGTGTCGTTCGTAGGGGCCGAGGGCGCCATAATTCCCGTAGAAGTGCGTGACCTCGGCCAGCGCCGCCCGGGCCGCGTTCTCGTCGAAGCCACGCTCCAGGATGTCGCCGATCCGGCGCTGAGCGGACATGAATGGCCGCGCCGTCCGACGGATGGCCCCGATGCCTACTTGCCGCTCGGCCGCCGTCAGGAATGAGGCAGTGCGGTAGGCGTCCTCGATGATCCCGTTCAGCCGCCGATTCTCCTCGCCGAACCGCTTCGCCCAAGTGATGGGGCGGCGCTGCCCTGCGCGCTGGAGGGTCTGGTAGGTCTTCGATGAGGCGAGCGCGGGCTTCACGTACTCGTACTGGGCGATGGTCGAGGAGACGAAGCCGCTCGGCACGTCCTCGAACCCGGGGAGCCTGCGAATCTCGGTTAGGAACGGGGACTCGCGCTTCAGGATCTGTTCGGTGAAGTGCGCGCCCAGCGAGCGGATGACATCGGCGGTCTTCACGCCCTGCATGGCGCCGAACACGGCGTTGCCCAGGAAGTTGTTCACGGTCCACCGGGGCGAGCCGGACAGGACGAGGCCCCGCCATGCCTGCATCACGTTGTCGTACCAAAGGCGTCCCTTGCCCGAGACGAACCCGGCAGCCCGGGCCGCATCCGTCATCCGGTCTGCGACGACCTTGGGCACTGCCCACATCTTCACGTCGCCTGCCTCCACCATCCGGGCCACGTCCTCGATGTTCTTGATCGTCACCGAGTCCAGCGCTTCGGCCGCCGCCGAGTCCCGGTCGAGGCCCTGGGACAGCAGGTCATCCATCTTGTCCTCCAGGTGGAACCCGGTCCGGTGACGGAGGAACAGCAGGTCCGGCGCTATGACCACATAGCCCGGGGGAAGGTCGGCAGTCTTGGTGATAGGCCGGCCGAAGGTCACCGTGGCTCCCATGATCTGACGGAAGGTCTCCTGCGCCCTCACCCCGCGGATCGCGCGGCGCGTGAGGGCTTCCACCGGGTTGCGGAGGTAGGAGCCCTCCATCAGGAGGACGCCCTTCATCCGCCTCAGGTGCGGGTCTCGCGCGTAGATGTTGGCGCCGACGAGCTGCTTGGACGTGAAGAAGTCCGATCCCTTCATCGTCTCGAGGTTGATGAAGGGGAAGTAGGTGGGCGCGGCCTCGTTGGCCGCACGGAAGGCGTCGTCAAGCTCGGCAACCGACGGCCCTCCCTCCAGTGCCGTTCCGGCCTCGTTCCACTTGGCCCCGTACTTGAGTCGGAGGGGGACGTAGGTCTCCTCGAGCACCTGGCGCGGAGTGGACTTGAGCGAGTCGAACTCGTCGACCATCTTCTCCATGTCCAGCAGCCGCATCCGATCGGTGAACCGGGACTCGGCAGCGATGGTCTCTGGGCCCGGGGCGTCGTGGAGGATCTGCCGGTCTAGCCCTGCATACAGGTGGTCGATGAGGCGATCCGTGGCGTCGATCTCTGCGGCGGCTTCTTCGATGCGCTGGTGGACGAGATCGGAGGGGTCCTCCAGGCGGGCGCGGTAGGCGCGAAGCTTCTCCACGACAGCCTCGGTACGCGTAGCTATCGGGTTGCCTCCCTCAAGGGCAGCACGGCCCGCATCGGAGAGCGCGGTACGAAACGGCGTGCCCTGGATCAGTCCGCCCGCCGCGGTCGGCACCATGGCGGGAGCGAGGTTCCTGGTTTCGATGGGTGCGCCCACGCGCGCTTCCTGCCGCGCGAACCACTGGGCCGACTCCTCGCCGTAGCGGACGTTCATGCCGGTCATCCAATCCGCTCCCACCTTTTCCAAGTCGGGAGCCTCCCGGAAGAAGGGCAAGGCCTCCTCTTGTACGCGGCGAGCCGCGGCGAGCCGGTTGTTCAGGACCTGCCCGTTCATCTTGGCGAAGAACCGCCGCGACGAGAGGTTCGCCATGGCATCTGAGATGGCGGGCTTGGCGATGCGCTCCAGCCCCAGCTCCTGCGCCTGCTTGAGGAGCGAGGAGCGAAGACCGTATTCGGCGATCAGGTTCTCGGGGACCTTCTGGCCGATCTCCACAGCGGCCGAGATCTCCCCCTGAAGCGCGCCCACCCGGCCCTCGAGCGCGGACAGGGGCTCGGTGAGACGGCGCCCGATGGGGCCGAGCGCGCCCCGAGTCACGGGGTTGTAAGCCGTGGCCGAGGGGATGAAGCGATCACCGACTAGGGTGCTGGTGGCACGGGGGAGCGTGCGCTGGGCGAGGCTCACCAGCGCCGAAAGTGGGCGCTCTGCGCCCAGGGCCTCCAGTCCTCCCCGCACCCCGGCCGCCTGTGCCGTGCGGGGGGCCACTCCGGCCTCCAGCAGCTTCCGGGCAAGCTGCGTGGCCTCTCCGGCGGCCGCGGTGCCCTTGATCGCTGCCTGGCCGACTGCCTTGCCGGCGCCCGCCGCCAGCCCTCCCAACGCGAGTGCGTCCAGGCCGAACGCAAGCGGCTGCTCGTAGAGCTGGGACCCGAACTCCGCAAGGTCCCCGCGGAAAAGCGGCCCGTAGCGTCTGGCGAAGTCCGACGCGATCGCCCCCGGCAGCGCGAGCGCGAT
>JBQTIP010000159.1:0-47968 GCA_052388025.1 Actinomycetota bacterium
ACGACGGAGGGTCCCGCCGCGGCCGGGAGGGATGCGATGCCCTGAAGGAGCTCCACGCCCGGAGCGTATCGAAGTTCATTCCCCGGGAGCCGGGCTCAGCGCCGGCGAGATTCGATCACCGCCGGAAATCGAGCCGAACGCACTATTCTCAACTCATGGCGGATCCCCAGGCCGCGCGGGCGTTCTTCCAGGCGCTCTCGGAGAGGATCGACACGCGGCTGTTCGGCATCCACGACCCGCTCCGCCTGCTCGTGATCGGTATCCTGACCGACTCGCACGTATTGATCGACGACGTGCCCGGCGTGGGGAAGACGACCCTCGTACGGATGGTGGCGGGGCTGCTCGGCCTGCGGTTCCAGCGCGTGCAGTTCACGCCCGACCTGATGCCCTCCGACATCACCGGGACCTCGGTGCTCAACATGAAGACGCAGGAGTTCGAGTTCCGGCCGGGTCCCATCTTCACTCAGATCCTGCTGGCCGACGAGATCAACCGGGCCACGCCGAAGACCCAGGCCGCGCTGCTGGAGGCGATGCAGGAGCGCCAGGTCACGATCGACGGCGAGACGCGCCCGCTGCCCGAACCATTCTTCGTACTGGCCACCCAGAACCCTGTGGAGCTCGAGGGCACGTTCCCGCTACCCGAGGCCCAGCTCGACCGCTTCCTCCTGCGCCTTCGGATCGGCTATCCCGACGCGGAGCATGAGGAGCGCATCCTGACCGTCGCTCCCGGCGATCGCGTCATACGTACCGAGCCGCTCGAGGGCACCCCGAGCCTGGAGGCCCTCAGGCGGCAGGTCCAGGACGTGCGGATCGAGCGACCCGTCCGCCGCTACGCGGTCGCCCTCGCCAGGGCGACGCGAGACCACCCGGACCTGCAGGTCGGCGCGAGCCCTCGCTCCGTCGAGCAGATGGGAGACGCGGCGCGGGCCCTGGCGCTCCTCCAGGGACGCGACTACGCGCTCCCCGACGACGTGAAGGCGCTTGCCGAGCCGCTGCTCGCCCACCGTCTGGTGCTCTCCACCGACGCCCGGATCCGCGATCGGCGGGTCGAGGAGATCCTAAACGAGGCGATCGAGTCCGTCCCCGTGCCGGTGGAGTTCCAGGAGGCGTAGCTCCCACGGATACGCCGCAGCGACGACACATCGCGCTCGGCGTGGCCTGCCTACTCGGCGCGGTGGCGCTCGCCGGCGGCTTCCACGCGATCCTGCTCTGGGCGGCCGCCGTGGGAGGCCTTGCCGGCGCTGCGACGGCCTGGGCGCGAAGCGGCTGGACCGGCGTCACCTTGTCGGCCGGGTTCGAGCCGTCCCGCGTGTTCGCCGGCGAGCCCGTCGCCGTTCGCGTCCGGATCACGAACGAGAAACGGCTGCCGATCCCGCTCGCCCGCGTCTTCGTCCGGCTGCCCCCCGGACTCATGCCGGCCCGCGAGTCGGAGCCGGCGACCGCACGGGGGTTCCACCGGCGGCTGTTCCTGCCCGCGCATTCCGAGTCCCTGCTCCACCTCCCGATCGACGCGAAGGCCCGGGGGGAGTACTGGCTGGAGTCCGTGGTCGTGGAGCTCTCGGACCCCTTCGACCTCGTGCCCCTCCGCCGTGAGACGGTCCCCGAGGCGCCGTTGCTCGTGATGCCCGAACCGCGGATCCGGATCCCCGCGCGGGTGCGGCAGCGGCTGCCCTTCGGTACGCCGGCGCCCTCGGCGAGGCTCTTCGAGGACCGAGAGCGCTTCGCCGGCGTGCGCCCGTACGAGCCGGGCGATCCGCTGAACCGGGTGCACTGGAAGCTCACCGCTCACGCCGGGGGGCTCCAGACCAAGCTGTTCGAGCCGACGCGAACGGCGGATGCTTTGATCGCGGTCGACCTCGCGGCCGGGGAGCCGTTCTGGGACTCGATCTTCCCGGAAGCTGCGGAGAACGCGATCGGGTGGGCGAGCTTCCTGGTGCGCCAGGCGATCGGCGCGGGCTGGCGGATCGGACTCGTCGCGAACACGCACCTCCGGCGCGGGCGCGGGCCGCTCCGGGTGGCGCCAGCGTCCGCCAAGGGACACGAGGCGGCGCTCTTCGCCGCGCTGGCCAGGATGCCCAACCAGCCGACCTCCGACCTCGGCCCCGTCCTGCGAGAGGCCGGCCGTGGGCTGGGCCGCGGCACTTCCGTGGTCGTGCTCTCGATGCGCCCGGGACCGCTCCTGCGCCACGAGATCGAGGCCCTTCGCCGCCGCGGATCGAGCGTCGTCAGCCTGTCCCCGCTGGAGGCCATGCTGGAGGGAGCGTCGTGACGAGCCCCGGCGCAACCATTGATCGCCCTCGGATCGCCGAGGTCCGAGCGGCCGGCCTCGCGGCGATCGCCGAGAGCGCCCTGCTCTACCTGCCGCTCACCGTCGCCCTGACCGGGCGCGCCGCAGTGACCGCTGGGTCGGCGGCGACCTACCCGACCTTCGTAGCCGCGTTCACGCTGGCCGTCGTGGTCGCGACCCGCTTCCGAGGCGCGACCGCCATGCCGACCGTTGCCGCGGTCGTGGCGGGGGCGGTGGGACTGCTCTCGGCGAGCCTCTGGGGTGCCGGCGGCTCCGGGGGGGCCAACGAGATCGCCGCTACGGTCATCGTCGCACTCCTGCTAGCACTCCGAGTGGTGACTCTCGCGCTTCGGGAGTGGCGCGACCCGATCCAGGCATCCTTCGGATGGGGGGCGGTGGCTCTGCTCGGGCAGGTGCTGCTAGCCGCGGGTATCGACACGGGCTGGGAGCCGCTGATGCTCGTGGCCGTGCCTCAGTTCTTCCTGGGGTCGCTCGCAAGCCGGGCGGCGAGCGTCCGGGCGACCGCCGTCGGGCATGAGGACCCCCGCGAGGGTCGAGCCGCCGGCAAGCGGCAGGCCTTGATCGGCGCCGGAGCATTGGGCGCGTTCATGGCGGTCGCCCTGGCCATCGGGGGACCGGGAGGCCTCCTCGAGCGGTTGGGCGCCCTCCTCACTTCGGTGATGGCGACCTTCGGCTCGCTCCTCGCTTTCGCTCTCGCGCAGCTCGCCCGCCCGATCTTCTGGTTGGTGGATCGCCTGAACATCGACCCGACGGACTGGCAACGAGCCCTCGACCGCATCCGGGTGAACCTCGGTCGCGCTCGTCGCGTGGCCGATACCCATGAAGGCGGCGGATTCCTCTACCGCGCATTCGGGGTACTCGCCCTGGTCGGGCTGGCCACTCTCCTCGTCTGGGCGATCAGGAAACAGAGAACGCGGCTCGCGCAGCCGGGGCCGTGGGCGCCGGAGCTCGAGACCAGACCGATCGCATCTTCGCCTCCGCCAGCGCGGCCCTCCCTTCGGCTGGGCGCGCGGCGCGGGGAGATGCCCGCGGACACGGTCCGGCGCTGGTACGCCGAAAGCCTGATGCTGCTCGAAGGGAGTGGAGTCGCCAAGCCCCCATGGCAGACGCCGGGCGAGTTCCTACCCGACGTGACTCGGGCCTTCCCGGACTGCGCGGGGAGCTTCGCGGCGCTCACACGGGCCTACGAGGAGGTGCGCTACGGCAACCGGACGATGGATCGGGCACGGCTGAAGCGGCTGGAGCCTCACCGGGAGCTCGTGATGCGTGTGCTTCGGCAACCGCGCCCAGTCGAAGGGACCTGATCCAGAGGCTCCGCTCGCGGTCGCTCAGCCGGTCGCGCCGCTCGGAGGCGCGAGCACCATCTCGGGGACGGCCTTCGCGCCGTCGTCGCGGTAGACGCCGATCAGCCCGCCGTCGGGCGCGAAGACGCCGTAAGGTCCCGTGATCCCCGCCGGCCCGAGGATCCTGCCGTGGCCGGCCGCCGCCGCCTCCTCGAGACTCAGGTCCAGGCGTGGCAGGTGGGCCACCGCTCGCTCTATGGGCAGAGGGTCGCCCGGCGCGTCCGGCGGAACCGCGTCGGCCACGCCGAACGGGCCGATCCGCGTGCGGACCAGCCGCGTGAGGTGGGCGCCGCACCCGAGCGCGGCGCCGACGTCGGCAACCAGCACCCGGACGTACGTGCCGCTCGAGCACGTCGCGCGGAAGTCGAGATCCCGCCCGTCGAACCCCAGCAGGAGGAACTCGTCGACCCGGATCGGCCTCGGCGGCGCCTCCACCGGCCGGCCGCTCCGCGCGGCTCGGTGCATCGGGCGGCCCTCCACCTTCACCGCCGAGTAGGCCGGCGGGCGCTGCATGCTCTCGCCCACCAGCGCCGCCATCGCTCGCACCACGTCGGGGCGCGTCGCGGCGACCTCGGCCCTCCTCACCACCTCCCCGTCCGCGTCCAGCGTGTCGGTCTCCTCGCCGAACCTCGCCGTTCCCTCGTAGGTCTTCGGAAGGCTAGAGAGGAACCGCAGGAGGCGCGTCGCTCGACCCACCCCGACCAGTAGGAGCCCGGTCGCCATCGGATCGAGCGTCCCGGCGTGGCCCACCTTCCGGGTTCCGAGCGCGCGGCGCACGGCGTTCACGACGTCGTGCGAGGTGAGACCCTTCGGCTTGTCGACGAGGAACAGGCCCTCAGGAGGGCTCACGGGTCCGGCGGCTCTCTTCTCAGAGCCGCCGTCAGCCGCTCGACGGTGCCGGCAAGCCCGTGCTTCGAGGTGTAGCCGGCGGCGAGCCGGTGTCCCCCGCCGCCGAACCTGGACGCCACGGCTTGGACGTCGTGGTTCCCGCGCGAACGGACGCTCACCTTGAACCGGCCGTCGCGCTGCTGCTTGACGACGGCGGCCACGTCGGCCTCGCGCGCCGTGCGGATGACGTCGATCAGGTCGTCGGCGTCGCTCGCTGAGATACCCGCGCCGGCCAGGTCGGCCTGCGTCAGGTAGGTCCAGACGAGGTCGGCGTCGGGCTCGTGCTCGAGCCGTTGCAGGGCGACCCCGACCAACCGCAGGTAAGAGAAGCCGTTGTCCTCGTACAGCGCCTGCACCAGACGCGTGTGATCGAACGGATACCGCCGGAGCTCGGCCGCGAGCTCGAGCGTCTCGGGCCTCACGGCCTCGTACTGGAACCGGCCGGTGTCGGTGACGAGGCCCGCGTAGAGACACGTCGCCGTCTCGGCGGACGGCTCCCCGCCCATCCGCTTGATCAGGCGGAACGCGATCTCGCACGAAGAGGACGCCGTCGCGTCGACGACTGAGATCGTCCCGAGGTCGCCGTCGCCCAGGTGGTGATCGAGCCAGATCACGTCCCGCGCCCGGGCGGCGCTGGCTGCGAGCATCCCGAGCCGGTCCAGCGACGCCGTGTCGCACGTGATCATGACCTCCGGGCGCTTCGGGAACGAGCCCGGCTCCACGAGCGCCTCCCCGCCGGGCAGCAGCGCCGCCCACCGGGGCAGTTCGAAGGGCTTGTTCCCGAACGAGCAGACCGTCTCCACGCCACGGCCGCGCAGGAAGATCGAGAGCGCGAGCATCGACCCGAGCGCGTCGGCGTCGGGGTTCACGTGACAGGCGATGGCGACCTCGCTCGCCGCGTCCAGCACCTCCGCGGCCCGAGTGAGTCCGTCAGTCATGCTCGGCCTCGTGGATCCGCTCGATCAGGCGGTCGATCTGCTCGGCTCGCTCTTCGGTCGAGTCCTCCTCGAACTCGAGATCGGGCAGGAACTTCAGCCGCACCTCGTGTCCGAGCACCCTCCGGAGGTGCGGCCGGGCCGATCGTAGGCCCGCCCTGGTCCCCGCGCGCTCCCTCTCGTCACCCATGGCCGTGTAGTACACGCGCGCGCGCCGGAGGTCCGGCGTGACCCGCACGGCCGTGACGGTGACGAACCCGATCCGCGGATCCTTGAGCCTCGGGATCTCCTCCGCGAGGACCTCTCGGAACTCCTCCGAGACGCGGCTCGGGCGCGTGCCCTCAGTCATCCGGGTAATGGAGCGAGAGCTCCGAGTCGATCGTCTCCACGGCTGGGTGCCGCTCGATGAACCGAGCCACCTCGTGCATCACCTTCCGCGCGTGATAAGCCTCCTGGACCACCACGGAGACCGCGAGCGTCGTTCGCTGCCAGAGGTCGTGGTGGTCGACCTCCGCCACCGAGACGTTGAACTTCGAACGGATCCCCGAAACGAGGGCCTTCACCACGTGACGTTTCTCCTTGAGCGAGCCGCATCCGGGGATGCGCAGATCGAACCTCTCGAGCGCCACCAGCATGAGGAAGTCTCGGAGCGAGCTAGAGGGAGCGCGGCACCTCGCGCACCTCGTAGGTCTCGATGACGTCGCCCTCCTTCACGTCCTGGAAGTTCTCTATCCCGATGCCGCACTCGAACCCCTCGGCCACCTCGCGGACGTCTTCCTTGAACCGCCGGAGGGAACCGATGCGCCCGTCGTATACCACGACGCCGTCGCGGACGACGCGTGCCCGGGCGTTGCGCTGCATCGTCCCCTGGAGCACGTAGCAGCCCGCGACGACGCCCAGCTTGGGGACGCGGAACAGCGCGCGGACCTCCGCCCGGCCCAGATCGATCTCCTCCGCCCCCGGCGCCAGCAGCCCGGTCAAGGCTTGGCGGACGTCGTCGATCGCCTCGTAGATCACGCGGTAAAGCCGGACGTCGACGCCTTCCTTGTCGGCCATCTCGCGCGCCTTGGTATCGGGCCGCACGTTGAACCCGATCACGATGGCGCCGGAGGCGAGCGCGAGCCCGATGTCGCTCTCGGTTATCGCCCCGGCCGCGCTGTGGATGATGCGAACCCGCACCTCGCCCTGCGGCATCTTCGCGAAGGCGTCGGCGAGGGCTCCGATCGAGCCCTGGACGTCGGCCTTGACCACGAGGTTCAGCTCCGGCGCCTCCGCCTCGCGGGCTCGGGCCATCAGTCCCTCGAGCGTCGGGGGCCGGGTGGTAACGAACTCGGCCGCCCGTACTTTGGCCTCGCGCTCCTGGGCGATGTGGCGGGCCTCGCGCTCGTCGTCGACCTCGCGGAACTCGTCACCCGCGTTGGGGACGGCGTTCCAGCCGAGGACTTGCACCGGCCTGCTGGGGCCGGCGGCCTTCACCGGCCGGCCGTTCTCGTCTTGCATCGCCCGGATCTTCGCGTAGACCGTTCCGCAGACGAGTGCGTCGCCCGCATCCAGAGTCCCGCGTTGGACCAGCACCGAGGCCACGGGGCCTCGGCCCTTGTCGAGGTTGGCATCGATGACGGTCCCACGGGCATGTCCCTCCGGGTCGGCCTTCAGCTCCTCGAGGTCGGCGACCAGAAGGATCGTCTCGAGCAACGCGTCGAGGTTCATCCTGGCCTTCGCCGACACGTCCACGAACTCGTAGGTTCCGCCCAGCTCGGAGGGGACGACGCCCAGCTCCACCATCTGCTGGCGTACCCGAAGAGGATCGGCCTCCGGCTTGTCCACTTTGTTGATGGCAACCACGATGGGGACGCCCGCGGCCCGGGCGTGATCCAGCGCCTCCACCGTCTGCGGCTTCACGCCGTCGTCGGCCGCGACCACGAGGACGGCGATGTCGGTCACCCGTGCGCCCCGGGCTCGCATCGCGGTGAACGCCTCGTGACCCGGCGTGTCGATGAACGTGATCTCGCGCCCCTGGACGTGGACCTGGTAGGCGCCGATGCGCTGAGTGATGCCGCCGAACTCGCCCGAGACCACGTCGGTCTTGCGGATCGAGTCGAGCAGCAGCGTCTTGCCGTGGTCGACGTGGCCCATCACGGTAACGACCGGTGGCCTGGGCCTCAGGCGGCTCTCGTCGACCTCCTCCTCGGGCTCCTCCTCCTCCTCGACGCCGATGATCTCGGCCTGGTAGTCGAGCTCGTGCGCGATCAGCCGGACGGCCTCATCGGAGAGCGACTGCGTGGCCGACACCATCTCCCCGAGACCGAAGAGGATCTTGACGACCTCCGCCGCGGTCCGGCCGGTCTTGTCGGCGATCGCCTGAGCCGTCGCCCCGCGGGCGATCTTGATCGAGGGGAGGACAGGCGCGGGTTCGGAGGCGACCGCAAGCTCTGCGGCGACTGCTGAGGCGACGGACGCCACGGCCCTGCCGTCGGATTCGGCGCCTGCCGGGGCCTCAGCGGGACCGGCCTCAGCCGGGGGGGCCGTGTCCGGAGGTCCCGCGGGAGCTACCTTCGGCTCCGGATTGCGTCTTGGGCGCGGCTTGGGCGCCGGCTCCTCCATGACCTCTTTGAGCTTCGCCCCAGGCCGTGCCTTCCCACCGGACGCCCGGAGGTGCGGAACCGCCTCGTCGGGCACGGATGAGGACGCCGTGCGACCACCCACCCCCATTTCTTCGAGGGCCGTCAGCAGCTCCTTGCTCGTGACTCCGAGCTCTTTGGCCAGCTCGTGAATCCTCACGCGCCCAAGTTCCTTTCGATCTGCTCCCCTAGCCTAGCGGCTTCGTCGGGCGCGAGGCCGGCCCGGAGTGCCCGCGCCGGTGCCCCGCGCCTCATCGCGAGCGCCACACAGGACGGATCGCGATGAACGTAGGCTCCCCTGCCGGGCAGCTTCCCGCTCGGGTCGGGTCCCACCGTCCCCCTAGGCGATCGCACGACCCGGAGGAGGTCGGCCTTCGGAGCCCTCCGACGACAGCCGACACACGTTCGCTCCGGCTCGCCCCGCCGGGCAGCCATTCGTCTCAGCCCTCGGCCGTCTCCTCGGCAACCTCTGGCGATACGACGGAGGAGGCGTCCGCGGCCTGAGGGGCAGCGTCGGGAGCCGAATCGGGAGCGTCCCTTGAGGAAGAGGCCTTGGCGCCCCGCTGTTCCTCGCCGAACTGGGTCTCGCTCTTGATGTCGACTCGCCACCCGGTCAGGCGTGCGGCGAGGCGGGCGTTCTGCCCCTCCTTGCCGATGGCGAGCGAGAGCTGGTAGTCGGGCACGATGACGATGGCAGTCTGGGTCTCGGGGTCGGTGCGCGCCTCCTTGACTTTCGCCGGCTGGAGCGCGTTCGCCACGTATTGCGCGGAGTCGGCGCTCCATGGGACGACGTCGATCTTCTCGCCCTGAAGCTCGTTCACGACCATCCGCACACGGCTGCCCTTCGGGCCGACGCAGGCGCCCACCGGATCGACGCCGGGCTCGTTGGACGCCACCGCGATCTTCGATCGGTGCCCCGGCTCCCGCGCCACGGCCTTGATCTCGACGATGCCCTCCTCGATCTCGGGCACCTCCAGCTCGAAGAGCTTCTTGAGCAGGCCGGGATGCGAGCGGGAAACGACGATCTGCGGCCCCTTCGTGCCACGGCGGACCTCTGTGATGTACGCCTTCAGGCGCGAGCCGTGCCTGTACGGCTCGGAGGGGACCTGCTCGGCTTGCGGCAGCAGCGCCTCGACCTTGCCGAGGTCGAGGAGCATGTAGCGCCGCTCCTGCTGCTGGACGATGCCGGTCACGATGTCGCCCTCGCGACCGGCGAACTCCTCGTAGGTCATCTCGCGCTCGGCGTCGCGGAGCTTCTGGAAGATCACCTGCTTCGCGGTCTGCGCCCCGATGCGCCCCTTGAACTCGTCGGTGACCTCGACCTCGGTCTCGGAGACGACCTCTACCGCGGTCTCGCCATCCTCGGTCTCCTTCTCGACGAGCTCCTGGACCCACACGCGGAGGTCGCCCGACGCGGGGTCGATCGAAGCCCGGACGCCGAGGGCCTCCTCGTCCAGATCCGGGTGGTCCTGCTTCCACCAGGACCTGTAGGCGGCCGCCATCGCCTCCTCGAGCCCGGCGAGGATGGTGTCGAAGGCGATCCCCTTCTCGCGCTCCAGCTCGCGGAGTGCCTCGATCATCTCTGCGTTCATCCGGTGCTCCTCTTCAGCTCCGCGCCCCAGTCGACGAGGGTGCGTGCCGACGCGATGTCGGCGTAGCGGACGCGCAGCTCTCCGCCGTCGGTGGCGATGACAATCGCCTCCGCATCGGCCGAGACCAGCGCGCCCGTCATTTTCCGCGACCCGCCCACCGGCTGTGACGTCTTGACCTTCACCTGCTCGCCCAAGCGACGCTCGAAGTCGCGCGGCGTGCGAAGCGGTCGGTCGATGCCGGGGGACGAGATCTCCAGCGAGTAAGGACCGCGCGCGAACCCCTCCAGGTCCAGGCGCCGCGACACTCGCTCGGAGATGAGGGAGATAGTGTCCAGGTCCACTCCCCCCTCCCGGTCGATGATCACCCGTAGGATCCGGCGGCCGCCCTCCTTGCGAAAGGTGACCTCCACCAGCTCCAATCCGGCCGACTCGACCACCGGCCCGACCAGCGCCTCCACGTCCATCTCGTCCCTCGAAAAAGAAAGTGGGCGCGAGCCCACTTCTGGGTGAAACCGCTCCTGTTGTCGGAGAGTATACCGGACGCTGCCCTGATGGGCGGCGCCACCCCGCTGTAGAGGCGTCTATCCGGGCTCATTGCCCGCCCTGCCCCTCAGCTTGCCGGGCCTTCGCGCCGGCGCTTCAGCTCCAGTGTGCGGCGAAGGTCGCCTAGGACCGCGCGATCCCGCGTACAATGATAACCGCAGATATGCGGTTATCCGCTCTGCCTCAGAGCGCGCGGCGCTGGCCGCCGGGTTTGTTCCAGTGGTCGCGGTTGTTCATCCGGCGGGACATCCTCGGATCGTCCCAGCCCTTGTGCATGCGGACGCCCAGATCGCCGCATACGGCCTCCGCGTGCTCCTCGGACGGGAACTCGTCACGCACCCAGTTGCCCTCGGCGTCGATCAGGACGAGGTCCCAGGTGCGGAGCCCGACGTGCTGGAGCACGGCCTCGACGTCCCTCCGCAGCTTCACGAAGTCACGGAGCCGGGCGGGGGCCCTGATCGCCACGGCCTGAGCGTAGGGCTACGGCGCAGCGGCCAGCAACTCGATGGCAGCCTCGGCGGCCCGCTCGAGCGGCGCCTGCGATCGCTCGCCCGTCGCGCGGAGCTTCAGGTCAACGGTGCCCGCCTCGATACCGCGCTTGCCCACCACGACCTGGATCGGATAGCCGATCAGGTCGGCGTCGGCGAACTTGACGCCCGCCGTCTCGTCGCGATCGTCGAACGCGACCTCTACTCTTCGCTCGTTCAGCTCGTCGTAGATGCGCTCGGCCGCCTCGACCACCTCCGGCACGTCCTTGTTCGTCGGGATCACGACGATCTCAAGAGGTGCGAGCGCCTTCGGCCACACGATCCCGCCGTCGTCGTGATGCTGCTCCACGACGGCGGCCACGATCCGCGAGATACCGATCCCGTAGCACCCCATGACGAACGGCTGCTCGGTGCCGTCCTCGTCGACGAACCTCGCCTCCAGCGGCCTCGAATAGCGAGTCCCGAGCTGGAAGATGTGCCCCACAACGATGGAACGGGCAAGCTTGAGCTCGCCCCCGTCCAGCGGACACCGGTCACCCTCCGCCGCCTGGACAACATCCTCCCACCGGTCGACCCGGAAATCCCGCCCGACGTTGGCGCCCGACACGTGATGATCCACCCTGCTCGCGCCGGTCACCCAGTTGGCTCCGGCGCGCACGAGGCGGTCGCCGATGATCACAGCGTCATCGCGCAGCCCCCGAGGTCCGACGTAGCCCTTCACGAACCCGTGCCGCTCGAAGTCGTCGTCGGCGAAGGGCTGGACCGGCGTGGGGAAGAAGAGGCGGGCCACCTTCTCTTCGTTCACCTCTCGGTCCCCCGGCAGGAGCACGGCCACAGTCTGCCCGCCCGCGTCGTAGAGCATGCACTTCAGCATCCGCGAGGCCGGCATGCCGGTCAGCTCGGCGACGGCGGCGATCGTGGCCGCGTTGGGTGTGTGGATCTCGGTCAGGAGCTCGAGCTCGACGTCCGCGGCCGGCTCCGGCTCCCGGGGCGTGGCGGCCTCCAGGTCGGCCGCGTAGTCACACCGTTCGCAGTACAGGAAGACGTCCTCGCCGGCATCGGTTACAGCCATGTACTCGTGGTTCTCGCCCCCGCCGATCTGACCGGGGTCCGCCTCGACGATCCGGTACGTCAGCGCGCAGCGGTCGAACACACGCTTGTACGCCTCGTACATGAGCCCGTAGGACTCTCGCATGCCCTCCTCGTTGCGGTCGAACGAGTACGCGTCCTTCATCAGGAACTCGCGAACGCGAAGGAGCCCGTAGCGCGGCCGGAACTCGTCCCGGTACTTCCATTCGATCTGATACAGGTTGACGGGGAGGTCGCGATAGGAGGGGAACTCCGCGGCAACGAGCGGGGCCACGACCTCCTCGTGCGTGGGCCCGAGGCCGAGCTCACGCCCGTGGCGGTCCGTGAGCTTGAACATCGTGTCGCCGTAGGCCTGCCACCGGCCGGTCGCCTTCCAGGGGTCCGCCGGCAGGACGATCGGCATCCGCACCTCCTGGGCGCCGGACGCGTTCATCTCCTCGCGCACGATCTCCTCGATCTTCCGCATGGTCCGGACGCCGAGCGGAAGCGTGGTGTAGACGCCCGACATCAGCTGGCGGATGAACGCTCCGCGAAGCAGCAGCTTGTGCGACGGGGCCTCGGCCTCGGCGGGATCCTCTCGCAGGGTGCGCGCGAACAGCTCGGAAAGACGCATGGGTTGCAGGATACCCAGGCCGCTCAGAGGTGGTCCACGACGTCCACGGTCTGCTGCCAGTCGGCCGTGGGCCCGGCGCCGTCCGACGCCGCGTACTGGTTGACGATCGCGATGAGGCTCGGCATCAGCGGGTCTCGGGAGATGCCGTTGTAGTCGCCCCATCGCTCGGGCCCGACCGAAGCATCGAACCGCGCCTCGCCGGCGGCGAGAAGCGTCGCGGATTCGGCGGTCTTCCCGGGCGCGATGTCGGCGGCCCACGCGGACAGGAACTCGTCCGTCACCGCGCTCGCCCTGCTGTAAGCAACGAAGAGGTTGCCCGACCCGTCCGTCGCCACGACGGGCCAGCCGGCGTCGGTCTCCGGGGTTCCGACGATGCCCTTCCGGCTGATCGAGGAGGACGAGAGGGGTTTCCCGGGGTTCACCTCATACCAGCGAATCACCGACTCGAGGTATCCGCCGCTGATCGGGTCCGGCTTGAGGTCCTTGCCGACCGCGTGCGCCGCGTATACGCGATCGAGCTCCGCGTCGTGGAACGCGTTGATAAGGCGCAGGTCGCCGGTGTCCCACCACGTGTTGGCGGCGTTCGGCCCTTCGACCCGGCCGCCGCCTTGCGTCCCGTACGGCGCCGGGTCCACCCTCCCGCTCGGCATCGAGATCGCCGAGAGCCTCAGCTTCCCACCGGTCACCTCGAGCCGCCACAGCGTGAGCGAGGAGCCGGAGGTCCCCTCTCGACGGAACGAGAGCAGGTACTGCGAGGTCGCATCCTCGCCCACGGTGACCGCGGGCTGGATGGTGAACCCCCTAGTCCCGTCCGGGTTCCTCGTTTCGTCGCCGGTGAACAGCTTGAACGACAGGTCCTGGCTACAGTCGTACACCCTGCTCTTGGTGAACGAGAGGATCTGCGCGTAGCGGAACGGCTGCGAGCCGGCGAAATCGAACTGGTTGGTCGTGAGCGTGATCCGGCTCTCGTCAAACCCCAGGCCCGGGTAGTCCGCCCACTGCTTCCCGTCGCCGGAGAGCTGATCGGCGCGGATCCTTCGCTCGCACCACGTCCCCGGGTTGTCCGCAGCCGCGTCCGTCATCGAGACGACCAGGATCCAGCCCTTCTGCTGCCCACCGTTGTAGGCGAGGAACGCGAGGACGAAGTGGCCCGTGTAGTGGTCGTAGACGACCTTCGGATCGAAGACCTGCGTCCCGGCCGGCAAGCTGAAAAGCGAGTCCAGCGCGAGCGGGCCGAGAGCGACCTGGCCGTCGAGGCCGTAGACGGCGACGTGGACGTTCACGGCTGTGACGAACCAGCTGTCGCCGACGGCGCCGGTGGGGTCGGCGGGCCAGTTCGGCGCGATGCGGGGGATGGCGTCAAAGCCGAACGTCGGCTGCGGCCTCATCGCCCAGCCGGCCCGTCCGGCGCCGCCCGTGCGACTCGGAGCACCGCCGGGACTCACGTCCGGGCGGTCGCCCGACGCTGGGGCGAAGGAGCCGGTCGGACGTCTGGAGGCCTCGACGACGACGCCCCGCTCGCGGCTCACACCCTTCGCAACGGAGGGGCCGGCCGGCGCCAGGAGCCCTGCCAGGAGCGCGAGACCCAGGATGAGGCCGACTCGGCGTGTGAGCGATCGCATGCCTTCCCCTGCCACGCGACGCCGGCCCGACGGGCAGGCATCAGGCCCGAAGGATACCCAACGAGGTCTGCTACCTTCCGACGTGATGGAGCGGGTCGCGTGATCCTCGTCGTCGACCACTACGACTCGTTCGTCTACAACTTGGTTCAGCTCGTCGAGCGTCTGGGGTTTGAGGCCGTCGTGGTCCGCTCGGATGAAGAACCCCCGTCGAAGATGCTCGCTCGCAGGCCCGACGCCGTGATCCTATCGCCCGGCCCGGGCCGGCCCGAGGAGGCCGGCTGCATGCTCGACGTGGTTCGAGGGCTCGACCAGGAGACGCCGCTCCTCGGCGTGTGCCTCGGTCACCAGGCGCTCGGCGCGGCGTTCGGCGGGCGCGTCGAGCGTGGCCCGGTTCCGGTCCACGGGAAGGCCTCCCTCGTCTACCACCGCGGCCGGGGGGTCCTCGCCGGGCTGCCCAATCCGTTCGAGGCCGGCCGGTACCACTCGCTCGTAATCCCTAAGGAGGACCTGCCGGACGAGCTGGAGGTAACAGCCGAAACCGAGGATGGCCTCGTGATGGCCGTGCAGCACCGCACGCTCCCCCGGTTCGGCGTGCAGTTCCATCCGGAGTCGATCCTCACTCCGGAGGGACCGAGGATCGTCGACAACTTCCTGGCGCTAGCGAAGCCCTAGGCGTGTTCGGCCGTCAGCGTGTGTAGGCGGGCGCCGAGCGGGCCGTTCTCCAGCCCGAACTTCTTGATGATCTCGGCGGCCCGGTCGAGCTCGCCGGCGTCGAGCCGGCCCCGCGCTTCCTGATACGGAAGCTCGAGCGACGCATACAACTCGGCGGCCCGGGCGAATCGGGGCGGGCCTTCCTCCAGGACGGCCTCGGCCTCCGTGACGACCGCCTCCCACGAGAGGTCCTGGATCGCAGGCCTCACCCGATCCAACAGTTCCCCAACCCGCTCGGGCGGCAGGAGCCTGGCGGCGAGGGCGAGCAACTGGACGACGTGCCAGACGGTGGGGGCGGCGAGTACCATCTCCGTCGCTTCGGCCATGGCCTGCCGGGCCGCCGCGACGTTCCCTCGGGCCCACTCGAGCTCCGCCTCTAGGCCAAGCGTCAGCGAGAGGAACTCCGCCCCCCCGAGGCCACGGGCGAGCGGCAGCAGGTCATCGAGCAGGGATCTGGCCTCTTCGTACCGGCCCCGGCGGGTCCACACGACGACCAGGGTGGATCCTGCGTTCACCGTTCCGGGCGCCGTCTTCATGGCCCGCTGCTCTGCGAGGGAATCCCGGGCCAGGGCCTCGGCGTCCTCGTACCGGCCCAGATCCGCCAGCGCCGATGCCTCATTGGACGCGATGAACTGCTCGAAAGCGAGGGCTCCGAGCCGCCGCATGACCTCCCGGCCTCGCCGGCAGACCTCGGCACATTCCCGATTCCGGAAGAAAGTCCCGAGCGTCGAGGACACGTTGGTGTAGGCGCGGCCGATGGCTTCCGCGTCCCCCGAGCGCTCCGCCAGCTCCAGTGCCTCGCGCAGCCGCTCGAGCCCGGCGGGGTCGCCGGCGTCCACCTGGCAGACCCCCAGGTTGTTGAGGAGCTGGGAACGCGCTCCGAGGAGCCCGAGGCCCTGCTCGATCTCCAGCCCGCGCGTGGCGAGCGCCACAGACCGATCCATCTCGCCACGCAGCATGTACTGGGTGGAGGCCCAGACGCAGGCCCGGACCAGCTCGGGGGATGGTCCCGCCGGCTCCAGCAGGTCGATCGCCCGGGCGAGCGACTCCCCGGCGCGGTCCCCCTCGCCGGCGATCCACTGGATCCGCCCCAGCGTCGCCAGGGCCCCACCCGCACGACGGACGTCACCCGCGCCGCGCCATCCCGCCTCGGCCTCCACGTAGGCGGTCCTGGCGCCCCCGGGATCCCCGGCCATCAGCCGCACCCAGCCCAGCTTCGACAGCAGCTCGAGACGGCCCCGCTCATCCCCCTCGCCCCAGAGTCGGAGGGCGGTCTCGTAGCGCGCCCTGGCCTCCACGAACCCCATCCGCTCACCGGCCAGGTCGCCCGCGGCGAGCGAGTACCGGCGAGCTTTCTCTTGAACCTCCGCCCTGGCGTAGTGCTCGGCCAAAAGCTCGAGGAACGCCGGGTCCTCGCCCGCCTCCGCCTCGAGGGCCTCCGCCACCTTGCGGTGCAGCTCCTTCCGCTGCCGCAGAAGGAGCGTCTCGTAGGTGACCTCCTGGATGAGGCCGTGCTTGAAGCTCCACTCCCCAGGACCGTGTGCCACGAGCAGCTGCGCCCTGGCCAGCTCCTCTAAGGATGGACCCAGGTCCTCCTCGCCCATCACCGCCTGGATGAGCTCCGTGGAGAAGCTCCGGCCGATGACGGCGGCGTGGTGGAGGAGGGCTCGCTCTCTCCCGCCCAGCCGGTCGACGCGAGCAAGGATCGTCCCCTGGACGGTGTCCGGGATCTCCACCTCCACCTTCGCCAGCACCGCCCGGCCGTCGACCACGGCGAGCGAGCCGAGCTCGAGGAGGGCCTGGAGGAGCTCCTCGACGAAGAACGGGTTTCCCTCCGCCCGCGAGGCCACGAGCTGCTCGAGATCCGACGGCAGGGCCGCGACGCCGAGGAACCCACGCGCCAGTTCGACGCTCTCGTCCGGGGTGAGCGGCTCGAGGCGGATGCCGGTGTGGCTCGATCGCAGGGCCGTCCGCTCCACCTGGTCGAAGCCGGGGCGGTAGGTGAGCACGAGCATCAGCGCGACGCCGCCCAGGCGCTCCAGGAGGAACCCCAGGAGGTCCAGCGAGGACCGATCGGCCCAATGGACGTCGTCGAGGACGATGAGCGCGGGGCGGTCGCCGGGGGCGGCGAGGAGGAACTGCCACACCCCGGCGAACACCTGCCGCTTCTGCTGCTCGTCGGCCATCCGCACGGCCGGCGGGGCGCCGGCCAGGCCGAGGAGCGCGGCGAGGAGCAGCGTGGTCTCCTCGTCGACGCCCAAGGCCGCCGTCTGCCGCTTGAGCTCCTCGACGTCGTCCGGCAGGCGACCCAGGATCCGCTCGATCAGATCGAGGAACGGGCCGAAGGCGCGGTCCGAGCCGCACGCGATCCGGAGATCCAGCGCGCCCTCGCGCGGGCCGAGCTCCGCGAGCAGCCGGGATTTCCCGACACCGGGCTCCCCCACCACGCTGATCACGTGGGTGTTGCCTTTCTCTGCGCTGGACCACAGCAGCTCCAGCAGCGAGCGCTCGTCCCGGCGCCCGACGAACGGCGCCTGGCGTCGCGCGGACGCCGCCCGAGGACCCGCTACCCGGTACGCGACGACCGGTTCCCCGCGTCCCTTGACTTCGAGAGCGCCTGCCGGCTCGCCCTCGTAGCCGTCCCGCACCCGCCGCCACACGGACTCGGAGACCACGACCTGTCCCGGCTCCGCCGCTTGCTGCAGCCGCGCTGCGACGTTCACCGCATCGCCCATCACTCCGGTCTGCGAGCCGTCGCCGACCGCGCCGGAGACCACGAGCCCGCTGTTGATGCCGATCCGCAGCTGAAGTGGTGACGGGGTCGCCTCCGAGCGGCGGCGCGCGGCTTCCAGCATGGCGAGAGCGGCCTGCACCGCTCGGTCCGGGTCGTCCTCGTGAGTCTGCGGCGCACCAAAGATGGCCATGACGGCGTCACCGATGAACTTCTCGACGACGCCCTCGCGCCGCTCCACCTCTGCGGTCAGATCGGCGAATGTCTCGCCCATCAGCGTGCGAAGCTCCTCTGGGTCCAGATGCTCGGCGAGCGTCGAGAAGCCGACGAGGTCCGCGAACAGCACGGTCACCGTACGGCGCTCGCTCGGCATCTCCCTCGCGATAGGGGCCGCGACCGAAGGGTCGGCGTCAATCGCGTGACCGCAGACGCCGCAGAACTGGAACCCGGCCGGAACCTCGGCCCCGCAGCTCGGGCAGGACAGGCCCAGCGTCGTCCCGCACGAGCCACAGAACCGGAAGCCCTCGGGGTTCTCGAAGCCGCACGAGGGGCATCGCATCATGCCCGGCATCAAACCACGCGAGACGGGGAGGCGACTAGAACGAGTCGGCCGCCGCGGGTTCGGCCGCGTTCTCCGCGGCCATCTTCTCGGCCTCCGCGACGAGAACCTCGACGAACTTGTCTTCGGGTACCTTCCCCTTCACCTCGCCCTTCACGATGAGGTGACCGAAGCCCTTCCCGGCCGCGATGCCGAGGTCGGCCTCGCGCGCCTCGCCGGGACCGTTCACCACGCAGCCCATGACGGCAACGCGGATCGGCGCCCTTAGGCCCTTCGCCTCGAGCGCCTCGTTCACCTGCTTCGTCAGGCCCAGCACGTCGACCTCGGCTCGCCCACACGAGGGGCACGCCACCAGATCGAGCCCTCGCTTTCGCAGGCCCAGCGACTTCAGGATCTGGATCCCGACCTTGACCTCTTCGACGGGGTCGTCGGTCAGCGAGACGCGGATCGTGTCGCCGATCCCTTCGGCGAGCAGCGTCCCGATGCCTACCGCGCTCTTGATCCCGCCCGTGGGCATCGGCCCCGCCTCCGTGACGCCGAGGTGCAGCGGGTAGTCGCACTTCTCCGCCAACATCCGGTAGGCCTCGATCATCGTGGCCGCGTGCGAGTGCTTCACCGATATGACGATGTCGAGGAAGTCCTCATCCTCGAGGGTGCGGACCTCGTTCATCGCCGACTCGACGAGCGCCTCCGGCGAGGGTCGGCCGTGCTTTGCGAGCAGGTCCTTCTCGAGCGAGCCGGCGTTCACGCCGATGCGGATCGGCACGCCGCGGTCCTTGGCCTCGCGCGCGATCAGGCGCACCTTGTCCTGGTACTTGATGTTGCCCGGGTTGATCCGGAGGCCGGGGATGCCGGCCTCGAGCGCCGCTATCGCGTACTTCCACTGGAAATGGATGTCGGCGACCACCGGGATGGTCGCGTGCTCCGCGATCTGTTTCAGCGCCTTCGCGTCCTCCCAGTGGGGAATTGCCACGCGCACGATCTCGCATCCGGTTGCGACGAGCGCGGCCATCTGCTGCAGCGTGGCGTTCACGTCGGCGGTCTTCGTCGTCGTCATCGACTGGACGCTGACCTGGGCGTCGCCGCCGATCTCGACCGTGCCGAGCCGAACCTTCCTCGTGTTGTGTCGGTTCGCGAGCATCCTTACGTCCAGGCTATCAATGCGCGGTCAGTCGCCGAACACATGGAAGACGATCTGCCGGTCCTTCGGCTCGTCCATCTCGAAGAGGATCAGCCGCTGCCAGCGCCCGAACGCCGGCTCGCCATCCGAGACCGGGATGGCGTGCGAAGAGGCCGAAAGGAGCATCGACTTCACGTGCGAGTGTCCGTTCCGGCGCTCGTGCGACTCGGCGAGGTTCTGGGTCCGCCGTTGCAGGTCGTCGTGGGCGTAGTAGACGTCCTCCGGGACGAGCGACCGGAGCCGCGAGCGGAAGTCCGCCAGCGAGCCGTCCTCCCATTCGTTGATCAGCAGGGCACACGTCGTGTGTGGGCAGAACGCGATGACGGCCCCCTCCGTGACGCCGGAGTCCTTGATCGCCCGCTGGAGGTCCTCTGTGAGGTCGGCGAAGGCGTACCGCGACGGCGCCGCCACCTCGATCGTCGTCGTGCTCGACTTCACTGGTCCCTCCTTGTCCCGGCCGCACCGGCGACCGGCAGCTCGAACGTGAACACGCTTCCCTTGCCGATCTCGCTCTCGGCTCGGATGTGGCCGCCGTGCGCCTCCACGACCGAACGCGCGATCGCCAGGCCGATCCCGGTCCCTCCGTCCTCCCGCGACCGCGCGGGGTCGACCCGGTAGAAGCGCTCGAAGAGCCTGGGTAGGTGCTCCGGCTCGATGCCGGGCCCGGTGTCCGCCACCCTCACTTGACAGTCGCCGTTCTTCCGGACGGCGGAGACCTTCACCGCGCCGCCCTCCGGCGTGAAGCGGACGGCGTTGTCCAGCAGGTTGAACAGCACCTGGTGCACGCGCTCCCTGTCGGCGAACACGGGGGGGAGGTCGGCGGCGACCTCGCTCTCGACCGCCACTCCCCGGCCCGACCGCGTCACCTCGATCTCGGAGAGCACCTCGGACACCAGCGGGGCGAGCGCGACCTCCTGACGATCGAGGGGGACGTCGCCGGATTCGAGGCGCGAGAGGTCGAGGAGTTGCTCGACCAGCCGCGAGAGCCGCTCCGACTGGGTGAGCATCACCTGAAGCGTCTCGGGATCGGGGCGCTCGACTCCGTCCAGGAGGTTCTCGAGATGGGCCCGGAGGGCCGAGATCGGCGTCTTCAGCTCGTGGGAGACGTTGGCGACGAGGTCCCGGCGAAGCCGCTCGACACCCTCGAGCTCCGCGCTCATGCGATTGAACGCCTCGGCGAGCTGGCCGACCTCGTCACGCGAGGCCGTGTGCACGCGTTGTCCGTAGTCGCCGCGCTCCATCTTCCTCGCGGCCTGAGCCATGTCGCGCAGCGGCTTCGTCATCCCTCGGGCCAGCCACCTCGCCACGAACAACGAGATCGCCGCCGCGATGGCTCCGGCGACGAGGAGCTGCCACCAGAAGTCCCGCAGGAAGCGAACGGTGGAGGGGAAGACCCCGAGCGCCCCCTCCCCGGGGGCGTCGCGGATCGCGTACGCGGTTCCCGGCGGCCGACCCTCCTGCCGGACCGGCACGGCCGCGAACTCGATCCCGTTCGCCACTCCCAGGTGAACACGGCCGTCGTCGAACCTCGGAGGCGGTGTGCCCGTCGGGCCGTACCAGAAGAACCTCCCGTCACGCAGGAGGAGGACCGTCACTCCCTCCGGGACCTTCTCCAGCGTTCCCCCGGCGGACCGGTCGGCGACACGCAAGAGCTCGATCAGGTCCGCGTCGCGGGAGGAGTTTCGGAGCGCGAATCCAAGCAAGAAGTACACGAGGACGATGGTCATCCCGACCGCGAACACGATGGTCGAGCCGAGCTTCGCCCGGATCGTGGGCAGCCGGTCGAGCGGGCGCACGTCAGGCCTCCACCCGGAGCGCGTAGCCGACCCCGTGCACCGTGCGGATGAACCGCGGCTCGCCGCCGTCCTCGCCGAGCTTGCGACGGATGCGGGCTACGTGGGAATCGACGACGCGCCCGCCGGCGTAGTCGCGGTAGCCCCACACGCGATCCATGAGCTGCTCGCGAGTGAATACGACGCCGGGGTCCCTGGCAAGCGTCAGCAGGATCTCGAACTCAAGGGGCGTGAGCGCCACCTCGCCGCCGTCGACCGTCACGCTCCGCCGGCCCGGATCGACGGTGAGGGCTCCCCGCGTGACCGGCTCGGTGGTCTGGACCGACCGGACCCGCTCGACCCGACGGAGGATCGCCTTCACGCGAACGGCGAGCTCGCGCAGGCTGAACGGCTTCGTGAGGTAGTCGTCGGCCCCCACCGCGAAGCCGGCCACCTTGTCCGACTCGTCGGTGCGCGCAGTCAGCATCAGCACGGGGGTCCATTCGGTGCGCTGGATCTCCTTGCAAACCTCCAGGCCGTCCATCCCAGGGAGCATGAGGTCGAGCACGACGAGGTCGGGATGGTGCTCCTCGCATGCCTTGATGGCCTGCGGCCCGTCGTGGGCCACGAGAACCTCGTAGCCTTCACTCTCGAGTCGGGCGCGGACGGCCTCCGCGATGGCCTCCTCATCGTCGACCACCAGGACGGTCTCTTCGCTCACGCCCTCATCGTAGCCGCAGCGTGTTGCGGGCCTTCCGGCCGGGTGTTGAGAACTTGTGGCAAGCGCGCGGGCCGTGCGTCGCCGGCCTCAAGGGAGGTCGATCGGCTTCGCGATGTCCAGATACACGACCGACAGCGTGAACAGGATGAAGAACATCGCCACGACGGCCGAGATGGGAACGAGCTTGCGCATGTCGACCTTCCGGCCCCGCACCTTCTCGATCGCGAGCACGGCGAGGTGCCCGCCGTCGAACGGCGGTAGCGGCAGCAGGTTCAGCAGGCCGATGAACACGTTCACAAGGGCGAACAGGTAAAGGAAGTCGCCGAAGTTCCCGGCCTCTGCGGTCTGCCCGGCGAAGCGCCCGATACCAACCACGCTCGCCGGGTCGCGGGGCGTCCGCTCGGCGTCGGTGAACAGCAGCGTGAACACGCGGCCGATGCCCTCGGGGCCGAAGACCCTCCCAAGGTTCTCGATGGTGCCCACCGCGGCTGAGCCGACGAGCTTCGCGCCGCCGGTCACGGCGCCGATCGGTCCCGCACGATCCCGCGCAAGGGAGAGGGCGACCCCGATCCGACCGACCCTCTCGCCGTCGACGTCGGCCAGAACGGGCGTGATCCGGACCGTGAAGACCTCGCCCTCGCGCTCGATGCTGAGCGAGATCGGCTCCCCGACGTGGTCGCGCGTGAACCGGATCAGCTCCTCGTCCGTCGGATCCTCGATGGGCCCGACGCCAACAACGAGATCGCCCGGCCGAAGCTCCGCAGCGGCGGCCGGGGAGGCCGAGCCGTTCAGGGTCGGCTCGACCTCCTCGATCAGCGGGATCCGCGGGTCACCGATCGCCGCCAGCCAGATCGCGAAGCACAGGAACGCCAGCACGAAGTGCGTCGCCGGACCGGCGACGATGACCAAGGCTCGCTGCCAGATGGGCTTCGCCCCGAAGCTTCTGGGCAGCTCGTGTGCCGGAGTCTCCTGGAACGGGTTCATCCCAGCGATCTTCACGTACCCCCCGGCCGGGATCGCCTTCAGACCGTACTCGGTCTCGCCGCGACGGAAGGACCAGATGCGCGGCCCGAAGCCGACGAAGAACTCCTCCACCTTGATGCCGAACCATTTGGCGACGCCGAAGTGCGCGGCCTCGTGGATCACGATCACGACCAGGAGGGCGACGAAGAACGAAACCTGGCCGACGACTCCGGCCATCAGCGCGGCCCGGTCAACGAGCCTCGATGATCTCGGCGGCGCGGTGCCTGGCCCAGGCGTCGGCCCGTTCCAGGTTCACCACCGAGACCACGGAGGGCGCATCGTGCTCGTCCACCACCGCCTGAACAACCTCGGTGATCCGGGTCAGCGCCATCTTGCCCTCCAGAAACGCCATGACCGCCACCTCGTTGGCCGCGCTCATGACCGCGGGAAATGTGATGCCCAGGCCACCGACGCGGTAAGCGAGGTCGACGGCGGGGAACGCCTCCCGGTCGAGGGGCTCGAACGTCAGCTTGCGATCGGCGAGCGGCACCGAGTCGACCCCGGTCGGAAGCCGGTCCGGCCACGCGAGGGCAAGCTGGATCGGCAGGCGCATGTCGGGAACGGCGAACTGCGCGAGCATGCTCCCGTCTCTGAACTCGGCCATGGCGTGGACCATGCCCTCAGGGTGGATGACCACGTGGATCTGCGAGTACTCCAGGCCGAACAGGTAGTGGGCCTCGATCACCTCCAACCCCTTGTTCATGAGCGTTGCCGAGTCGATCGTGATCTTGGGGCCCATCCGCCACACGGGGTGGGCGAGCGCCTCCTTCACCGAGGCCTTAGCCAGCTCGGTGCGGGTCCAGCCGCGGAACGGACCGCCGGAGCCGGTGAGGATCACACGCTTCAGGTCCTCTCGCCGCTCCCCGCGGAGGCACTGCGCCAGCGCCGCGTGCTCCGAGTCCACCGGGACGAGCCGCTCGGGTTCCCCCTTGATGAGATCCCGGACCAGCTCGCCGCCGACGATCAGGCTCTCCTTGTTCGCGAGCGCGAGGATCTTGCCGGACTGAAGGGCGGCGAGCGTCGGCGCGAGGCCGACCGAGCCGACGAGCGCGTTCAGCACCATGTCGGCCTCGACGTCGCGCGCGAGGGCCTCCGCCGATTCCGGGCCCGTGAGGATCTCGATCCCCGAGACCCCGCCGAGCCGCTCCCCCAGGTCGCGCGCGGCCTCCGGGTCCGCGATCGCGACGAAGGGCGGCAGGAACTCCCGGATCTGCCCGACGAGGAGCTCATGGTTGGAGCCGGCGGAGAGCCCGATCACCCGGAAGCGGTCCGGGTTGCGCCGGACGACGTCCAGGGCCTGGGTGCCGACCGATCCGGTGGATCCGAGGATGATGAGCGAACGCATCTCATCAAGGTTAACGCCACAGACGCCAATGCGGCGCGCACCTCGGGCGGTTACAGAAGTATCAGGCGGAGGAACATGAACGCCGCGGGCGCGACGAACAGGACCGAGTCGATGCGGTCGAGCACACCCCCGTGCCCGGGCAGGATGCTTCCCATGTCCTTCACGCCGAGGTCGCGCTTCAGGAGCGACTCGGCGAGGTCGCCGAGCGGCGCGAAGATGGCGACCACCACGGCCAGGCCGACCGAGTCGCCGACGGAGCTGAGCAGGTCCACCGACGAGGCGACGATCCCGACCGACACGGCGATCACGACGAGGGTCGCCCCGATCGCGCCCTCCCAGGACTTCTTCGGGCTGACGGTCGGCGCCAGCGGCCGGCTGCCCCAGAAGTACCCGACGACGAACGCCGCCGTGTCGTAGGCGAAGGTGAGCCCGATCACCGAGAGCGTGAGCGCGCGGCCGTCCGGCAGCCGGAGCATCGTGAGCCCGTACCCGGCCAGGAGCGGCACGTAGACGACCCCGAGGAGCGTCGCGCCGACGTTCCCAAGGGTGCGCTTGCGGTGGGCCGCCGTCATCGCCATGAACCAGATGAACGTGGCGAAGGTCGAGAGCGCGAGCATCGAGAGCATCGCGGACTCGCCCCGGAAGTAGGCGGCCCCCAGGATCAGCCCCCCCGATGCAAGGCCGAGCGCCGTCGCCGGCTGGTAATGGCGCTTGAGCATCACGCCGTAGAGCTCGCCCTGTCCCATGAGCACCATCGCGCCGGCCACGATCGCGAACGGCCCGATCCCGATCGCGATGCTGCCGACGGCGAGGCCGGCCAGGACGATCCCGGTCAGGAAGGCCGCAGGGACGTCACGCGAGACTCTTCCGCGCTCCTGATCTGCGCCGACCTCGATCGAGGTCGGCTCCTGCCAGCTCGGCCCACCCAGGCCCTCCGCTTCTCCGACCCGCACGGACCTGGGCCCCTCGGCAGATTCGTCGAGTTCCGCGAGCAGGGCTCCCTCCACCGCTTCGGGCTCCTCGGGGAGATCGAACGGGTGGGGGAGGCCCCGCTCGCGCCCCGGTTTGGCTTCCGACGGTGTCTCTAGGAGGATCGACTCGGCGAAGTGGTCAGCGGCGGCCTCCACCGCTTCGGGCGAAGGCTCCTCTTCGGGTTCGAAGGGAGCGCCCTCCATGGGCGCGGCCACGTCCTCCTCGTCCTCCTCGTCGTCGGGACCGGGCAGGTCCGCGTACGCGGACGGCGGCGTCCGGAAGCTCTCGAGGGAGATATCCGGCTCGGTCTCGTACACGGCCGAGGCCGCGCCCTCGTCCTCGTCCTCTTCCTCTTCCTCTTCCGGCCAGCCGCCTTCCTCAGGGTGCTCCCCTAAGAAGAGCCCCGCCTGACCGGGCGTCTCAGCAGGCGCGGGCTCGTCGAGGCCGACCGGCTCCTCGATCGCTCCGGTGTCCCGGAGGTCGTCGATCTGGTCGATCCCCGAGAGGTCGGGGAGCTCGATCCGCTCTTCCTCGGGAGCTTCTTGGGGCTCGGGGGGCGCTTCGTGTCCGGCCCGCTCCTCCTCCTCGGAGACGGTCTCGGGCCAGTCGACGTCCTGGATGGGCGCGAAGAACTTGTCCAGATCCTCGAAGAGGTCTTCGTCCTTCTTGTCGGACTTGCCCTCGCCCTCAGCCGTCACGCGAACTCCCCGAGCTCCTGCTCCTTGTGGGCCACGATCTCGTCGGTGTCCGACACGTACTGGTCGGTCAGCCTCTGCAGCTCCTTCTCGGCACGCTTCAAGTCATCTTCTGAGATGGCGTGGTCGTGCTCAAGCCTTTCGACCTCATCCTTGGAATGACGCCGGACGTTCCGGACGGCGACCCTGGCCTCCTCACCTCGCTGGTGGACCACCTTGATGAGCTCCTTCCGGCGCTCCTCCGTGAGCGGTGGGAACGAGAGCCGGATGACGTTGCCGTCGTTCGATGGGGTGATCCCGATGTCGCTCGCGAGGAGCGCCTTCTCCATGGAGGAGATCGCGCCCTTGTCGAACGGCTGGATCAGGAGCATCCGCGGCTCCGGGACGGAGAACGAGGCCAGCTGATTAATCGGCACCTGAGTACCGTAATAGTCCACGGTGATCCGCGAAAGTAGCGCCGGTGTGGCACGGCCGGTCCGGATGCCTGCAAGCTCCTCCTTCAGAACCGAAAGCGCTTTCTTCATCTTGTCTGCGGCCGCGGTGAGTGCGGACTCGACGGTCATGCCACACCGCCGTGAACGAGGGTCCCGATGGGCTCGCCGGAGAGCGCCCGCTTGATGTTCCCCTCCTGCCGGAAGTCGAACACGATGATCGGGAGCTTGTTTTCCATGCAAAGCGAAATGGCCGTCGCGTCCATCACCTGATAGCCGCGGCGGAGGACCTCGAGGTACTCGATGGTCTCGAAGCGCCGCGCGCCCGGGTCGATATGCGGGTCCGCGTCGTAGACCCCGTCCACCTTCGTGCCCTTGAGGATGGCCTCGGCCCCGATCTCGAGCGCTCGTTGCGCGGCGGTAGTGTCGGTCGAGAAGTAGGGCGCGCCGATACCCGCGGCGAAGATCACGATGCGACCCTTCTCCAGGTGACGCTGTGCGCGGAGCGGTACATAGGGCTCGGCGATCTGTGCCATGTGGATCGCGGTCTGGACCCGGGTCGTGACGTGGATCTTCTCGAGCGCGTCCTGGAGCGCGAGCGCGTTCATGACGGTGGCGAGCATGCCCATGTAGTCGGCGCGGGATCGCTCGATGCCGGGGGCTTGACGCCCCCGGAAGATGTTTCCTCCCCCGACCACGACGGCGGTCTGGACACCCAGGTCGACGACGTCGCCGAGCTGCCGGGCGAGGAGGGCCGTAGCCTCCGTCGAGATGCCGTAGTCGCGGTCCGGACCCGAGAAGGCATCGCCGGAGAGCTTCAGCAGGACCCGGTGATAGATGGGCCGGGACGTCTGCGTTCCCCCCACGTCAGCCACGCCGGGCCCCCTCAGTCGAGCTCCTCCCCAAGCTTGTACCGGACGAAGCGGCGCACGGCAACCTTCTCCCCCACCTTTGAGGACACATCGTCGATCAGCTGCCGGATCGTCTTGTCCGTATCCTTCACGAAGGCCTGGTCCAGTAGGACGGAGGTCTTGAAGAACCCCTCGAGCTTGCCTTCGACGATTCGCTCGATGACGTTCTCGGGCTTGCCGAGCTGACTGGCCTCGGCCTCGTAGATGCGCCGTTCGGCATCGAGGGTCTCCTCGGGCACGTCGTCCCGGCTCACCCACAGGGGCATCGCGCTCGCGACGTGGAGGGCGACGTCTTTGGCGAGGGCACGGAACTCGTCCGTGTTGGCGACGAAGTCGGACTCGCAGTTCAACTCGACCAACACGCCGACGGCGTTGTTGAAGTGGATGTAGCTCTCGATGAGACCCTGGTTCGCCGAGCGACCGGAGCGCTTCCGCACGTCGGCGTGCCCCTTCTCGCGGAGGATCTCCTTGGCCCGGGCCATGTCCCCGCCCGACTCCTGAAGCGCGCGCTTGCACTCCATCATCCCGGCCCCCGTTGCGTCGCGGAGGGCCTTCACCTGCTCTGCTGAGATTTCGGAGTCGCTCACTGGGGCTCCTCCGCGATCTGCGGGGTGACTCGAGCCTCACCGGAGGCGACTGCGGGGACGGCAGACGCTGTAGCCATGTCCTCGGACTCGGACTCGGACTCGGACTCGGGCGCGGGCTCCGGCTCAAGCTCGGGCTCGGGCTGGGGCTCGGGCTCGATCTCGGGCCCGGTCGCCTTGGTGACCAGCCGCTCCCGACCCTCATGCCGGCCATCCGCAAGGGCATCGGCGATGAGCCTCGTCACGAGCGCCACCGACCGGATCGAGTCGTCGTTCCCGGGGATTACGTAGTCGACCTCGTCGGGGTCACAGTTCGTGTCGACGATGGCGATCACGGGAAGGCCGAGCTTGCGGGCTTCGCCGACCGCGATGTGCTCCTTCTTCGTGTCGACGACGAAGATGGCCTCGGGAAGCCGCTCAAGGTCCTGGATGCCGCCGAGGTTGCGCTCCAGCTTGTCCCGCTCGTGTCGGAGCCGGAGAACCTCTTTCTTGGGGAGGAACTCGAATGCGCCTCCTCTTTCCATCTCGCGTAGCTCGCGCAACCGCAGGAGCCGCCGAGAGACGGTCTGGAAGTTCGTGAGCATCCCTCCCAGCCACCTCGTGTTCACGTATGGCATGCCTACACGATCCGCGTTCTCCGCGATGGTCTCCTGGGCCTGCTTCTTTGTGCCGATGAATAGGACCACCCCGCCTCGGCGGCCGAGATCCTGGACGAACTCATGGGCCTCCTCGAGCCCGGTCAGGGTCTTCTCGAGATCGATGATGTAGATGCCGGAGCGTTCCCCGAACAGGTACCGACCCATCTTCGGGTTCCACCTCCGGGTCTGGTGCCCGAAGTGGATACCTGCCTCCAGGAGCTCCCGCCTGGTGACGACGGGCACGACGCTTCCTCCTTGCTCGGTTGTGACCTCCGCCCGGCTCGTCCCGCCCACGGCCCGGCTCGCGCAGGGACCCCGGGGGCGGTCCCCGGGCGTGCGAATTCGGCGCACGAGGCGCCGGCGACCGAGTCTAGCAGCGACGATCCGGCCCCGACCGCACAGGAGGCGAGCCGCTACCTGCGGCGGCGGCGGACCGGCTGCTCGGGGATCTCCGGCTCGACCACGATCCACCGGTAGGCGAAGGCGGCCAGGAAGGTGAGATGGATGAAATTGGAGGCCAGCACGAAGATCCAGGTCGCCAGGGTGGGGTTCGCCGTGAGGAAGCCACCGCCCGGCGCCAGCCCCACCATGAGCGGGAGCGCCAAGAGGAAGTAGAACGTCGATATCAACATGTGCCGACCGCCCGGCAACATGGCCGCGCGGCCGGACCGTCGGAGCGCCTCCTGCAGTCCCCGACGCTCGCGGACGGCCGCGATCGGGGCGAAGACCAGGAAGAACAGCCCGGCCACGAGGACGGCTACGAACCCGAGGAAGCCGATCCCCGGCCCTAGTACGGGGAGGATCAGGTTCCCCGTGATGATGATCCCCACGGACAGCATGTTGACGGCGAACGTGACCAGGATGATCCGCAAGCCGCGCCGAATCCCGTCGGCGGACACCCGGCCGCTCTCGACCGCCTCCACGGTCATGCCGGAGAGCACGGCCATGACGACGGAACGGACCACGAGGGATGCGAGGAGGAAGATCGGGAAGGCGCCGCCCAGGCCGTAGATGGCCTGCCCGGTGCCGAGGTCGTACTGCGTGCTGATGGGAGGAAGCGCCAGCAGGTCCACCATGCGCGCAGCCGATCCCTCGAGCCCGAGCGCGAGAAGCCCCAGCCAGGTGGCAAGGACCAGAAGGCACGGCGCGACAAGCAGGATCGGCGAGGACCCGACGACGATCGCCCCGCGTCCGAGCGACGTGAGCATCCCCGGATAGGGAGATGCCCGGCCCCCACCCAGCAGGGAGCCGAAGAGCAGCCCGGTTCGCGTCCGGCCCTCCGGTGCCTGCTCCTGCACCGCTACAGGGCTCGAGACCTTTTGGCGAGCGGGGGACCTTCGCCTGCGCTTCTTCTTCGTCACGGCTCGTCGTCCTCGACTTCCTCGTCCTGGTCGGCTGCCTCTGTCACATCGGGGAGCTCCGGCGGGCCGATCCTCCGAGCCGCAAGGAGCGCCGGGGGGAAGAGCACGGCGACCACGATCAGGAGGGCCAGGCCGAACCTCAACAGCAGCTCCCCGATCGCGGGCTCCGTCGGCGACGGAATGGCCACGAGCGCCCCGTCCGGATCGTGCTCGAAGGCCAGCAGGCCGGGACGCTTGCCTCCCTTGACGGCCAGCACCCGGTCGGGCGTGACGGCAAGCGCTCCGATGCGTCCCTCGGTCGCGGGACTCTGCCACACGAGATCCCCGGAGGCCACGTCGATCGCGACGAGCCGACCGTCGTCCAGCCCGACGAGTACGCTCTCGCCGGAGACCGCCGGGGAGCTTCGCACAACGAGCTCGTTCAGCTGGTAGCCCCAGATGCGTTTGCCGGACCCCGCGTCGAGTCGGTAGAGCCCGCCCGAGAGATCCGAGACGTACACGTCCTGGCCGGCGTACGCCGGGGACGAGAAAGGGAAGGGGATGGAGCTCACGAGGCTCCCCCAACGCTGGCTGCCGCCGTCGGAGCCGAATGCCCGCACGAAACGGTCCGCAAACGCCACGATCACGCGCCCGTCGCCCGCCGCGGCGGTCGAGGCGGTTGCCCCGGCTGCCTGGGGCGCGAAGCGCCAGGCCACGTCACCGTCGGACTCGTTGAGCGCCAGCACCTCCACGCGTCCCGCGTCGGTGTCCAGGCCGACCGCGTAGACCCTGCCGTCGGCGACTGCGGGAGGGGCCCGTACGCTGCCGATCGTCTTCGCGGTCCAGCGGAGATCGCCCGACGAGAGGTCCACGGCGTATACGTTGCCGCCGTCGTCTCCAACGAAGGCGCTATCGCCGAAAACAGTGACGCCGCTTCGGCTGTCATCCTTCAAGGGGGTCCGCCAGACCTCGGACCGCCCCTCGAGCTCCACCCCCACTAGGCTCGTTCCACGGCTCTCCGACTCGTCGGTGAACACGAGAACCGGGCTCCCGTCGGCCTCCCCTACGGCCGGAGGTGACAGCGGGCCCCCGTTGCGGAAGAGCGCCCAGCGCTGCTCCCCCGTCGCGAGGTCGATGCCGAATACGCCGCGCTCACCCACGGTCACCGCCACGCCCTCGGCGACAACAGCGGCGGAGAGCGCCCCCTCCGGCGCTCGAAACGTCCACGACTCGCGGTAAGGAGGAGCAGGCCCGCCCCCTTGGGTGGTCCCGGGGTGCCCGGGTCCTCCCTGGAACTGCCCCCACGTCCCCGGCTCGCCGATCGACTGTCCGAGCGCCCTTGCCCCCGGCAGGACGGCCAGGAGCATCGCGGCCAGCGCGGCCGTCATCGCCATTCGATTAAAGCGGAGGAACAGGCGGGCCATCCTCGGTCGATCGGACGGCACATTGTAGGCGTGCAGGCCCGAGACGGCCGTTAGGTCAGGTCCCGCCCGCAGCCGGGATCGGTGCAAGCCTGATGAGGTCCACCACGCTTCCCGCCGACAGTAGCGACATCGGATCGATGTAGACGCCGTCCTGCCGCGCTCCGAAGTGGAGATGTGTAATCGTCAAGCCCGGGTGCCCCACGCCCGTAAGGCCGAGGATCGTCCCCGGGATCATCGCATCGCCCCTGCGGACGGCGACGATCGAGAGCCAGGAGTAGCTGGTGACGAGCCCACCACCGTGGTCTACCGAGACGAAGAGCTGCCCGCCAACAGGTCCGGCGAAGCTCACAACCCCAGGGGCCGGGGCGGCTATCGACGTCCCATAAGGGACCGCGATGTCGATCCCTCGGTGGCCGGCGCCGAACGGTGTGGAAGGGGGGTCGAAGGCCCGGACGACCGGACCCACCACCGGCCATGGCCAGCTTCCCCAGGCCGAGGCGACACGGACGTTCGCCGGAACGAGCACGAGCGTCGTCATCGCGAGGGGGAGGACCAGGCGTCTAAGCCGCACGATGTCCTCCAAGGGTGGGTCTGTGAAGCCGAGGCTAGCGGATCGGTCTCGGTCGCGCTGTGAGCTTCGTCACAGGAAGAGTGAGATCGGATGGATCAGTCGACCTCAACCAGCTGCAGCCGAAGCCCGTTGACGGCTTTCGTATGGATCTGGCAGACGCGCGACTCCGTCACTCCGAGGATTTCCCCGATCTCCGCGAGCGTCAGGCCTTCGAAGTAGTAGAGGGTCACCACGATCTTCTCGCGCTCCGAGAGGGAGTTGATCGCGGCCGCGAGCAAGCCTCGGGTCTCCTGACCCTCGAGGCTGGCGGTCGGGTCCAGGCCCTTGTCCGCCAGAATGTCGAGCAACGAGATTTGCTCGCCCCGATCGCTCCCGACCGACAGCAGCTCGTCCAGGGCGAGCACGGAGACGAACGAGATCTGGCTGACGACCGCGTGGAGCTCGGCGATCGAGACCCCGAGGCGCTCGGCCACCTCCGGCTCCGTGGGCGCCCGCTTGACCATCGCCTCGATGTCGGCGTAGGCCTTTTCGATCTCCCGGGCCTTGAATCGCACCGACCTCGGGACCCAGTCCATGGCCCGGAGCTCGTCGATGATGGCACCCTTTATCCGGGGGATCGCATAGGTCTCGAACTTGTTCCCGCGCGCGAGCTCGAACTTCGCGAGCGCGTCGATCAGGCCGAACATCCCATAGGAGACGAGATCGGCCTGGTCCACGCTGGCGGGAAGACCGGTAGCCACGCGGCTGGCCACGTATTTCACGAGTGGGGCGTAGTGAAGGATCAGCCGTTCCCGCGCCTCGGCCGAGGAGTTGTCCTTGAACGAAGTCCACAGCGCAGCCAGCTCGGGCGCGACATCCGGCGAGGCTCCTCCTGTGGCGACGGGCTCCCGGGCCACTTTCGCGGATGGAAGGAGCTTGCTCCCGGCGGAGGCCTTGCCCGACTTGGCTGCCTTGGCTGCCCCGGCTGCCTTGGCCAGCTTCGGCGCTTGGGGCTTCTTGGTGGGCTTGGTGGGCTTGGTGGGCTTGGTGGGCTTCGATGCCTTGGTCGCCTTGCCCATCACGCCCTCGGGTGGCTCTTCCGATACGCGTCGTACAGACGCGAACGCGAGACGTGCGTGTAGCGCTGGGTTGTGGCCAGGTTCGCGTGCCCGAGAAGCTCCTGCACCGCGCGGATGTCCGCTCCTCCCTCCAGAAGATGAGTGGCGTACGAGTGCCTGAGGCTGTGCGGCGTCACGTGCCGCCCCGACAGCGTCCTCCGAGCATAGTGTTCCACCATCGCGCGGACATCTCGCGTGGACATGGGCTTTTTCCGGCGATTGAAGAACACGGCCGGAGATCCATCTGGTGCAAGTCGCGGTCGCCCGTCGCGCAGATACACGAGGATCGCGTCGATCGAAGGCTCCGAGAGCGGGACCTCGCGCTCCTTGGCGCCCTTTCCCATGACCAGAACCCGACCGCGATCGAGATCCAGGCTCTCGATGGTGAGACCGCTTGCCTCCGCGACGCGCAGACCCGAGCCATACAGGAGCTCCATCAAGGCCCGATCGCGCAGGGTGATAGCCGCATCGAGCGTCCCGGCCGCCGCCCTGCCGCCCAGCTCGGGGGCCGTGACGAGGGAAGCGGCCTCCGCCGGCCGAAGGACGGTCGGCAGGCGAGCGCTCACCTTGGGCCGCCCGAGCAGAGCCGCGGGGTCGGTCGCGACCACCCCGCGGGCGGCCGCCCACCGGTAGAACGTGTGGATCGCGCCGACTCGGCGCGCGATCGAGGCGCGCGCGTAGCCTCGAGTAACCTGCTGCCCCAGGAACCGCCGGAGCACCGCGTAGGTCGCCGTGGCCAATGTGCGGCGCTGCCGGGCGAGGAACAGCGCGAGCTGGGTCAGGTCGCGCCGGTAGGCCGCGACCGTGTTGGCCGACAGATGCCGCTCCAGCGACATATGGTCGACGAAGTCCTCGACGAGCATCGCCTCTGGGCGGGCAAGGAGATCGCGCGCTGCCATGTTCCTCTCCGGTCCGGTGTGGTACGGACCTCTTGTATCAACGCGGTGGGGGCGGTTCAAGTGTCCGCGAACTCACGTGCCGACGGCCATAGGCCGTTCACCCTAGGATGATCGGGTGCGAGCGGGAGCGTTTCGGGCGACGTGATGGAACTCGAGCTGTTCGTGACCCAGGGTCTCGGAGACAACAGCTACCTCATCGTCTCGGACGGCGAGGCCGCCATCGTCGATCCCCAACGTGACGTGGGACGCGTGCTTGCGGCGGCGGAGGCCCGTCGAGCTGGGATCCGGCTCGTCCTCGAGACGCACGTCCACAACGACTACGTGTCCGGTGCGCTCGAGCTCCGCGTGGCAACCGGCGCGGAGATCGCGGGATCGGCGGCGGCGGGCTACGGGTTCGCATATTCGGCGCTCCGTGAGGGAGACGAGCTGGAGCTGGGCGGCGTCCGGCTGCGCGCGATGGAGACGCCAGGCCACACGCCGGAGCACCTTTCCTTTCTTGTGTCGGAGGGGAGGACCCCCATGGGGGTGTTCACGGGCGGGAGCCTGATGGTGGGCAGCGCGGGGCGAACCGACCTGCTCGGCCCCGAGATGACCGACCGGCTCACCCGAGCCCAGTACGCCTCGCTCCGACGCCTGGCGGCTCTGCCAGACGACGCGCAGGTACTTCCCACGCACGGTGCCGGAAGCTTCTGCGCGAGTGGGACCCCCCAGGAGTCGAGGACGTCGACCATCGCACACGAGCGAGCCGAGAACCCGGCGCTCGCCTCTTTGGACCTGGAGTCGTTCGTCGAGCAGCAGCTCGCGGGGCTCGCTGCCTTCCCGGCCTACTACGCGCACATGGCCCCGATCAACCGCGCGGGGCCCAAGGTCTACGGGAGCGTGCCGAAGCCGCCCGGACTCTCCGCCGAGAGCTTCGCGGCTCGCGTCGGGACAGCCCACGTCATCGATGCTCGTGACAGTCGGGAGTTCGCCGCTTCGCACGTCCCCGGGTCGCTGAACGTCCAGCTTCAGGACTCGTTCTCGAGCTACGTGGGCTGGCTCGTTCCGTTCAACACCCCCATCCTCTTGGTGTTGCCGGAGCCGGAGAGCGACGCTGCGGAGGAGGCAGCCTCGGCGTTGTTCCGGATCGGGTTCGAGCGCGTGGTCGGCTACCTGGACGGCGGGATCGACGCCTGGCGCTCGGCGGGGCACGAGGTCCGCTCCTACCCGGTCGCGAGTGTGGACGATCTGCTTGAGGCCTTGCGCGACGGCTCCATATCGGTGCTGGACGTCCGCCAGCGAACCGAGTGGGACGCGGGTCACCTCGAGGACAGCCGGCACATCTTCGTCGGCGACTTGCCGGGGCGACTCGGCGAGCTCCCCCCCGATCGGGAGACCTGGACGGTCTGCGCGTCCGGAAACCGCTCCGGGATCGCGGCAAGCATTCTCGACCGCGCGGGGATGCCGGCCCGACTCGTAGCCCCCGGCGGGGTGTCCCAGGCGCTCCGCCGGAGGGCCTGATCGCACTCACCTCCTCGAGGGGGACTTGCCCGTCCCACGTGAGAGCCGTCGCTCGAACCGGCCGCCGACGCTTCTCACGAAGCCCTTCATCTCGAGGCTCATGAGCAAGGAGACGACCTGGGGAACCGTGAGGCCCAGCTCACGCGCGACGACTTCGGGCAGGACGGCTCCGGTGACCCTTGAGAAGGCGGCAGCTTCCAGCCCGTCCAGCGCCGGTCCGGACCCGGGGGACGCATCCGTCGCCTCGCGCCGCTCGAGCCCGAGCTCCTCAAGCAGGTCATCGGCCCCCCGAATCGGAACGGCGCCGTCGCGGATGAGCGCGAACGGCACCTCGGCCAGGGGATTGTTCACCGCTCCCGGGACGGCGAACACCTGACGGCCGAGCTCGAGCGCGTGATCGGCGGAGATGAGCGACCCGCTGCCCGGCGCACCCTCGACGACAACCAAGGCTCTCCCGAGCGCGGCCACGATGCGGTTGCGGGCAGGGAACCGGAACGGCTCGGCCGGAACCCCCGGCGGGTACTCGCTCACGACGGCGCCCGCCTCGGCGATCCGAGCGATCAGCGACCGACTCGCCGGCGGATAGACGACGTCGATCCCGCATCCCAGGACGGCGACGGTCCGGCCCCCCGCTGCGAGCGCCCCCTCGTGGGCGGCCGCGTCGATGCCCCGGGCCGCCCCGCTCACAACCCATGCTCCCGCCGCCCCCAGCGCGCGCCCGAAGTCCTCCGCGATCTCGCCCCCCAGCGCCGTGCACCGGCGGGCACCCACTATCGAAACGGCGGGAGCGACCTCTGCGAGCGAGCGACCCCGCACGAACAGCGAGGCGGGTGGATCGGCAAGCGCCTCCAGGGCGTGCGGATACTCGGCGTCCCCGGTGACGACGATGCGCGCGCCGCAGGCCGCGACGGCTTCCTCGATCGGCGCCGGATCGATCGAGCGCGCGAACTGCTGATCGGCGGCGCTCCCGGCCCTTCCCGAGCGGATCAACGCGAGGCTCGCAGACGCCGAGCCCCCGCGCCGCGCGAGCTCCAGGAGCCTTCTCGGCGTGAGGCCCCGAAGCGCGGAGAGCACCAAGACCGCTCGACGATTGTCGCGCCCGCGCGCGAACCCTTCTGGCCACTTGGAGCCGCTAGCCGACACGGGCCAGTCCCTCTTCGCCCAAGCTCGCCCGGTAAGACAGGGCCTCCCCCAGATGCTCGGCGGAGACCTCCTCGGCGCCAGCGAGGTCGGCCACGGTCCTGGCCACCTTCAGCGCGCGGTCGAACCCCCGGCCCGTCAGGGCGAGCGTGTCCACCGCCCGGGCCAGCAGATCCCCCGCCCTGACGGACATCCGCGCCTGGCGGCGAGCGAGGGGGCCGGGGAGCTGCGCGTTGCAAGGAACGCCCATGGAGGCGTAGCGATGGCGCTGGCGCAGGCGCGCCTCCTCGACGCGCTCGCGGATCGAAGCCGACGTCTCACCGGCACTCTCGCCCAGGAGCTCCCGCTTGGACAGTCGCGGCACGACGAGCCGGATGTCGATGCGGTCTAGGAGCGGGCCCGAGAGCTTCTGACGGTAGAGCTGGGCCCGGTGCGGAAGGCACCGGCACTGGCGGCGAGGATCGCCCTCGTACCCGCACGGGCACGGGTTGGCGGCGGCAACGAGCGTGAACCTGGCCGGGAACTCGACCGAGCCCGCCATCCGGGTCACCACGACCCTGCCGTCCTCGAGCGGCTGGCGTAGACCCTCGATGGCGTCCCGGCGGAACTCGTTCAGCTCGTCCAGGAACAGGACGCCGTGGTGGGCGAGCGAGACCTCGCCGGGCCGCAGATATACGCTTCCGCCGCCCAGAAGGCCGGCGAGCGACACCGAGTGATGAGGCGACCGGAAGGGTCGCTCGGAGACGAGCCCCGTGCCCGGAAGCAGCCCGGCGACCGAGTGAAGCTGGGCGACCTCGAGGGCCTCCTGCCGCGAGAGCGTGGGAAGGATGGTGGCCAAGCGCCTGGCGAGCATCGTCTTCCCGGCTCCGGGGGAGCCGACCAGCAAGACGTTGTGTCCGCCGGCCGCCGCAACCTCCAGCGCCCGCCGCGCCTGGGCCTGCCCTCGGATCTCGGCGAAGTCGACCCCGTGCACACCGGGGCCGACCGGGCTCGCCGCGGAGGCGATCGGTGGACTCCAGCTCCCTCGCAGGAACCCGGCGACCTCGACCAGCGAGGAGGCGCCTACCACGTGGAGCCCCTCGACAAGCGCGGCCTCCCCGGCGTTCGCCGCCGGCACGACGACTCCCTCAAGGCTCTCCCTGGAAGCCGCGATGGCAACCGACAGGACCCCGGGTGTGGATACCAACCCGCCCTCGAGCGAGAGCTCGCCGACGAAGGCGTATCGTTCGAGCAGCGTCGCCGGGACCTGGGCCGAGGCGGCGAGGACGCCCATCGCGATGGGGAGGTCGAGGCCCGGGCCCTCCTTGCGGATGTTCCCGGGCGACAGGTTGACCACGACCCGACGAAGCGGCCACTCGAGCCCGGAGCTCTCCACCGCGGGACGGATCCGGTCGCGCGCGTCCTGCACGGGAGCGCCGGGGAGCCCAGTCAGCGTGAGAGAGGGGAGGCCGCGCCCGATGTGCGCCTCCACGGTGACCAGGCGCCCCCGGATCCCCACCACGGTGACCCCGAATACCCGGCCGTACACGTTCGCGAAACGCTAGCGCGAGGTAGTGACAGGCCGGTCGCGACCGCGGTGTGCGGCCCGGCCTCGACATGCCCAGGCAACACCCCACCTGGAGTATCCTCGCGGCGTAGTCACCCTCCGGAGGTGGGCCACGAGGTGCTCCAACTGCGGTGAGGAGAACGCGCAGGCTCCCGTCGAGGCCGGAGCGCGGCCCGCCCCAACGGAAGCGTCCATCGGTGTGCATGAAAGAGTTGCAACTCGCCCGGGTCAAGAGGCCCGATGAAGCGGTGCTCGCCCGGATCCGTCAGAAGGCGTCTTCGAAGATCTCGACGGACGGAGCGCTCGGACGAGCCATCGCGACGCTCGCGACGTCGAACCGAACCCGGTCGAAAGACCGGCCGGCCGAGGAGAGGAACAGCTCCGCGAGCCGGCGCAGCTTCCGCTGCTTCGCCGCCGTGACGGCCTCGTAGCCGCCGCCGAAGGTCCCACCCGCCCGGGTCTTGACCTCGCAGAACACCAGGACGCCGCGGCGTTCCACAACGAGATCAAGCTCCCCGACCCTGCACCGCCAGTTACGGGCGACGAGCCGATATCCTCGCCCGAGGTAGGTGCGCAGGGCGGCCTCCTCCCCGAGCGCGCCCAGCGTCATCCTAGGGGAGGGCGCTTCGGCCTTCATCGAACGGGAGCCTACCCCGGCCCACCGACACTCAGTCTGGGAGCGGCGGCTCCCCCGAGAGCGGCTCTGCCTGGCGCGAGAGCTCCTCGACGTTCACGTCGCGCCGCGTGAGGACCCGAACCTTCGACACGAAGCGCGCGGGCCGGAACATGTCCCAGACCCAGGCATCGGCGAGCTCCACCTCCACCCAGCCGGAGCCGTCGTCCCGCGGCGTGACCTGCACGTGGTTCGCCAGGTAGAAGCGCCGCTCGGTCTCGACCACGTACCCGAACATGGGGAGCACGTCGCGGTACTCGCGGTAGAGCTCGAGCTCGCGCTCCTCCTCGAACCGCTCGATGTCGTCCTCGGCCATCTACCCTTCAGTATGGCGCGTGGGAGCGACATCCAACCGATCGCCCACCCCCTTGAACGAGAGGCGGTGGATCGGCGTGGGGCCGAGCCGATCGAGCACCTGCCGGTGCCACGCGGTTCCGTAGCCGCGATTGTGGTCGAACCCGAACTCCGGGAACCTGCGGTGGTATCGGTCCATGATCCGGTCGCGGGTGACCTTGGCCACTACCGAGGCGGCCGCCACGGAGGCGGTGACGGCGTCGCCCTTCTTGATCGACAGGCACGGCCAACCCATCCGAGGGATCGGCCAGCCGTCGGTCAGCACGTAGTCCGGCCGGACGTCGAGCGTCCGCACGGCGCGCCGCAACAACCACTGGTTCGACCGATGGAGCCCGCGGCGATCGATGCGCGAGGGCATCGCGCGGCACACCGACACCGCCAGGGCCTCGGCCACGACCCGCTCGAAGCACGATTCTCGCTGGCGGGCAGTGAGGACCTTGGAGTCGGCCAGGCCATCGAGGTCGAACCCGTCCGGGAGGATCACCGCAGCCGCGACCATCGGCCCGGCCAGCGCCCCCCGTCCGGCCTCGTCGGCGCCGGCGATGCGGCGGAAGCCCTGCTCCCGCAGCCGGCGCTCGTAGCGCCCGAGGTCTAAGGCCCGCGGAGCCACCCGATCCGCGACGGTGGCCAGATGATGACGAACGCCTTGCCCACGACCTTGTCGATGGGAATCATGCCGAGGCCGAACCGAGAGTCGTTGGAGTTCAACCGGTTGTCGCCCATGACGACAAGCTTCCCCTCGGGAACCGTGACCGGCCCGTACTGGCGGGTGTCCTTCGGGCCCCGCAGGTACGGCTCATCCAGCGCCCGGCCGTCGATGGTGAGAACGCCCCCCCGGTACTCGACCGTCTCGCCCGGGAGCCCGATCACCCGCTTGATGAAGTCCTCCTCACTCGGGCGGGCGAACCCGAGGCCCTCGGACAGCCAGTGGAGGAAGCCCCCGATGACGCCTCGATCCGGAGCCTGCGAGGGATCGGGGTTCTCGAAGACGATGATGTCCCCGCGGCCGGGGGCGCCGGCCACCTTGATCACTAGGACCCTGTCCCCAGGCTCGAGCGTCGGCTCCATGGAGCCCGACGGGATGTAGAACGCCTGCACGAGGAAAGTCTTGATGAGCAGCGCCAGGAGGAACGCGATGATGATAAGGACCGGCAGCTCGCGGGCGAACGCGAGCACTCCCCCGGGCTTGCCCTGGTGCTTCCCTTGCCTCGTGTGCCTTCCGGCCGCCCATTCGTCCCGATGCCCGTCGGAGGACGGGAGGCCTTCCTCGGGTCGTGAGGCGGTCGTGGTCGGGGCGCCCGCCTCGGCCGGCTCCGTAGGGCCGGGCGGACGTTCGGACACCGGCTAACCCTGCCCCTCTGCCTCGGCCTCGGCGCCCCCGTCGGTGGTCTCGATGCGACCGACCTCGGTGGCCACGTCCTCTCGGCGCTCCCTGATGCGCGCCTTGCGCCCCCGGCGCTCCCGCAGGTAGTAGAGCTTGGCCCTTCGGACGCGGCCCTTGGTGACCACCTCCAGCTTCGCGATGGTCGGCGAGTGAACCGGGAAGGTGCGCTCTACGCCGACCCCGAACGAGACCTTTCGAACCGTGAACGTCTCGCGGATCCCGCCGCCCTGCCGGCGGATCACGACCCCTTGGAAGACCTGGACCCGCTCTCGGCCGGCCTCGACGACGCGAACGTGCACCTTCACCGTGTCGCCCGGCCGGAACTCCGGCAGGTCGTCACGAAGGTAGGACTTGTCGACGAGATCGGTCTTGTTCATGGCGGGAGCAACGATGATAGCACCCGGGCTTTCCCCTATCTCTGTTGCCCCCCACGGCCACCCAGCAAGTCGGGGCGCTTGCGGCCGGTCTTCTCGAGGGCTGCTTCCCGTCGCCAACGCTCGACGGCCGCGTGGTTGCCGGATACCAGCACATCGGGCACGCGCATGCCGCGGAACTCCTGGGGACGCGTGTAGTGAGGGTGGTCGAGGAGACCCTCCTCGAACGACTCCGCTGAGAGCGATTCCTCGCGGCCGACCACCCCCGGCACCAGACGCGCCACTGCCTCCAACAGCACGAGCGCAGCGACCTCGCCACCGGAGAGCACGTAGTCGCCGATGGAGACCTCCTCGGCGGGAAGGCCCTCGACGACTCGCTCGTCAACGCCCTCGTAGCGTCCGCAGATCAGCACGAGCCACGACTCCGCGGCGAGCTCGCGGACCAGCGCCCGGTCGAGCCGTCGGCCGGCCGGCGAGAGCAGGATCGTGCGCCGCTCACCCTCTCCGAGCGACTCCGCGGCGGCGAAGATGGGCTCGGGCTTCATGACCATGCCCGGCCCTCCGCCGAAGGAGTAGTCGTCCACCTGCCCGTGCTTGTCGGCGGCGAACTCGCGGATGTCGTGGACCCGGACGTCCAGAAGGCCGGCCTCGATGGCCTTCCCGAGAAGGCTCTCCCGCAGCGGGCTTCCGAAGATACCGGGGAAGATGGTCAGGACGTCGATGCGCACGACCGCAGGCTATCAGCGGTTCCGGCGGCGAGGTCTCTTGTGGCCGCGACGCGGATCGTGCACCTCGCTCGACCTCCCCGGGCATGGCTGGCATACTCGTCACTTCCCAAGTGAGGAGGGATCGATGGACGCTGGCTCCGTGCTGGGCCCGGGAGAGGGACGGTCGTTCAACATCGGAATCGACCCGGTGATGGTGAAGACGGACGGGACCTCAACCGAAGGGGCCTTCGCGCTGATCGAATCGACCGTGAGCCCGAGCGTGCCCGGACCGCCGCCACACGTCCACCGGGATGGGCTTCACGAGTTCTGGTTCGTGCTCGAGGGTGAACTGGAGTTCCTGGTCGGAACCTCCACGATCCGAGCGCCCTCGGGCTCGTTCGCTCATGTGCCGCCCGGGGTGATCCACACATTCTCGAACCCCGCCGAAGTGACCGCCCGATTCATCGGGATCTTCTCGCCATCGCGAGGTCTGGCCATGCTGGAGGACTTCGCGACCGCGTTCCCCCCCGGCGGCGGGCCCCCCGACACGGGCCGGATCGCCGAGGTCTTCCGGGCCTACGACGTGGAGGTCGTAGAGGGGTAGCGGGCGCCAGGCAGCGTTCACTCCCGGTCGACGGTCAGGCCGGGGATCTCGCGGACGACGACCCGTTTGGCGGCGACGTCGACCGACACCACGACGTCGCGCAGCGCCGGCACCAAGGTCTCCGCGGCGTCCTCCGCCACCGCGATCCAGACGTCGTTGGCCGGCGTGTGGATGATCTCGCAGATCAGGCCGAGCGAGCGTCCGCCCTGCGTCACGACCTCGCAGCCCTCCAGCTGATGGGGCCAGTAGGCGCCTTCGGGCAGCTCGGGTACATCGCCCTCGGACACGAACAGGTACCGCTGCACGAGCTCCCGGGCACGGTCGCGATCCGGGACCTCGCGGAACCTCACCAGGAGCCGGCCGCGATCGGGACGCGTGTCCTCGACGGCGAGCGGTCGCCCGTCCTCCAGGTACAGAACGGCCCCGGGCGCGAATCGGTCCTCGACTTCGGAGAGCACAAGGACGGAGACCTCGCCCCTCACCCCGTGGGCTCGGGTGATCCTCCCGACCGCCACCATCCGGCCGGGCTCGGGGCTCACTCCACGATCTCGACGGCCACGGGCACGCCGGCCCGGGTCCCCGCGGCCTTCACAACCGTCCGGATGGCCCGCGCTGTGCGGCCGCCCTTCCCGATGACCTTTCCCATGTCCTCGGGGTCGACCTTGAGCTGGAGGAGCACGCCGCGTTCGTCTCGGATCTCGGTCACCTCGACCGCATCCGGGTTCTCGACCAGATTGCGGGCGACGTACTCGAGGAGCTCCTTCACGGGACGGCCGTGGCCTCCTTCTTCGCGCCCTTGCCGGCGGCGAACTTCTCCCAGATTCCGGCCTTGGTCAGCAGAACCTGCACGGCCTGGCTGGGCTGGGCACCCTTGCGGAGCCAGTCGAGGGCCTTCTCCTCGTCGATCTCGATGAGCGAGGGGTCCTCGAGCGGGTGGTACTTCCCGATGTTCTCGATGAAGCGCCCGTCGCGGGAGCTCCGCTGATCGGCCACGACCACACGGTAGAAGGGGCGCTTCTTCGCGCCCATCCGCATCAACCTGATCCTCGTCGACATGCGTTCGATCCTTCCGTCACGTCATCCCGGGCATCTTCGGCATCCCCGGGATCCGGGGCATGCGCTTTCCGCCCATCACCTGTCGCATCATCTTCCGGGCCTGCTCGAACTCCTTCAGGAGCCCGTTCACGTCCGCGGTCGTGGTTCCCGACCCTCGGGCGATCCGCAGGCGCCGGCCGCCCCCGATGATAGCGGGGTTACGGCGCTCCTCCGGGGTCATCGAGCAGATGATGGCCTCGGCCCTCACGAGCTGGCGGTCGTCGACCTGCTCCGCGAGGTCATTCAGCGCGTTCTTCCCGCCCGGGATCCCGGGCAGCATCGCCAGCAGGTCCTGGATCGGTCCGAGCTTCTTCATCTCACGCATCTGCGTGAGGAAGTCATCGAGCGTGAACTGGGCCTTCAGCATCCGCTCGGCCGTCTCTCGGGCCACCTCGGCGTCCATCTGCCCCTGGGCCTTGTCGATCAGCGTGAGCACATCCCCCATGCCGAGGATCCGGGAGGCCATGCGGTCGGGGTGGAACGGCTCCAGATCCGTGGACCTCTCTCCCGTGCCCACGAAGAACACCGGCCGCCCGGTGACCGCCGTGATGGACAGGGCCGCGCCGCCGCGGGCGTCGCCGTCGAGCTTCGTGAGGACGAACCCTGTGGTGTCCACCTCGCGCATGAACGCCCGCGCCTGGACCACGGCGTCCTGGCCCGTCATGGAGTCGCAGGCCATCAGCACGTGGTGCGGCCCGCAGGCTTCCTTCACACGGCTGGCCTCCCTCATCATCTCCTCGTCGACGTGCAGCCGGCCGGCGGTGTCGACGATCACCACGTCCAGGCCCTCGCGATCGGCCTGCTTCAGCGCCGCCCTGGCGACCTTCGGGGCCTCCCTGCCGCCAGAGGCGACCGGCACGCCGATCTCGCTTCCCAGCGTGAAGAGCTGCTCGATCGCGGCCGGGCGCTGGAGATCGGCGGCAACGAGCAGCGGGTGCTTGCCCTTCTCCTTCAGCATCCGGGCGAGCTTGGCGCAGGCGGTCGTCTTCCCGGAACCCTGAACCCCGGCCATCATGATCACGGCCGGTCGCGCCTGCGGCAGCACGAACGGCGCGTGCTCGCCGCCCATCGTGGCGGTGAGCTCCTCGCGGACCACCTTCACGATCTGCTGAGCGGGGGTGAGGCTCTTCATCACCTCTTCGGACAGCGAGCGGGCCCGGACGCGCTCGAGGAGGTCGTCGGCCACCTCGACGGCCACGTCGGACTCGAGCAGCGCGGCGCGCATGTCGCCGAGCGCCGCATCCACCTGCTTGGGGTGGAGCTTGCCCCGGGATCGGAGCTTCTTGAAGACCGCATCGAGACGGCCGGTCAGCGCGTCGAACATCCGGCCGATCCTACGGCGTATCGTCGCCGGTGCCGCCGGGCTTGGACTCCATCACCTTCTCGACGGTGCGGAGCAGGGCGAGCGGCGAGAACGGCTTCGTGAAGTATTCGTCGGCACCGAGCGAGAGAACGAACTGGCGGCCCTCCTCACCGGTGGCCGTGACGATGATGACCCGGACGCCGGCGGTGGCCGGGTCGCCCTTCAGCTCCTTCAGGACATCGGCCCCGCTCGTTCCCGGGATGTTCAGGTCGAGGAAGAGCAGGTCGGGCGGCTGCTCCCGGACCATCGCCAGCGCGGCGGCGCCGTCGGCCGCCTCGCGTATCTCGAACCCCTCGTGCTCGAGGACCATCCGCATGGCCTCTCGCATCGTTGGGTGGTCCTCGACGATCAGGATGTCGGCCTTGGCCATCTCACCCCCGTAGCATCCGCTCGGCGAACGCCTTCGCCTCGAACGGCTCCAGGTCCTCGAGCCCCTCGCCCGTCCCGACCAGCTTCACCGGCACCCCCAGCTCCTCCCGGATCGCGAGAACGATGCCGCCCCCGGCCGTCCCGTCAAGCTTCGTGAGCGCCACGCCGGTCACGCCCACCGCCTCAGTGAACGCCCGGGCCTGCGCGATGCCATTCTGCCCGGTCGTGGCGTCCAGTACGAGCAGCGTCTCGTCGACCTGCCCTGCGGCCTTCTCCAGCACGCGCTTGACCTTCCGGAGCTCGTCCATGAGTGGAGCGCGCGTGTGAAGCCGCCCGGCCGTGTCCACGATCACGACGTCCATGCCCCGCGCACCCGCCGACCGCACGGCGTCGAACGCCACGGCACCCGGGTCGGCCCCGCGCTCCTGCGAGACGAGGTGGGCGCCGGCCCGCTCCGCCCACACCGAGAGCTGCTCGGACGCGGCCGCGCGGAACGTGTCGCTCCCGGCCACGCACACCTTGCGGCCGCCGGCCGCGAGGAGATGCGCGAGCTTGCCGATCGTCGTGGTCTTCCCCGTGCCGTTGACGCCGACGACCATGATCACAGCGAGCCTGCCGGCCGGGAGGTCCAGAATCGCGTCGCCCCCGAGGAGGCTCACGATCTCGTCCGAGACGAGCGACTCGGGATCGGCGTCGGGCGTGAACCGGTCGCGGATCCCCGACACGATGTCCGCGGCTGTGGCCGGACCCACATCGGCCCGCACCAGCAAATCCTCGAGGCGCGCCCAATCGTCCCGCTCCGGTTCGCGCCCGGCGAGGAGCGTCTTCACGCCGGCGCCGAGCCCGTCGGCGCGCGGCGCGGCCGCAGTCGCGATATGAGGCGGCCTCGCCGTGCCGCCCCGGCGGCTCCGACGCCTCGCCACAAGGATCCCGCCCACGGCCAGAACGACGAGCGCGGCGACGGCCGCGACGAGAAGGGGGTCCACGGCCTCCAGGCTAGTGGACGGCGTCGGGCTCCGGCACCCGGACCGCGACAGGCTCCGCCGGCGGCCGGCCGCTCCCGTGCCCGTTCCCGACCGGATGCTCGAGCCGCTGGCAGACGACCTTGGAGGTGCCTTCCTTGCTCATCGAGACGCCGTAGAGCATCTCCGCGACCTCCATCGTCCGCTTCTGGTGCGTGACGACGAGCACCTGCGAGTCGGCCGCGAAGCTCCCGATCAGCTTCAGGAACCGGTGAAGATTCACGTCGTCGAGCGCGGGCTCGACCTCGTCCATCAGGTAGAACGGACTGGGGCGGGCGCGGAAGATCGCGAACAGGAACGCGAGGGCGGCGAGCGCGCGCTCACCTCCCGAGAGGAGCGAGATCCGTTTCACGCGCTTGCGGCCGGGCCGGGCCTCGATCTCGAGGCCGCTCTCGAGCGGATCGGCCGGGTCGGTCAGGACCAGCTGCCCCTCCCCGCCCGGGAAGAGCTCGCCGAAGAGGCGCTCGTACTCGGCGGCGACATCGCGGAAGGCGGCGTGGAAGCTCTCCGTGATCTCGTCGTCCACGCGGCGGATGACCTCCAGCAGGTCTCGGCGGGCCTTCCGGACGTCGTCGACCTCGCGGGCGAGGAAATCGTGGCGTTCCTGCAGCGCCTCCAACTCCCCCGTCGCCAGAAGGTTCACCCGCCCGAGGAGTCCCATGCGTCGGGCCACGAGCTCGGCCCGCTTCTCGAGCCCCGGGGGGTCGTCCTCCTCCGGGAGCGCCGCCAGGGCCTCGGCCGGATCCCTCCCGTGGCCCTCGCGGATCAATCGCTCGGCGTCGCGGATGCGGCGCTCGAGATCGCCGCGGGCCCTGTCCTCGTCCTCATACTCGTCGCGGAGCCGCTCGAGCTCGGTGGAGGCCTCCCGCCAGGTCCGGTTGGCTTCCGCCTCGGCCTCAGCAGCCGCTCGCTCGGCGGCAGCCGCCCCCTCCCGGGAGGTCGAAGCAGTGTCGACCACTTCCTCGGCGGCCACGAGGCGCTGCTCGGCGGCGGCCCGCTCGGACTCCGCGGCTCGGACGGCGTCCCGCAGCGCGGCCGGGTCCTCGGCCGCGAGCGTCTCGCGATCGGCGCGGAGCCGCTCGAGGCGGGCCTTTAGGGCCGTCCGGTCCCGGCGGAGCGTCTCAACGGCCACGCGCTCTCCGATCGGCGGCTCGGCGGCTCGCGGTAGCTCGGGCAGCTCGTGCCGGACGGGCTCGGCCGCAGCCAGGCTGTCGCGCCACACGGCGGCCGCGTCGTCGAGGCCGGCCAGCCGGTGGGCTAGGAACTCCTCCTCCTTCCCCAGCGACGCGAGGTCGGAGGCCAGGCGGCCCAGGCGCTCCGCGTCGGCCGTGATCTCGGCGTCGGCGCGCTCGATCTCGACGGCCAACGCCGACGTCTGCCGCGCGGCCGTCTCCAGCCGCTCGCGCTTCGGCCGCAGTGCCGCCTTCGCCGCGGCCAGGTCGTGCTCGATCACGGCAAGCTCGGCCCGGATCTCCCGGCCCCGCGCGTCGGGTTCGCCGACGGTGCGGATCAGGGCCGGCCCGATCAGAACGCCCTCGGGGGTCACGAAGGAGGCTTTCGGATGCCGCCCGTGCTTGGCGGCAGCGGCCTCAAGGTCCTCGGCGAGATAGACATCGCGCAGGATCGTGGAGACGAGCCCCCGGGCGGCCGGATCGGCGGTCAGGACCGAGAGCAGCGTGCGCTCTCCGGGAAGGACGAACGACGCCGGCCCGCCGCCCGCCACGGCGAGGGTGGCACCATCCGCGGCGGAGGCATCGGCCAGAGCGTCGGGCTCCTTCTCGTAGACGACCGCGTCGGCGAGCGACCCTAGCCCGGCCGCCAGCGCACGTTTCCATCCGTCGTCCGCATCGACGAGATCCCGCAGCAGGCCGATCGCCCGCCCGGGATGGGACTCGAGGAATCGGGAGCCGGGCGTCTCCTCGAGGTCTCGTCGCCGAGCCTCCAGCAAGTCCCGCCTCGACTCGTGCCGGCGGACCGCCTCTTCCAGCTCGGCCACCCCGTCGACGAGGCCGCGGCGCTCCCGCTCCAGCTCCGTCTTGCGCTCCGAAAGGGGCGACGTCTCCGCGTCCAGCCGCTCGATATCCGCCTCCAGACCGTCCCGCTCGGCTCGGGCGGTAAGGAGGCGCTCGCGAACGCCGGCGAGGCTCTCCTCGAGTCTCGACCGCTCTCGTTCGTGGGCGGAGAGCGAGCG
>JBQTIP010000160.1:0-10321 GCA_052388025.1 Actinomycetota bacterium
ACGTCGATCAGGCTGAGGCCGTCGACCCGGCCGGTCGGCTGGCCGGGCAGCCCCGACATCATGAAGATGCCGGTCCGATCGTGGTTCGCCCCATCGGGGCCCGTGTCGTTCTCGTAGGTGAACAGGCTCGGGTTCCCGACGGAGCCCATGGACCGCCACTCGAGATCGCCGAAGTACACGATGAGGTCGGGCGCGACCCCGCGCACCTCGGTGTAGACGTCCTGGGGCTTGAAGACCTTCGTCCCGAGCGGCTCACCGTCCGGACCGGGCGCCGCCTCCAGCTTCGCCACCAGCTCCTCGCGGATCCGCTCGTAGTCGCCGGGTTCGATCACGCCCTGGGGTTCGCGGCCCTTCACGTTCAGGAAGCAGCGTCCGTAGTAGCCGCCGTCTCCCCAGGCGAGGGTCCGGGACCAGTCGATGGGAGCCTTGGCGATCGGAATCGGTGCGGAGATCGGCTCGGTGAGCGTCAGGTAGCCCTCGGCGATCAGCCAATCGTTGAAGTTCACGCCGCCCATCATCGGCCGCGCGCCGTGGTCGGACATCAGGATCGTGACGGCGTCGTCCGGCAGCAGCTCCAAGAGCGAGCCGACCTCGGTGTCCAGGTAGCGGTAGTAGTCCTGGAAGGCCGTTTCGAACCGGTTCCCGGGCTCGTACAGCGGGTGGCGCGGGTCGAAGTACTGCCAGAAGACGTGATGAAGCCGGTCCGGCCCCATCTCCACCATCATGAAGTAGTCCCACGGCTTGTTCACGACCAGGCGCCGGGCGACCTGGAATCGGCGCTTGGTCATCTCGAACACCTGCTCCAGGACGAATTCCATGCCCTTCTCGCGGAAGTTCGGGATGTCGAAGATGTACTGCCCGGAGCCTCCGAGCTCATCATCCACCTCCGCCTGCAGCTCCAGCGGGTAGGCGAAGCTCTTCGCCGAGGGCGGCGTGAGAAAGCAGGAGATGGACCAGCCCTCGACCGGCTTCGGTGGGAAGCTCGGCGGCACGCCGATCAGGAGCGATTTCATGCCCCGAGTGCCGAGCACATCCCAAACTGCCGGCTGCTTCACGGCATCGGAAGTCGCGATGGAGAGGCCGTCGTACGTGTTGTCCTTGCGGTTCCGGAACCCGTAGATGCCGAGCTGCCCCGGCGTGGTGCCGGTCATCGAGCACGCCCATGCCGGGACCGTGATCGGCGGCGTGATGCTCGCGAGGTCCCCGTACATGCCGCCCTCCGCGAGCTTGCGGATGTTGGGGATCTCGTCCGCGAGGTCGCCGAATATCAGCTGCGGCGTGCCGCAGTCAAGCCCGATCACCGCCACCCGGGGGCCTTGCGTCATCAGATCATCCTCAGGAGGTTTCTGGTTCCCTCACGAAAGGGAGCCCGGCGCAGGGCCGCGCTCCGAATAGGCGCCGGTATTGTACCGAGCGGTCCCCGAGGCCGACCAAGCTGGGAGAATGAGCGCCCGATGAAGCTCCTGCGCAGGGTCCTGTATTGGCAGGCCGCGGTCTGGGCGGTGTCGGGCATCGCCCTTGCCGCGTTGCCGAAGCTGCTCCTGCTGACGGTCTTCGATCAGGCCCACTACCCGGAATACGCCTGGATCCGGATCGCCGGGATCCAGGCCATCGCGCTCGCCGCCTTCGCCGTGCTCGTCGCCCAGCGGCTCGAGGACCTGTGGTGGTTCTCATGGGTCTTCGTGATCGCGAACGCCGCGGTCGTGACGATCGACGTGCTGAACGCGGTCTTCGGCCTCCCCTCGCGGATCTCCTCGCTGCTCTGGTGGCTTTCGGCCGCGCTCGCCGCGACCTTCACGGCCGGGCTGCTCTGGGGCATGGCCAAGGCCGGGCAGGAACGGCCGTTCCCCGACTCCTAGAGATGGAAGCCGAGCTCGCCCGTCGCTGGGCGGTCCTGTCGACCCACCTGGACGACGGTGTGCTCTCCCTTGGGGCCGCGATCGCGCACGCCACGGGACGCGGGATCGACGTTTCGCTGGTGACCGTGCTGGCCGGCGACCCGGAATCCTCGCAGCCGGCCAGACGGTGGGACCAGCGAGCCGGCTTCCGGACGGCGGGCGAGGCAGCCCACGCCCGTCGGGAGGAGGACCGGCGCGCGTGCCTGATCCTGGGGGCGACCCCGATCCACCTCCCCTTCAGCGACAGCCAGTACGGGCGGGAGGCTACTGATCAGGAGGTGTGGCAGGCGGTGGCATCGGCCGTTGGGGACGCCGACACGATCCTCCTGCCGGGATTCCCGTTGATCCACCCGGACCACGCGTGGGTGGCAAAGCTGATGCTCACCCAGAGACCGCTCGCGGCTCGGCTGGGCCTGTACGTGGAGCAGCCCTACGCATCCCGGCGCGGCGTGGGGCCACCCGAGGTGCCGGCAGCCATCCGACCGCTGGTGGAAGATTCCCCCTCCTGGGCGCCGATCGCGGTGGGGCCCGAGCATCTCGAGGTGAAACGACGGGCCGTCAGCGCCTACGGTTCCCAGCTGCGCCCGCTCAGGAGGCGACAGCCGATGCTTCTGGTCCGCGTGTCCCGCTACGAGCGACATAGGGGCGGGGAGGCCGTGGCCTGGTTGTCCCCCCGAAACTGAAAGGGGCCGGCGGGGCCGGCCCCCTCGTTCAGTCCCGCTCGCGGGATTAGTGCATGTGGCCGTGCCCGCCGGGCGCAGGCTCCTCCTCCTCCGGCTTCTCGACCACCGCGCTCTCGGTCGTGAGCATGAGGGCGGCGATCGAGGCCGCGTTCTGGAGGGCGGAGCGCGTGACCTTGGCCGGGTCGATGATCCCGGCCTTCAGCATGTCGACCCACTCGCCCTTCGCGGCGTCGAAGCCGCGGGTATCGCCCTCCGACCGGATCCGCTCCACGACGACCGCGCCCTCGTGACCGGCGTTGCTCGCGATGAGCTTCGCGGGCTCGGAGAGCGATGCCCGGACGATCGCCGCCCCGGTCGCCTCGTCGTCGACGAGGTCGCGCTTGTCCAGCGCCGCCTCTGCGCGGATCAGCGCCACGCCGCCGCCGGCGACGATGCCCTCCTCGACGGCCGCGCGGGTCGCCGACAGGGCGTCTTCGATGCGGTGCTTCTTCTCCTTCAGCTCCACCTCGGTCGCCGCGCCCACCTTGACCACCGCGACCCCGCCGGAGAGCTTCGCCAGGCGCTCCTGGAGCTTCTCCCGATCCCAGTCGGAGTCGGTTTTCTCGATCTCGGCCTTGATCTGGTTGATCCGGCCCTTGACCTCGTCGGCCTCACCCGCTCCCTCCACCAGGGTGGTGTCGTCCTTGGTCACGACGACCTTCCGCGCCTTGCCCAGCAGGTCCAGCGTGACGTTCTCGAGCTTGAGCCCGACCTCCTCTGAGATCACCTGGGCGCCCGTAAGGACGGCCATGTCCTGCAGCATCGCCTTGCGCCGGTCCCCGAAGCCGGGGGCCTTCACCGCGACCGCGTTGAACGTCCCACGGATCTTGTTCACCACCAGGGTCGCGAGCGCCTCGCCCTCGATGTCCTCGGCCACGATCAGGAGCGGCCGCCCGGCTTGGAGCACCTTCTCGAGCACCGGCAGAAGCTCCTGGACGCTCCCCACCTTCTTGTTGATGAGGGCGATGAACGGTTCGTCCAGAACCGACTCCATGCGCTCCTGGTCGGTCACGAAGTAGGGGGAGATGTATCCCTTGTCGAACTGCATGCCCTCCACGAAATCGAGCTCCATGCCGAACGTGTTGGACTCCTCGACCGTGACCACGCCGTCCTTGCCGACCTTGTCGAGGGCCTCGGCCAGGACGTCTCCGATCGCGGGATCGGCGGCGGAGATGGCGGCTACCTGAGCGATCTCTTCCTTGGACTCCACTTCCTTCGCCTGGTTCTTGATGGCCTCGACGGCGGCCGCAACACCCTTCTCGATGCCGCGCTTCAGGCCCATCGGATTCGCGCCGGCCGCGACGTTCTTCATCCCCCGGTGAACCATGGCCCGGGCCAGCACGGTCGCCGTCGTCGTCCCGTCGCCTGCCACGTCGTTGGTCTTGGTGGCGACCTCCTTGGCGAGCTGGGCCCCCATGTTCTCCCACGGGTCCTCCAGCTCCACCTCCTTGGCGATCGTGACGCCGTCGTTCGTGATCGTGGGCGCGCCCCACTTCTTGTCGAGCACGACGTTGTGGCCCTTCGGGCCGAGCGTGATGGCGACGGCGTCGGCGAGCTTGTCGACGCCGGTTTGCAGCGAGCGCCGGGCATCAGCGCTGAACTTCAGGAGCTTGGCTGGCATTTGCCCTCCTTGGGGTGAGCGGTCCGGATACGACGGGGGCTCGGCGCGACCTGCGCGCGAGCCCCCGGCCGAAAACCTCGGTTACTTCTTGACGACGGCCAGCACGTCGCGGGCCGAGAGGATCAGGTACTCGTCGCTCTCCACCTTGACCTCGGTGCCGCCGTACTTGGAGTAGATGACGGTGTCGCCCACGGCCACGTCGAGCGGCACACGGGCTCCGTCTTCGAACCGGCCCGGCCCCACGGCCACGACCTTGCCCTCCTGGGGCTTCTCCTTGGCGGTGTCGGGGATCACGATGCCCGACACGGTCATCTCCTCGCCCTCGCTCGGCAACACGACGATGCGATCCTCGAGGGGCTGCAGGCTGAACTTCTTGGCCATCTCGTCCTCCTTGCGACTTAGCACTCGACTGACTTGAGTGCTAACAGCATACCGACCGGAGTGCCAGCGGTCAACGCGAGCCCGAAGGCCGCCTGCCCTCGGGCGCGCCGGAAACGAACAGAGCGGGCGGGGATCACCCTCGCCCGCTCTCTCAGTTGCCCCTCGTCGGCTACCTCGCGCCGGCCACCTCCTGCACCGCCGCGACGGCCGAATCCACGTCGCCCATGAGGAGGCGATAGCAGCGAGCCTGCCCCACGGCCTCACCGAGCACCTCCAACCCGCGGCCGCCGAAGCGGCCGAGGTTGAAGGAGTTCCGGACGAGGATCACGAGCGCCTCCGATCGCGAGATCGGCTCCAGCCGGGTAACCTCTCCCTTGCGGTAGGCGGGCGCGATCACGAACCCAAGTCGGCAAGGGCCCCCGGTCGCCCGCGGCCTGAGGTCACCGGGTCGAACGTAGGACCGCATCCGCGAGAGATCCCGGAACTCCGGGGCGAGCTTCGACTGCAGATCGGGGAAGGCGCGGACGGACGGCGCCTCCATCCATAGCACCTTGGGGAAGGGGTGAAGCCTCGTCGTGGAGAGGTCGAAGAGCGCGGCTTCGTCTGAGAGGTACCGGAACCCGGCCCGGACGAGGCCGGCCACCAAGGTGGTCTTGCCAGAGTCCATCGGAGCCGGGAACACGAACCCTCGGCCGCGCCACGACGCTGCCGAGGCGTGCACGGCCAGGTACCGTGTGGTCCGCTCGATCGCATCCTGATGCACGGCCGCGAAAACCAGGTCGAGCAGGTCGGGGTAGGTCGGCGCCGACTGGATGCGACGTCCGTCTCGATACAGCACGAACGGAGCCTTCCCGCCTCGGTACGCCACGAAGTAGGTTGGGCCTCCATCGGCGTCCCCCGTACGGAACGGCGCCATGTAGCGGTTCACCAGCGTCCCGACCCTCGACACGTCCGAGCGGAGACGGACGGTGTGGTCGAGGACCCTGTAACACCCGTCGAACACTCGACGGGACGGCAAGGTGCCGCCCCCCCGCCTTCTGCTCGAGATGTCGGCCATGAAGTCTCCTGGCCGCGGATGCGCGGCACCAGCCTGGAGCCCGGCAGCGGCGAGCTGCCGATGGAGTGAACGCGGGAAGGGCGGTCCTGCCCGCCCCTCTAACTACCTGGAGTGGTCCCTACTCGATCGGGACGCAGGCGTTGTGGCCATCGACCGTACCACAGGTCGCGTTTAACACGTACCTGAAGATGCGTGAGGCACCCCCGCAGATACCCGCGCAGTCGTCTTCGGTCACGTTCGTCACGCAGCGCGCGTTCCGTCCCTTGCACTTGCAGCATGAAACGACCGTCGGGCTCGTCTGCTGAGCGAAGGCTGGAGGGGTGATGCTCTGGATGACGGGGGCGACCCACAGGAGGGTACCGCCCACAACGGCACCGCGCCGCAGCAAGTCTCGGCGGGTCACACCGAGCTGGTCGCGAAGGTTGGTGTCCTCGTTCTCGGCCATGATCACATCATCCTCTCGTCGCTGAGTGCCCCTTCATCCTCCCGCCTGGATCGAGGGCGGTCATGGGCCGTCGACCGTAGTTTTTCTGCGACCGGCCTCCGTAGTTCTCCCCGCGAGGAACCTCCGCACGCTCGCGATGGCCTCGGCCACTCGAGACACGACGTCAGGCCGCATCTCGGACCACATCGGGAGCGAGAGGGCCCGGGAGGCAGCGCACTCCGTGATCGCGAGGCTGCCCGACGGCGCCGCCAGCGACCGATATGCCTGCATGGCGTGCACCGGGGGCGAGTAGTACCTCCGCGTCTCGATCCCAACCGCCGCGAGGGCATCCCCGAGGCCGTCGGCGTCCAGGCCGAACTCCTCGGCGTCCACCAGGATCGTGAAATCCTTGTAGGTGCAGCGGTCGCCCTCTTGCACGACGGGGAAACCGACCCCCGGGATCCCCGAGAGCTCCTCGCGGTACCGATCGGCCAGGTCGTTCCTCCAGTCGACACGCCGATCCAGTCCCTCGAAGGAGTTCAGCGCGGTCGCCGCATGCACTTCGGACATCCGGGCGTTCAGCCCGACGAACCGGCAGTCGTAGTCTCCGGGGTTCGCGTAGTCCCTGCCGATGCGGCACCGCTCCGCCAGCACGTCGTCGTCGGTTGCGATGAGCCCGCCCTCGCCGGCGACCAGCAGCTTGGTGGGAGACAGGCTGAAGACCTCCGCGTCGCCGAATCCGCCCACGGGAACGCCTCGACGCCGGGATCCGAAAGCATGGGCGGCATCGAAGAACAACCGGATCCCGAACGTGCGGGCGATCTCCTCGAGCCGGCCCACGTCGCACGGGTTGCCGTAGATATGCGTGGCGAGGATGGCCGAAGTGCGGACTCCGATGGCCTTGATGACCGCCTCGGGGGAAAGTGTGAGGGTTTCCGGATCGATGTCGACGAACACCGGACGCACGCCGTTCCAGGCCACGGCGTGGGCGGTGGCCGCGAAGGTGAACGACGGAACCACGACGTCGCCGGAGAGATCGGCAGCCCTCAGGACGAGCATAAGACCGGCCGTGCACGAAGACACCGCCACGCAGTGACGGACGCCGAGGTACTCCGCGGTCCGGCGCTCCAGCTCGCGGACGGAGGGGCCGTTGGTCAGGATGCCGCCGGCCAGGATGCGCTCGACGTGCTCCGCGACCGCCGCCGGGTCGGGAACGCTCGGACGCGTGAGAGGGATGTCCATGAGCGGCTCGGGCGCGCGCGCCACGGTCATGCGATCGGTTGCGTCGGGGGAAGGGGAAGGTATCGCCAAGGAACTCACTCCTGGGGTTGGGGGGTAGCTGTCCGGGCGAGCGAGGTCCGATCGCTCACGACGTCATCACCTCGACGGACTGCCGGGAGGCGAACCAGCGGACCGCCTCGGCGAGACCGTCCCGCGCGGCCACGATGGGCTGGTAGCCGAGGAGCCGCCTGGCCTTGTCGATCGAGGCCTCGGAGTCTCGGACGTCGCCGTCCCGCGGCGGGGCGAAGAGCGGCTCGACGCTGGTTCGCAGGACGCCGTTCAGCATCGAGACCAGCTCCAGCAGCGAGAGACGGCCGCCACAGCCCACGTTGATCGCCTCGCCGACGGCCTCCGTGCCCGCTGATGCGGCCAGCATGCAGGCGTCGACGACGTTGGCCACGAACGTGAAGTCCCTCGTCTGGCGACCGTCTCCGAAGATCACGGGCGCCCTGCCGGCGAGCATGCTCGAGACGAACTTGGGGACGACCGCCGCGTATTCGGACATCGGATCCTGCCGGGGGCCGAACACGTTGAAGAACCGAAGCGAGACCGTCTCCAGCCCGTACACACTGGCGAAGGCTCGGCAGTACGCCTCTCCGGCGAGCTTGGTCGCCGCGTAAGGAGACAGAGGCGCCGGGGACATTCCCTCGTCCTTGGGGAGCGTCGGAGTGTCGCCGTACACGGAGGAGGAAGAGGCATAGACCACCCGGCGAACGCCCTCGTCGCGCGCGGCCATCAAGACGTTCAGGGTGCCCCGAACGTTGACCTCGTGGGACGAGGCCGGATCGGCCACGGACCGGGCCACGGACGGCAGCGCGCAGAGGTGGTAGACGATCTCGGCGCCGCAGAGCGCGCGGCCGACGACGTTCGCATCCCGCACGTCGCCGATCGTCATGTCTACCAGGCCCGGGATGTCACGGATGTTCTCCGTCGATCCGGTCGACATGTCGTCCAGGATCCGGACCCGGTCACCCGATTCCGCCAGAGCCCGGACGAGGTTGGAACCGATGAACCCGGCGCCGCCGGTCACGAGTATGTCCACCGGGATCCGTCCTCCTTCCCGAACACGGTAGAGGGGTGCGTGCTCCAGGCCATCGCTCGCACGTCGTAGATCGTCTGGCGCCCGTTACGTAGGCGCCGTCTAGATCTCTGGGCCGGTCCCGCCCGACGACACACGCAGACCCGGTAGCTACCGACTCGGCGCCGAGCGCGGGTGTGGGTGCAAAGGGACGTGCCGAGCCCGAGAGGCGACGTCGAGCTCGATCTCGTCGAGGGTCCCTGGCACGGCCTCCAACTCCTGGATCTCACGATCGGACGCGTGCTGGGGCGTCGGCGGCTCCAGGTGGCTGTACAGACCGGCGGGGGCCCGCACCCGTACTGTGGACATGCCGACCTCCCGAGCGCCGATGAAGTCCTTCGTTGGGTTGTCCGCGATGTAGACGGCCTCCTCGCCGGTCAGTCCCAGTCCGCCGAGCACGGTCCGAAACGCCCGGGGACTGGGCTTGCCCGCACCAGGTTCCAGCTCTCCCGTGAAGACGGCCAGATCGAACCACGAGGCGAGGCCCAGGGCCGACAGCTTCCTCCGCTGGATCGTCGGGTCGCCGTCGGTGACGAGTCCGAAAACGTAGCGGCGCCGGAGCCGCCGCAACAGCGAGGGGACCTCCGCGTACGGAGCGATGTCGGGCGCGTGTCCTCGGTAGACCCTCACCATCTCGGGGACCAGGTCGCCCGGATCGAATCCCCCTTCCGACAACCATCCATCGAACGTCTTCCCTCGCGGATCCGACTCGAAAAGTTGCTCGAGCCGTTGGAAGCATCGATCCGCTGGCACGGACAGTCGTCTCTCTGCCCAGGCTGCAACGGCGCGGAAGCCGCTCGTGACGTAGGCGCGCTCCGGATACAGCGTGTCATCGAGGTCGAAGACGACTGCCCTCAACACGCCTCCGGTCCTCCTCACTCAGGAAGAGCGAGTCGTCGAATCGGGTCAGATACAGCCCCGCCCGGTAGGTTCCGATGGGGGGAACGGCGATCTCTTGGCCGGCCGCCAGGGCGAGCATCCATCGCGGTCCCGGGACTCCCGCTGCGATCCCGAGCGGTGCCCCGCCGCCGAACCGCGGGTTGATCTCGGTGAAGAACGGCCTCGAGTCTCTCCTCATGCACTGGACGGTGATCGGTCCGACCGCGTTCAGGCCCTTGGCAATGGTCACGCAGTGCTCGATGATCTCCGGATCGTAGATCGTCTTCCCCTTCGCCACCTCGCCCCACCGGACCTCGATGCGCTCCCGGCAGACGACCGCGAGGACTCCACCCTGTAGATCGCAGAGGACATCGCTCGTGATCTCCGGGCCGGGCAGCCACTCCTGGACGATGGGCTCGCGGACGTAGCCAAGGAAGAACGCCAGCTCCCGCCGATTGCGGGCCGTAACCGCATACTCGCCCCCGCTCCCGAACCGGGGCTTCACGAACACCGGGTACTCGAGCTCGTCCGGTCGCACCTCGTCCGGCGACCATGAGCGAGGTGTCGGGATGTTCAACCGCTGGAAGAACCGATATGTCTCGAGTTTGTCGGTGGCGATCTCCACCCCGGCATCGGGAATGACCAGGAGCCGGGCGCCGGTCGCCTCGAGCTGCCGTCGGCCACGGGCGAGCACCGGGACGTCGGGGTCCAGCAGCGGGATGATGAGCCCGATCCGCTCGCGTCCGCAGACATCGACCAGTGCAGGGATGTAGCCGGGGTCCGTCAGGTGCGGAACTATGTACACGTGATCGGCCTCACGCAGCGCGGGGGCGAGCGGATCGATGTCGACGGCCACGATGCAGCCGGCCAGGACCAGGTCGGCGTAGGCACGCCTGAACACGCGAAGCAGCTCGACACGACGCCCGACGCTCGTGAAGAGGACGTTCACCGTTCCTGCCGCCGCTCCGTCCCCTTATGAG
>JBQTIP010000161.1:0-23056 GCA_052388025.1 Actinomycetota bacterium
TCGGCCATGCCCTGCTCGGCCAGCACCTTGGTGATCGCCGCCGTGAGCGTCGTCTTGCCGTGGTCGATATGCCCGATCGTGCCGATGTTCACGTGGGGCTTCGTGCGCTCGAACTTCTTCTTGGCCATCCTTCCCTCTTCCTTCCTCTACTCCCCGCGGACCCTGGCCACGATCTCCTTGGAGATCTGCGCGGGCACCTCGCTGTAGGCATGAAGCTGCATCGGGGTGTGGGAGGCGCGTCCCTGGGTACGGGAACGCAGCTCGGTGGCGTACCCGAACAGCTCTGCCAGCGGGACCAGCACGCGGATGGCCCGCATGCCGCTCCGCTCGTCGATCCGCTCGATGCGACCCCGGCGGGCGGTGACGTCGCCCATGACGTCGCCCATGAACTCCTCCGGGGTGATGACCTCGAACTCCATGACCGGCTCGAGGAGCACCGGATGGGCCCTGCGCGTCGCCTCTTTCAGAGCCATCGAGCCGGCGATCTTGAACGCCATCTCGGACGAGTCGACCTCGTGATATGAGCCGTCGACGAGCGTCGCTCGCACGTCGACCAGCGGATACCCGGCGAGCACCCCGGACTCCATGGCCTCCTGGATGCCGTGGTCGACCGCCGGGATGTACTCGCGGGGGATGTCGCCGCCCACGATCTTGTTGACGAACTCGTACCCCCCGCCCGGGCCGGTGGGCTCGAGGTCGATGAGCACGTGTCCGTACTGCCCATGACCTCCCGTCTGGCGGACGAACCGCGCCTCGACCTTTCGGACGGACTTCCGGATCGTCTCGCGGTAGGCGACCTGCGGCTTGCCCACGTTGGCGCCGACGTTGAACTCGCGGGTGAGGCGGTCGACGAGCACGTCCAGATGGAGCTCGCCCATCCCCGAGATGATGGTCTGGGCGGTCTCGTCGTCGAACTTGACGACGAAGGTTGGATCCTCATCGGAGAGCTTGCCGAGGCCGGCGCCGAGCTTGTCCTGGTCGGCCTTCGTCTTCGGCTCGACCGCGACCGAGATGACGGGCGTCGGGAAGCTGATCGACTCGAGCACGATCGGCCTGGACGGCTCGCATAGCGTGTCCCCGGTGCTCGTGTGCTTCAGCCCGACCACGGCCACGATGTCGCCCGTGAAGGCCGCCTCCATGTCCTCCCGGTGGTTCGCGTGCATCTGGAGGATCCGGCCGATCCGCTCCTTCCGGTCCTTCGTGGAGTTGTGGACGTGCGCCCCCTGACGAAGGACCCCCGAGTACACCCGGATGTAGGTGAGGCGCCCGACGTAAGGGTCGGACATGATCTTGAAGGCAAGCGACGAGAACGGCTCGGAGTCATCCGGAGCGCGTTCCTCATCGCCGGTGGGCGAATGGCCCCGCACCGGAAGGACGTCGATCGGCGACGGCAGATACGCGACGACCGCGTCCAGCAGCGGCTGGATCGCCTTGTTCTTGAAGGCGCTGCCGCACATCACCGGCACGCCCCCGTTGGCAAGCGTCGCCTTGCGGATCGCCCGGCGGAGCTCGTCGGCGCTCGGCTCCTCGCCGTGCACGTACTTCTCCATCACGGCCTCGTCGTGATCGGCCAGCTTCTCGAACAGGTTGTGGCGCGCGTGGTCGGCGGCCTCGCGGAGCTCCGCGGGCACCTCGGTGTCCTCCCACTCCTCGCCCATCTCGGTCGTCCAGCGATGGCCCTTCATCGTGACGAGGTCGATCACGCCCACGAAGTCGGCTTCCCGACCCCAAGGGAGCTGCACTACGAGGGGGTTCCCTTGAAGACGTTCCTCGATCATGCCGACCGTCCGGGCGAAGTCGGCGCCGGTCCGGTCCATCTTGTTCACGAAGCAGATGCGGGGGACTTGGTAACGGTCCGCCTGCCGCCAGACGGTCTCCGTCTGCGGCTCCACGCCGGCCACCGCGTCGAAGACGGCGACGGCGCCATCGAGCACGCGCAGCGACCGCTCCACCTCGACGGTGAAATCGACGTGGCCGGGCGTGTCGATGATGTTGATCCAGTGCCCGTGCCACTGGCACGTCGTGGCGGCCGAGGTGATGGTGATCCCGCGTTCCCGCTCCTGGATCATCCAGTCCATCTGGGCGGTGCCCTCATGGACCTCGCCGATCTTGTAGGCCTTGCCGGTGTAGTAGAGGATGCGCTCGGTCGTCGTGGTCTTGCCGGCGTCGATGTGCGCCATGATCCCGATGTTCCGAGTGCGGGCGAGCGGATACTCCCGGATCACGAGGTCCTTGCTGGACCCTCCGGTCTGCCGTCCCTTCACTTCCTGCACGGCTTCGGCCACGTTCAGCTTCTCCGCCGGGGTCGCCATCAGCGGACCCCCTCACAAGGAGCCGGGCCCTCGAGCCCGGCACGAGCGTTCTCTTCGATCACCATCGGTAATGCGCGAATGCCTTGTTCGCCTCGGCCATCTTGTGCATGTCCTCCCGGCGCTTGACCGACGTGCCCGTGCCCTGTGAGGCATCCATGATCTCCCCGACCAGCCGCTCTGCCATGGAGTGCTCGCGCCGCTGGCGCGAGTAGTTGACCAGCCACCTGAGCGCCAGCGTGGTGCCGCGTGCCGGCCGGACCTCCACAGGCACCTGATAGGTCGCGCCGCCGACCCGCCTGGAGCGCACCTCCAGCATCGGCCGGACGTTCTCAACCGCCTTCTTCAGCGTGATGGCGGGGTCGTTGGCGGTGCGCTCGCTGATGACTTCGAGCGCCCGATATACCGTGCGCTCGGAGAGCGTCTTCTTGCCGTCCTTCAGCACCTTGTTGATCAGCTGTGTGACCAGTGGGTTCTGGTAGACGGGATCCGGACCGATCTCCCGATGTACCGCCGGTCCCTTTCGAGGCATCGCTACTCGCCCCGCTTCGCGCCGTACTTGGACCGAGCCTTCTTGCGGTCCTTCACACCTGCGGTGTCGAGAGCAGCCCGAACGATCTTGTAGCGGACGCCCGGCATGTCCTTCACACGGCCCCCGCGCACGAGGACGATCGAGTGCTCCTGGAGGTTGTGGCCGACCCCCGGGATGTAGGCGGTTACCTCCACCCCGGTGGTGAGGCGGACGCGGGCTACCTTACGGAGAGCGGAGTTCGGCTTCTTCGGAGTCGCGGTGTAGACGCGCGTGCAGACGCCGCGGCGCTGCGGAGCGTTTCGAAGAGCGGGGCTCTTCGTCTTGCTCCGCGGGCGCTCACGCCCGCTCCTGACCAGCTGCTGAATCGTGGGCATAGATCGCTCGTCTGCACTCTCGCCTTCTCCTCTGCCGGGGTCCCGCGAAGAAGCCGGACCCGCAGGCCCGGCTTCCAGGGATGCTGCCTGGGACGCAAGTTGTCCCTTCGGGTACCCCCCTGAAAGCAGATCGAATCCTGAGCCCGCCCGCCGGGCTCAGACGCAACTGCTAAAGCTACTAGGCACGAGGGCCGGCTGTCAACGAGCGCGGGGCCGTGCGTCGGGGCCGTGCGTCGGAGCGCGGCCCGACCGAGCCTCTTTGCCGCTGAAGCTGCCGGCCGGTTCCACCCCCCCGGGCAACCGGTGTGTCCGTTCGTCCGTTTCACCCCTCTGCCGCATTTGTGGTAAGGATGCGCATCCGGGGAAGGACTCAGGGAGAGGGGAGACGCAGCATGAAACGCTCCGGCGTACGTTCTGTCTTCGTAGCATTCGCACTCGTCGTAGCCACGGTCGGCCTGGCCGCAACCACGACGGCGAAGCCGAACTTCACCGCCAAGCCGTTGAAGGTTACGGCGGCACCGATTCATGCCTCCAAGGCGCTTTCGACCCGTCTGGCTCAGTCGGACGAGAGCCTCTTGAAGCTCTCGGGCTCCAAGATGACCAGGCTGATGGTGAAGTTCGACTACGACGCCGTGGCCAGCTACATCGGGGGCGTGGCAGGCCTCGCGGCCACGAGCCCGCAGGTGACCGGACGCTCCCTCGCGGAGAACCGGGCCGCGGTCGACGCCTACGAGCGCCACGTGGCCGGCCTCGAGAAGAGCATCCTCGCAGCCATCAAGGCGAAGATCCCGCAGGTCGAGGTGCTCAACACCTTCCGCATCGCCTACGGCGGCGCCGCGATGCAGGTGCCCGCCGACAAGATCAAGAGCTTGCTCTCCGTCCCCGGCGTCGTCGCCGTCCAGAGGAACAGCCTCGAGAAGATCCTCACGGACGCCACGCCGGCCTTCCTGGGCGCCGATCAGGTCTGGCCCTCGCTCGGCGGCCAGAAGCGCGCCGGCGAGGGCGTGATCGTGGGCGTCCTGGACACGGGCGTCTGGCCCGAGCACCCGGGGTACAAGGACAAGGGCATCAGCCACCCCGGCGGCACCTTCGGGTGCGAGTTCGGGGACGGGACCGATCCCCTGCTCGGCGATCCGTTCAGCTGCAACGACAAGCTGGTCGGGGCCCACGCCTTCACGGACACCTACATGTTCTTCATCGGCGCCCTCGACGGAGAGTTCTGCAACAACACGACCGGCGAGTGCTCCGCGCGCGACGCCGACGGGCACGGGACTCACACGTCCACCACCGCGGCGGGCAGCCGGGTGAACAACGCCTCGATCTTCGGGATAAACCACGGAACGATCAGCGGGATGGCGCCCGGGGCGCACGTAATCGGGTACCGCGTGTGCATGGACCTGGGGTGCTTCGGTTCCGACTCGGTCGCAGCCGTGGAGCAGGCCATCCTGGACGGGGTGGACATCATCAACTTCTCGATCTCTGGAGGCGTCGACCCCTACTCCGACGCGGTCGAGCTGGCGTTCCTCGACGCGTACGCGGCCGGGATCCTCGTGAACGCGTCCGCCGGCAACGAAGGCCCTGGAGCAGCCACCGCGAACCACGCGGGTCCATGGGTGAACACCGTCGGAGCCTCGACCTCCGACCGCAACTTCAACACGAAGCTGGTCCTTGACGCCGGCGGCGATTCCATGAAGTTCGCCGGTACCACCATCACGCCGGGCGTCTCCGGGAGCCCGGTGATCCAGGCCGGGGACGTCGTCGGCTACGCCGACCAACTGTGCGCCGACCCCTTGCCGCCTGGATCCGTCACCGGGATGGTCGTCGTGTGCGAGCGCGGCGTCGTCGGCCGGGTCCAGAAGTCCTTCAACGTGCTCGAGGGCGGCGGCAAGGGCATGATCCTCTACAACCCCGTCCTGCTGAGCCTGTTCACGGACAACTTCTTCGTGCCCACCGTCATGCTCGAGGGACCGCAGCCGGCCACGAAGATGCTCGACTTCCTGGCCGCGCACCCGGGGGCCACGGCCACGTGGAAGACCGGCAAGGCCACCACGGTCCGGGGCGACGTGATGACGGCCTTCTCGTCCCGGGGACCACTGGGCGACTGGATCAAGCCCGATGTCACCGCGCCGGGCATCCAGATCCTGGCCGGGAACACGCCGGAGCCCATCAACGTAGCGGCCGGCCCGCCGGGCGAGCTCTTCCAGGTCATCGCCGGCACGTCCATGTCCAGCCCGCACGCCGCCGGCGTGTCCGCGCTGGTCAAGGCGGCTCACCCCAACTGGAGCCCGGGCCAGATCAAGTCGGCCCTGATGACCTCCTCCGTGCAGGACGTTCTGAAGGAGGACGCCGAGACGCCGTTCGACCCGTTCGACGCCGGTGCCGGGGCCATCCGGGCCAACCGCGCGGTCGCGCCGACGCTCGTCTTCAACGAGAGCGCGGCGGACTACATGACGGCGGCCGGCGACCCGCTCGGGCGCATCGGCCTGAACCTCCCGAGCATCAACGCACCGCTCATGCCGGGGCTGATCACGACGACCCGCACGGCGAAGAACGTGAGCGGCGCGAAGCAGGTCTTCAAGGTCCACGTCGACGAGCCTGCGGGGTCCAACATCTCGGTGAGCCCCAGCACCTTCGCTCTCGCCAAGAACGGCTCGAAGGAGCTGACGATCACGATCAACGGCGAGGGTCTCGCCGACGGCCAGTACTTCGGCCAGATCACGCTCGATCCAAAGGCGGCCGGCTACAACCACGTCGTTCTGCCCGTCGCGTTCTTCAAGACGCAGGGCGATGTGTCGCTCGCGCACAGTTGCGACGCCACCTCCATCCCGGAGGGCGGTTCGGCCGGCTGTGACGTGACGGCCACGAACCTGGCTCCGGTGGCCGCAGACGTCCACCTGTCGGTCAACGGGCCCTCCAACGGCAATCTCGAGATCGACAACGTCTCGGCCCCGGGCGTGCCGTTCGACAACGGGTTCACGTTCGACGGCATGCTCGCCGCGGCGGTCGCACCGACGGTCGACTCGATCACGCCGGGTGGATCGCCGGCCGGTTACCTGCCGCTGGCGGGCTTCGGCGTGCCGCCTCTCGGCGGGTTCGACGACGAGACCATCGTGAACCTCGGAGTGCCGGAGTTCCTGTTCGGCGACGAGCCGTACACCGAGATCGGCCTGGTCTCCAACGGATACGCCGTCGTGGGCGGAGGCGACTCGGGCGACGTCAACTTCGTCCCGCAGTCGTTGCCGGATCCGGCCGTGCCGAACAACGTCCTGGCGCCGTTCTGGACGGACCTCAACCCGGGAGCGGGTGGGGACCTGTACGCGGCGGAGTTGACCGACGGCGTGAACGTCTGGGTCGTGCTGGAGTTTGCGGGCGTTCCCGACTTCTCCCTCGGCCTTCCGTACTCGTTCCAGATCTGGATCCAGGAGGGTGCGACCGAGTCCATCACCTACGCGTACGGCACCCTGTCCGGGGCGGGTGACCCGATCGGTCTCACGGTCGGCGCGGAGAACCGCGCCGGCTCGAGCGGCGTCCAGTTGGGGGCGGCTCCCGTCACCGGGAACGACTTCACGATCAACACCTCGCCGCCCGCGCCCGGTGGCTCGGTGCTAGTCACCTACGACGCGAACGGGGTCCAGTCGGGCACGTACAAGCTCCGCGGCCGGCTTACCTCGGACATCACGCCGGGGACGACATCGGCGGTGGTGACGATCAAGGTCACCTGATCGGAGGCTGAAGCAAGGAGCATGGGGCCCGGCCGAACGGCCGGGCCCTCTCTCGTTCCCGTAGGCTGCCGCCGTGGCGACCCCAGCGGAGCTCGCGGGCCTACTCGGCCTGGCCGAGCGGGCCGCGCTGGCCGGCGGAGACGCGATCGTTCGCGGGGTGGCGGGCCGCGGGTCGCGGTCCAAGGGCGCGGGCGACTACGTCACCGACACGGACCGGGAGAGCGAGCGGGTCATCGGCGAGCTGCTGACCGCCGAGACCCCCGACATTCCGCTCGTCGGCGAAGAGGCGGGCGGCACACCGACCGATCGGTATTGGCTCGTCGACCCCTTGGACGGGACGACGAACTACCTCCACGGGTTCCCGATCGTCGGCGTCTCGATCGCCCTCATCCAGGACGGTCGACCGATCGTCGGGTGGTACATGCCCCTTCCTCGGTGAGACGTACCTCGCCACTGCCGGCGGCGGCGCCACGCTCGCGGCGGGGGAGGGGAGAGTGCCGGTTCGAGTCTCGAATCGGCCGCCGGAACGCGCCGTGCTCGGGACGGGGTTTCCGTTCCGCCAGAAGGGCGCTCACCCCGCTGCCTCCGGATTGTTCGATCGGTGCCTGCGCCGCTTCGAGGACTTGCGGCGGCGCGGTCACGACATGGGACGGTGGTCCCGACTATCTCTCAGGGGACATCCTCGCGGGCTCCCCCGCGGTTCACGCGGCGCTGCTGGAGTTGACCCGCGGCTGAGCGCCGAAGACGCCGAGCGCCGGGGGCCACTCGGCCCCGGCGCTCGGCTCCTCGCCCTGACTACTCCTTCGGACGGAAGGAGCCGCCGAGCATCTGCTCGGCCTCCTCGCGCGTGATCGAGCCCGCCATGACGGGCTCGCCCTCCACCGCCTCCGCCAGCTCCCGCTGACGGGCGAGCCAATATTCGGGGATGGCCTCCGGCTTGGGCCGGACTTGCACGTTGCGGTACCGGCTCATGCCGGTGCCGGCCGGGATCAGCTTGCCGATGATCACGTTCTCCTTCAGGCCGAGCAGGGAATCCGACTTGGCGGCGATGGCTGCCTCCGTCAGGACCCTCGTCGTCTCCTGGAAGGAGGCCGCCGACAACCACGAGTCGGTGGCAAGGGATGCCTTGGTGATGCCCATCAGGAGCGGCCGTGCCGAGGCCGGCTCGCCGCCTGACTCGACGATCTCACGGTTCACTTCCTCGAACCGCCGGCGGTCGATGATATCCGCCGGGAGGAAGTCGGTGTCCCCCGGCTCGATGATGTGCACCTTGCGGAGCATCTGCCGGATGATGATCTCGATGTGCTTGTCGTGGATCGTGACGCCCTGGCTCCGGTACACCTGCTGGACCTCGTCCACCAGGTGGAACTGGAGGGCCAGGACGCCCTCGACGCGAAGCTTCTCGTGGGGGTTCACCGAACCCTCGGTTAGCTGCTGCCCGACCTCCACTCGGTCGCCGTCGGCGACGGTCAGCCTTGCCCGGAACCCGACCACATACTGCACCGGTTCGCCGTCCTCCGACGTCACGGTGATGCGGCGGACCTTCTTCTCCTCGTCGTCCTCGATCGAGACGACGCCCCCGAGCTCAGTGATCTGCGCCTCGCCCTTGGGCCGGCGCGCCTCGAAGAGCTCCTGGACCCGAGGGAGGCCGTGCGTGATGTCCTCGCCGGCCACACCTCCCGTGTGGAAGGTCCGCATCGTGAGCTGGGTCCCGGGCTCGCCGATCGACTGCGCGGCGATGATCCCCACCGACTCGCCGATGTCGACCGGGCGCCCGCTGGCCAGGCTCCATCCGTAGCACTGCCGACAGACCCCGTACACGGCCTCACAGGTTGTCGCCGACCGGACGTGGACCACCTCGACCTCGGCCTCGGCCAGCCGGTCGATCAGGGGGTCGTCCAGCTCGTCGCCCTTGGACGCGATCTTCTTCCTGTCGACCTTCACGTCCTCGGCCAGGATGCGGCTGAAGAGGCTCGTCTCGAGGTGAGGGTTCCGCTGGCGGCCGGACGGCGTCTCGTACGTCACCTGGATCGGAACGCTTCGGTCGGTGCCGCAGTCCTCCTCGCGGACGATGATCTCCTGCGCCACGTCCACCAGCCGCCGAGTGAGGTAGCCGGAGTCGGCCGTCCGCAGCGCCGTGTCGGCCAGCCCCTTTCGAGCGCCGTGCGTCGAGATGAAGTACTCCAGCACGGACAGACCCTCGCGGAAGTTCGACTTGATGGGCCGGGGGATGATCTCGCCCCTAGGGTTTGCCACCAGGCCGCGCATGCCGGCGATCTGACGGATCTGCATGATGTTTCCGCGGGCGCCGGAGTTCGCCATCATGTAGATGGGGTTGGTCTTGGAGAACTGGGCCTCCATCGCGTCCTTGACGTCGTCGGTGGCCTGCGTCCAGATCTCGATCAGCTCCTGGCGGCGCTCATCGTCGGTGATGATCCCCTTCCGGTACTGGCCCTCGATCTTGCCTGCCCGACCCTCGTAGTGGTCGAGGATCTTCTGCTTGCCCGGGGGGGTCGTGACGTCCTCGATCCCAAGGGTCACGCCCGCCCGGGTCGCATAGTGGAACCCGAGGTTCTTCAAGTTGTCGAGGATCTGCTCCGTCTGCGCCCGGTCATACCGGTGGACGCAGGCGTCCACCAACCTGGCGACGTCCATCTTCAGGAGTGCTTGATTGACGTATTCCTCCTCGTCCGGGAAGGCCTGGTTGAAGATGATCCGTCCGGGCGTCGTCTCGATCAGTAGTGACCTGCCGTCCGCGTTCTCGCCTTCGGGCATGAGCTCTGGAGGCAGCGCCTTCCCGGGCAGCCGGACCTTCACCACATCGTGGAGCTTCACCTTACGGGCGTCCAGGGCCAGCAGGGCCTCCGCGGCGGATGAGAACCGTGGGAGATCCTCGTCCTTGACCCCGCCCTCGGGCTCCAGCGTCAGGTAGTAGATGCCGAGGACCATGTCCTGGGTCGGGACCGCGATCGGACGACCGTGGGCCGGCGAAAGGATGTTGTTGGTCGAGAGCATCAGCACCCTGGCCTCCGCCTGAGCCTCGGCCGAGAGCGGCACGTGAACCGCCATCTGGTCGCCGTCGAAGTCGGCGTTGAACGCGGTGCAGACCAGCGGATGGATCTGGATCGCCTTGCCCTCCACCAGCACCGGCTCGAAGGCCTGGATGCCCAGTCGGTGCAGCGTCGGCGCCCGGTTCAGCATGACGGGGTGCTCGCGGATGACCTCTTCGAGCACGTCCCACACCTGCGGGCGCGCCCGCTCGACCATCCGCTTGGCCGACTTGATGTTCTGTGCGAGATTCAGGTCAACCAGTCGCTTCATGACGAACGGCTTGAACAGCTCGAGGGCCATCTGCTTCGGCAGCCCGCACTGGTGCAGGCGCAGCTCCGGGCCGACCACGATGACCGAGCGCCCCGAGTAGTCGACGCGCTTGCCCAGCAGGTTCTGGCGGAACCGTCCCTGCTTGCCTTTGAGCATGTCCGAGAGAGACTTCAGCGGGCGGTTGCCGGGGCCCGTGACGGGCCGGCCACGACGGCCGTTGTCGAACAAGGCATCCACGGCCTCCTGCAGCATCCGCTTCTCGTTGTTCACGATGATCTCCGGCGCCTGCAGGTCGAGCAGCCGCTTCAGCCGGTTGTTCCTGTTGATGACCCGCCGGTACAGGTCGTTCAGGTCTGAGGTCGCGAAGCGGCCGCCGTCGAGCTGCACCATGGGCCGCAGGTCCGGCGGGATGACCGGGATCGCATCGAGCACCATTCCCATCGGGGAGTTCTTCGCCCCGATGAAGTTGGACACGACCTTGAGGCGCTTGATCGCCTTCAGGCGGCGCGTCCCCTTGCCGGTGCTGATCTGCTCCCGCAAGGAATCGGCCTCGTCCTCCAGGCCGAGGTCCATCAGGAGGCGCTTGATGGCCTCCGCGCCCATGCCGCCGTCGAAGTACTCCCCGAACCGCTCGCGCAGGGAGCGGTACACGGCGTCGTCGGCGACGAGCTGCTTGACGCCCAGGTTCTTGAAGGCGGAAAGCACCTCGTCCAGGTGGTCGGTCTCGCGCTTGCCGGCCTCCGTCATGCGCTCGATGTCCCGCTGGGCCTCCCGCCGAGCGGCGGAGAGCTGGGCTCCCTTGGCGCCCTCTCCCTCGAGCTCCCGGAGTCGGTCCTCAAGCTCTCCGAGACGGTCCTTGATCTGCCCGTCTCGGTCTCCCTCGATCTCGCGCTTCTCCTCGTCGATCTCCTTCTCGATGTCGGGGAGATCCTTGTGCCGCCGCTCGGCGTCCACCCGCGTCACGACGTAGGCCGCGAAGTAGATGATGCGCTCCAGATCCTTGGGAGCGATGTCGAGGAGGTACCCCAAGCGCGACGGGACGCCCTTGAAGTACCAGATGTGCGTGACCGGGGCGGCAAGCTCGATGTGGCCCATGCGGTCGCGCCGGACCTTGGAACGGGTGATCTCCACGCCACAGCGCTCGCAGATGATGCCCTTGAACCGGACGCGCTTGTACTTCCCACAGTGACACTCCCAGTCCCGTGTCGGGCCGAAGATGCGCTCGCAGAAGAGCCCATCCTTCTCAGGCTTGAGCGTCCGGTAGTTGATGGTCTCCGGCTTCTTTACCTCTCCGTTGGACCAGGCACGGATCTGATCCGCGGTCGCCAGGCCTATCCGGATCTCATCGAAGTAGTTCACATCCAGCACGAACGTCTCGCCTCCTCGTTACCGCTGTTCGCGTTCGGCCGCAGGTCGGTCAATCGAAGTCCGCCCCCGCCGGCTCGCGGCGGGAGAGGTCGATCCCAAGCTCCTCCGCGGCGCGGAACACGTCTTCGTCCGTCTCTTTCAGCTCGATCTCCTCGCCTTCGGCCGAGCGGACCTCGACGTTCAGGCACAGGGACTGCATCTCCTTGATAAGCACCTTGAAGGACTCAGGGATCCCGGGTTCGGGGATGTTCTCGCCCTTGACGATGGCCTCGTAGACCTTTACCCGGCCGAGGACGTCGTCCGACTTGATCGTGAGGAGCTCCTGGAGGGCATAGGCGGCGCCGTAGGCTTCGAGCGCCCACACCTCCATCTCCCCGAACCGCTGGCCGCCGAACTGCGCCTTCCCACCCAGCGGCTGCTGCGTGATCATCGAGTACGGGCCGGTCGACCGCGCGTGGATCTTGTCGTCGACCAGGTGCAGCAGCTTCATGATGTAGGCGACGCCTACCGTCACGCGCTCCTCGTAGGGCTCGCCGCTGCGGCCGTCGAACAGAACGGCCTTTCCCACGTCATCGACCAGCTTCATCCCGTCGGCGTTCGGGTGGGCGTTCCGGATGCACTCCAGGATCTCCCACTCCCGAGCCCCGTCGAACACCGGAGTGGCCACGTGGACCGGGCCCTCGAGGTCCTTCCCATCGAGCTTGAACCCGACGTTGGCGGCCCAGCCGAGATGCGCCTCCAGGACTTGTCCGAGGTTCATTCGCGACGGGACACCCAGCGGGTTCAAGATGATGTCGACCGGTGTGCCGTCGGACAGGAAGGGCATGTCCTCCTCCGGGAGGATCGTCGAGATGACGCCCTTGTTGCCGTGGCGTCCGGCCAGCTTGTCGCCGTCGGAGATCTTCCGCTTCTGGGCCACGTACACGCGCACCAGCTGGTTCACCCCGGGCGGCAGCTCGTCCCCCTCGTCGCGGGAGAACACCCGCACCCCGATGACCTTCCCGGACTCTCCGTGCGGCACCTTCAGCGACGTATCGCGGACCTCGCGCGCCTTCTCGCCGAAGATTGCCCGCAGGAGCCGCTCCTCCGGTGTGAGCTCGGTCTCGCCCTTCGGCGTCACCTTTCCCACGAGATAGTCGCCGGGGTTCACCTCAGCGCCGATACGCACGATCCCCCGCTCGTCGAGGTCCTTGAGAATCTCCTCGGAGACGTTGGGGATGTCCCGAGTGATCTCCTCGGCACCGAGCTTGGTGTCACGGGCATCGACCTCGTGCTCCTCGATGTGGATCGAGGTGAGCTCGTCGTCCTTGACGAGCCGCTGGGAGATGATGATGGCGTCCTCGTAGTTGTGCCCCTCCCAGGGCATGAACGCGACGATGAGGTTCTTGCCGAGGGCGATCTCGCCGGCCTCCGTGGACGGGCCGTCCGCGATGACTTGCCGCATCTGGACCTTCTCCCCCACTTCCACCAGCGGCTTCTGGTTGATGGACGTCCCCTGGTTGGACCGGCGGAACTTGAGCAGCTTGTAGGTGCGGAAGCTGCCGGTTCGCTCTCGGACGACGATCTCGTCGGCCGAGACCTCCTCGACCACGCCCGACTCCTCGGCCAGGATCACGTCCCCCGCATCGACGGCCGCCCGAAACTCGACTCCCGTGCCGATCAGTGGCGCATCGGAACGGAGCAGGGGAACCGCCTGGCGCTGCATGTTGGCGCCCATCAGGGCCCGGTTGGCGTCGTCGTGCTCGAGGAAAGGGATGAGTGCCGCGGCCACCGAGACGATCTGCTTCGGCGAGACGTCCATGTAGTCGACGTCTCCGGGCGAGACCGAATCGACCTCGCCGCCCTTTCGCCGGACCAGCACGCCCGACTCGACGAATCGCCCGTTCTTGTCCAGCTGCGCGTTCGCCTGGGCGATGACGTGTTTGTCCTCCTCGTCGGCCGACAGGTAGTCGATCTGGTCCGTGACCCGGCCGTTGACGACGCGCCGGTAGGGCGTCTCGACGAACCCGAACGGGTTGATCCGCCCGTAGGAGGAGAGCGAGCCGATGAGCCCGATGTTGGGTCCCTCCGGCGTCTCGATCGGACACATCCGGCCGTAGTGCGAGGGGTGCACGTCGCGGACCTCGAACCCCGCGCGCTCGCGGGAGAGGCCGCCCGGCCCCAGGGCCGACAGCCGTCGCTTGTGCGTAAGGCCGGCCAGCGGGTTCGTCTGGTCCATGAACTGAGAGAGCTGCGACGTCCCAAAGAACTCCTTGATGGATGCGACCACGGGACGGATGTTGATGAGCGTCTGGGGCGTGACGGCCTCCACGTCCTGGGTGGTCATCCGCTCGCGGACCACCCTCTCCATCCGCGAGAGGCCGATGCGGACCTGGTTCTGGATCAGCTCTCCAACGCTTCGCAGGCGCCGGTTTCCGAAGTGGTCGATGTCGTCGGGCTCGAAGCCCTCCTCCTCGGCGTGCAGCCGAACGAGATAGCGGACCGTCTTCAGGATGTCTTCGTAGGTGAGGATCGACTTGTACTTGGGCCCGCCCTCGCCTGTCTCGTCCTTCTGGAGCTCGCCGAGAACACGGAAGCGCGGCTGGTCCCAGCCCTTCTTGTCGGGGTTGTCGAGCTCACGGAGCGACTTGGCGCGGGCTTTCAGCTGGGCCTGCAGGATGCCCTCCGCGGGACCGAGCTTCTTCGAGACCTTGTGCCGGCCAACGCGGGCCAGGTCGTAGCGCTTGGGGTTGAAGAAGAGGTTCTCGAGGAGCGTCCGCGCCGATTCGGCAGTAGGCGGCTCCCCGGGGCGGAGCTTGCGGTAGATGTCCTCCAGCGCCTCCTCTTGGCTGGTGACATGATCCTTCTCCAGCGTGAGCTTGATCGAGGGCGCCTCCTCGAACAGAGCGAGGATGTCCTCGTCGGACCACCCCATGGCCTTGAGCAGGACGGTCACGGACTGGCGACGCTTCCGGTCGATGCGGACCCCGACAGTGTCCTTCTTGTCGACGTCGAACTCGAGCCAGGCTCCCCGAGAAGGGATGATCTTGGCGATATAGACGTCCTTGTCGGAGGTCTTATCGAGGTCGCGGTGGAAGTAGACGCCGGGCGAGCGGACCAGCTGGGAGACCACCACTCGCTCGGTTCCGTTGATGATGAAGGTCCCGCGCTCGGTCATGATGGGGAAGTCCCCCATGAAGACCTCCTGCTCCTTGATCTCGCCGGTGGTCTTGTTCACGAACATCGCCTCGACGAACAGGGGCGCGGAATACGTGATGTCCTTGTCCCGGCAATCCTCCTCGGAGTACTTGATCTCCTTGAACTGGTGGTTGCCGAAACGGAGCTGGTACTGCTCGGTGAAGTCCTCGATCGGGGAGACTTCCTCGAGGACCTCCTTCAGACCCTCGGATAGGAGCCAGTCGAAGGACTCCCGCTGGATGCCCACGAGATCGGGGAGCGGCAGGACCTCGTCCAGCTTGGCGAAGCTGACACGGTCGCGAACAGGAACGAGCGAGTCAGGCAAAGGTATCCCCCCCAAGGGAAAATGACATGCGTGGAACTACGACACGCGGCTGACGGCACGGCAATCGACTAGTCTACGCAGGAAAGCAAGCACAGTCAACTACGGCTCGGGCCTTTCACCGAGCGCGGTCGAACCCTACCTCTCCGGGACATCCCGGTCAACCGCCCGGACTCCTCTCAGGATCATCGCTGTCCTGTAGCAGAACGGCGGCCGCACGTATCAAATCCGCGAGGGCATTCGCCACCCCAGCACCCTGCTCGACGGAGCTGATGTGCACGCCGCGGTCGTGCAAGACCTCGAAGAAGGCCTCGAGCGTGGCCCGCTGATCTCCGAGAAGCGTCGCCTCGGACACGCCCAGCGCTTCAGCCAGGCGCTCGAGCGTTTGGATGGAGGGGACCACGTGCCCGTTCTCATACCGGGACAGCCGCGCCTTCGGGATACCCGACAGATTCTCCAGCGCGGACTGGCTCAAGCCGGCGTGAAGACGCGCTTCACGGAGCCGTTGCCCGAGCAGCTTGTCGTCCCTGGGCATCACCCCGGCTACTTGACCTCGACGGTCGCGCCGGCAGCCTCCAGCTGCTCCTTGGCCTTCGCCGATTGCTCCTTCGCCACCCTCTCAAGCACGGGCTTCGGAGCGCCGTCAACGAGATCCTTGGCCTCCTTGAGACCGAGGCTGGTGAGCGCCCGAACTTCCTTGATCACCTGAATCTTCTTCTCGCCGGCAGATGTCAGGATGACGTCGAACTCGGTCTGCTCCTCCGCCTCCTCGCCGCCCGCGGCACCACCCGCGCCCGGGGCCGCCATCATGACCGGCGCCGCCACGGCCGCCTGCACGTCGAAGGCCTCCTCGAACTTCTTGATGAACTCCGACAGCTCCAGGAGCGTCATCTCCTTGAACTGCTCGAGCAGATCCTCGGTTCCCATCTTCTTGGTGGCCATGCTCATTCCTCTCCTTCCTCGTGCACCGGAGTCTCGTCCGGCGCTTGATCGGGGGCGGGCGGGGCGGAGTCGGGCCCTGCGCCACCGGCGGTCGCCTGCTCCGCCAAGGGTTCCGACTCAGGCTCCGGCTGGGGGGGCGGAGACTCCGACGGAGGCCCGCCGGCCCCCGATTCGGCCGGCAGTTTCTCGCGGTATGCCTCGAGCAGAGCGAGGAAGCGGCCCTGCAGGGCTTGGAGCACCGATGCCACCCGAACCAGCTCGCCCTTGGCAAGTCCTGCGATCTTCGAGAGCATCGCCTCGCGTGATTCCAGGGTCGCGAGGGCCTGGGCCTCCTCGGCGGACAACACCTTCCCTTCCACGTACCCGCCCTTGAGCACCAGCGTGGGGAAGCGTCTGGCCGCGTCCACAACCTTCTTCGCGGCACCGACCGGGTCCCGTGCGACGAAGGCAACGGCGGTCGGGCCCTCCAGCAGACTCTCCAGCTGCTGGAGGCCGGCGTCGCCGGCCGCCCGCTTCATCAGCGTGTTCTTGACTACGGCGAAGCGAGTCCCGCTCTCACCCAAGGACCGCCGGAGCTCCGTCGCGTCCGAGACCGTGAGGCCGCGGAAGTCCGTGAGGAGGATCGCCTGGGACTGCTCGAGACGCTCCTTGAGATCAGCGACCTTCTCGATCTTCCCGGCGTTCGGCAATCGCATCTCCTCCGAGAAATGAAACGCGCCCCCGCGGGCAGCGGAGGCGCGAGCTGAATCGCCTCGAACACCTAGGCAGGTACCCGTCGTCCGGGATTACGCTTTCGCCCCTGCTGTCTGCGGCCATGCTCAGGTTACCGGACACGCTTGCCGTCGACAAATGCATCCAGGGTCCCGGCTGCCTCAGGCGGGCACGGCCGCGGAGTCCGTCTCCCTGATCCGCGCTGGGTCGATCCGGATGCCGGGCCCCATGGTCGTGGAGACCGTAGCCGTCTTGATGTACTTCCCCTTCGCAGCCGATGGCTTCGCCCTGAGCACCTCCTCGACCACCGCCAGGTAGTTGTCGATCAATTGCACCTCGTCGAACGAGCGCCTGCCGATCACCACGTGGAGATTGCCGGTGCGGTCGACCCGGTACTCCAGCTTCCCCGCCTTGATGTCCGAGACCGCCTTGCCGATGTCGAAGGTCACCGTGCCGGTCTTCGGGTTGGGCATCAGGCCTCGCGGACCTAGCACCCGTCCGGCCTTTCCGACTGCCGACATGAGATCCGGGGTCGCGACCGCAGCATCGAACTCGATGTTGCCTTTCAGGACCTCTTCAACGAGATCCTCCCCGCCGATCACATCGGCCCCCGCTTCGCGAGCTTCCCGAGCCTTTTCCCCCGTGGCGAACGCGGCGACCCGCACCGACCTGCCGGTGCCGTGGGGCAGGGAAACCGTTCCGCGAACCATCTGATCGGCCTTCCGAGGGTCGATGCCCAAGCGGAACGCAAGCTCGACCGCCTCGTCGAACTTGGCGATTGGGAGCCGGAGCAGCAGCCGGATCGCATCTACCGGGAGGTATTCGCGCTCGCCGTCGATGGCCGCGATTGCATCGCTGTAGCGCTTGCCACTCATGCCGTCACCTCCACACCCATGCTGCGGGCGGTCCCCTCGATGATCTTCATGGCGGCGTCGACATCGGTGGCGTTCAGGTCGACCATCTTCTGCTCCGCGATCCGGCGGACCTGATCCTGAGTGAGCCTTGCCACCTTGTCCCGGTTCGGCTCACCGGAGCCCTTCTCCACGCCCGCTGCCTGCTTGATCAGCTCGGCCGCGGGCGGCTGCTTCGTGATGAACGAGAACGAGCGATCCTCGTAGACGGTCAGCTCGACGGGGATGACCTGGCCGACGGACTGCTGGGTAGCCTCGTTGTACTGCCGACAGAACTCCATGATGTTGACGCCGTGCTGTCCCAGCGCTGTGCCGACGGGCGGTGCCGGCGTCGCCTGGCCGGCGCGGATCTGGAGCTTGACGACCGTAAGGATCTTCTTGCGAGCCACTTCCCTGCCACCTCCTGCGGTTCGAACGGCCGGCCGGCCTCCCGCGATCGTGCTTCCTAGACCTTCGCCACTTGATCGAACCCAAGCTCGACCGGCGTCTCGCGGTCGAAGATGTTGACCAGGACCTTGAGCTTGCTCTGGTCGACGTTGATCTCGCTGATGGTTCCGTTGAAGTCCGCGAACGGCCCAGAGATGATCCGCACCACGTCGCCCTCCTCGAAACCAAGTCGGAATGTGGGCTTAACCTCCTCCTTCTTCACGACGAGGATCTTCTCGACCTCCCGCCGCGAGAGTGGGGTCGGCTTGGTGCCCGTGCCTGCTGAGACGAAGCCCGTGACCCCCGGTGTGTTGCGGACCACGTACCAGGAGTCGTTGTCGTAGATCATCTTCACCAGCAGATAGCCGGGGAAGACCTTGCGCTGCACCACTTGCTTCTTGCCACCTTTGATCTCCATGACGTCTTCCATCGGGATGTGGACGTCGAAGATCTTGTCCTGCATCTGCATGGTGTGGATGCGGGACTCGAGGTTGGTCTTGACCTTGTTCTCGTACCCCGCGTACGTGTGAACAACGTACCAATCACCGAGCCCGCGGAACGGATCGCGCACTCCATCGATGAGCGCAACTTCCTCCTCGGAAGCCCCACCGACGGAGCCTGCAGCGGGCTCTTCTGCAGCGGGCTCTTCTGCAGCGGGCTCTAGCATATCCTCGCCGGCAGGCGCCTCAAGGGCGGCCTCGGGCGTGGGAATCCGTTCCGGGAACTCTTCCATGAGGGTGAGCCTTCTTCTTAGTTTCCGAAGACCTTCAGGATGGCCTTCGAGAACACGAAGTCCAAACCGAAGACGAACGACGTGAGCACGATGACCGAGACAAGCACGACGACCGTGTAAGCGAAGAGCTCCTGGCGCGTCGGCCAGTTCACCTTCTTGAGCTCCTGACGAACCTCGCGCAGGAACTGCCTGGGCGGGGTCCGCCTCCGCTTCTCCTGGACCGCGGCGCGCCTCGTGGCCGCCAGCGCCTGGGCGCGCTCGGTCGCCGAGGTCTGACGCCGCTGCATCCGCTTCATCTGCCTGTTCATCGTGCTCCCTTGCAGGGGCGGAGGGACTCGAACCCCCAACCACCGGTTTTGGAGACCGGTGCTCTACCAGGTTGAGCTACGCCCCTTCGAGACCTGGTCGCGCCGGACGTGGGGGACACCTGGCGCCAAGTATAGGGGGAGCCGGGAAGTGCGGCAAAGCACCGTCGATCGAGGCCGGGCCGCCCCCTCGAAATGCCTGCGGATGGTGCGTGATGTCTCGCCTGGGCTGCCCTAAACTCTCCCGGACGCTTCGCGCCGGCCCCGGAATGCGAGCGCGGAATGCAGGAACCGAGTTCCCACTACCCGCCCGAGACCCCCGGGCAGGCGAAGCGTCGTGGTCTCTTCTCCGGCAAAGGCCAAGATCAGGCTCCACAGACGGCAACGGCCGACACGCGTCTTGAGGCGATGCTGACCGCCTACCAGCGGGCCATCTCGGACCGCCTGGAGGAGGGCCTGCGGGCAATCCAGCAGACCGGCGTCGTCTTGATGCAGGAGATCGCGGGTGAGGTCTGGCGGACCGCAGGCGGAAGCAAGGACGGAGTGCAGGCGCACATCCTGGAATCGCTTTCAAGGGATCAGGCCATCCGCGGGATGATCGCGCACAGCGACGAGCGCTTCCAGGCGCTAACCGCCCGCACGGCTCGGCTCGAGGACACCTTGATGACGATCGCCGAGACCACGCGGGCGCTGAAGGCTGTCCTTTCCGACGGCGTGAAGGCGATCCAGGAAGCCGCCGACTCCCCCGCCCTCCAAGGGGTGGAGGACGTCCGGCTTCGGTTGACGGAGATCGAACGGCATCTCGCCGCGACCTTCGAACGTCTCGATGAACGCGACCAGATCCTGGTCGGATCCCTTCGCCAGCAGGTCCAAGAGCACGGTTCGCTGGTCCAGCAGGAAACCGGCCGGATCGTCGAGGCGCTCGAGGGCTATGTGAGAGACGGCGTCGGCGCCATGGGGCACCTCGCGCAACGCATCGAGCAGCAGACCGAGCTGATGTACGAACGGGTGGGGATCGAGACGAGGGCGCTGACCGATGCGCTTTCCTCGCACGAATCCTGGGTCCTTCGCACGGTCGAGGCTTCGTCCTCCCGCATCGAGGAGAGCCTGGACGGGCAGGTGACCAAGATCGGAGACGCAACCCGCGAGATCGCGAAGGAGCTGACGACCGCCCTCGAGGCCCGCATGTACACGGTGGCAGAGCTGGGTCGCTCCGACTCCGAGGCGATCCGCCGAGAGCTCGTCGACGCGGCCGCAGCCCAGAACGCGGAGATGGCCAGGACCCTGGACGATCGGCTGGAACGGGTGTCGGCCGCGCTCACCGCGGCCACGAGGTGGACGGTCGAGGAGATGAGCCGCCGGATCGGCGATGACACGTTCAACGCGCTTCAGGGACGCTTCGACGACGCCGTGAGCGTCATCGACCGGAATATGATCCGTGTCGCCGACACTCTCGACACCGAGCTCGACCGGCTCGGGCAGCGAACCGCTCAGGCGGCAGACGCGGCCATCGAGAGCCGGTTCGGCGAGACGATCGTGAGGCTGGATGCCGCGATCGAGTCGACCGATCGAGCAAGCGCCCGCATCGAGAGCGCGACTGAGGCGGCAGTGGCTAGAGGGATCGAGGGCCAGATCGGAGCCCTGGCCCGGATGATCCGCTCCGACAACCGGATCCTGGCGGAGCGCTTGGAGGTGCTGGCCGATCAGGAATCGGCGAAGCAGACCCTGCGGGCGGTCAAGGAGCTTCAGGCCAGCTTGCCAAGCGAGATCATGGACTCCGTCGACCGGCGCTTCGCAGCCTTGGCGGACGCGCTCTCGAAGTCGGGCGACGCTCTCGGTCAGAAGGTCGACCGGATCGCCTCCCGCCTCGGCGAGAGTTACGAGCGCGACATGCAGTCGGTCATCGAGCGGATGGGCGATGCCATGCATGCCCTTGCCAGCCTGGGTCGAGGGCAGCCGACCCGCGTCGACCTGGAGTAACGGGGCTCCATAGGAAGGGTCATCAAGCGAGGTCGACCTCGGCCTCGCTGCGTTTGATCGAGTACTCCGTCACGCCGTCACGTTCGACGGTCACCCAGACCTCCAGCACGGCGCGTCTCGTTGTCGCGTCCAGCGTCTTGATGCGCCCCCTCGCCACGATCGTGTCCCCAATGAACACCGGGGCTCGGAACTGCGCGCGCATCCGCTTCAGGCGGGTGGGATCGCCCAACCAGCGCGTCAGACAGGTTGCGAGGTGTGCCATCGTGAACATCCCATGGGCGATGATCCCGGGGAACCCCGCCCCGATCGCGAACTCGTCGCTTTGATGAAGTGGGTTCTGGTCTCCCGAGGCGTCCGCGTAAGCCTTCACGTCCTCTCGGCGCACGACTTTGGAGAGCGATGGGATCTCGCTCCCCACCGACAGATCCTCGAACCGGACGGCCAACGTCTTCAGGCCGTCCCTCGGGAGAGAAGTGTCATCCGGGCGAGGACGACCAGCTCTCCGTCCTCGTCCCGCATCTCCGTCTCGACCGCCAGGAACTCGTGCCCCCCCTTGGCCCGGACCCCGGTGATCCGGGGAGCAACAGACAGCACGTCCCCGGCGACGAGCGGTCGATGCCATTCGTAAACCTGCTCGGTGTGCACCACCCGGCTGAAGTCCAGTCCGAGGTCCGGATCGTCGGTCAGCTGTGCCAGGGCAAGGAACTCCGCCGCCGTGGGGAACGTCGGCGAGATGAAGACGCCGTCGTCCCCCACGGCGGCGGCGAACATCGAGGCGCGCTCCTCCTCAACGGCGAATGATCGCGCCGCGTAGCTCCTTCCGACAAGGTCGTGATTCAGAGGCAAGGGGTCAACCTACCTAGGGCATCCGCACCCGACAAGTTTCGGACGTTACGTGACCCGGGCCCGTCCCGGTCCTACGATTCACTCACATTGTCCCGCAATGCCCAACGAATCAAGGTCCTCATCGTCGACGACCACCGGACCTTCGCTGAGGCTCTCCAGGTGAGCCTCGCGAAAGAGAAGGATCTCCGCGTCGTCGACGTCGTGACGGACGGGTCGGCGGCCGTCGACGCCGTCGTCGAGCACCACCCCGACGTCGTCCTGATGGACATGGACATGCCCGGGATGGACGGCATCGAGGCCACGAGGCGGATCAAGGACACGGATCCCGATGCCCATGTTCTGGTCATCTCCGGTATGGAGGAAGACCTCCTGCTCGGGCGAGCGGTACAGGCCGGAGCCAGCGGGATCCTCAGCAAGACGGAGGGCATTACCAATGTCGCGCGCTCCGTCCGCCGTGCCCATCGCGGCGAGCCCCTGCACGACGAGATGGAGGTGCACCAGGCTCTCCGCCGGCTCCGGCACCGTCGCGATCAGGACGGGTCGATGGAACAACGGCTGGACAGGCTCACCCCACGCGAGCTGGAGATCCTTCGCCACATGGCTGCGGGACGATCGAGCGAGCAGATCGCCAAGGTCCTCACGATGAGCCCCCACACCTTGCGGACGCACACCCAGAACATCCTGACGAAGCTGGGCGTCCACTCGAAGCTCGAAGCCCTGGTCACCGCCATCCGCTACGGGAAGGTGGAGACCATCGAGGTAAAGTAGCGTCGAACGCCTAGCGCGTTTCGCGGTGGAGGGTGTGGCCGCGACACCACCGACAGTACTTCCTGAGCTCGATACGGTCGCGGTCGTTCAGCCTGTTCTTGACCGTGTTGTAGTTCCGACGCTTGCACTCGGTGCAGGCGAGCGTGATCTTCGGGCGGTTGTCGGTCTTGGCCATCGAACACCTACTTCAGGATCTTCGTGACGCGGCCGGCGCCCACGGTGCGCCCGCCCTCGCGGATGGCGAAGCGCAGCCCCTCCTCCATGGCGATGGGGGCGATCAGCTCGACGGTCATCTCGATGTTGTCTCCG
>JBQTIP010000162.1:0-5559 GCA_052388025.1 Actinomycetota bacterium
ACTCGATCGCCGGCTTCTTCCGCGTGATCTTCGCGGTCGTGGTCGGCCTCGGCTACCTCGTGCCCGTGGCGGTCGTCGGCCTCGCGGTCTGGCTCGTCGTGCGCCGCGCGCGCCGCCGGGCGACCGCGTAGCTCACGGGTCACATCTCGCGACGGCCCTCAAGGGCCTGCGAGAGCGTGACCTCGTCCGCGTACTCCAGGTCGCCGCCGACCGGCAGCCCGCTCGCGAGTCGGGTGACCTTCACGCCGGATGGCTTCAGGAGCGCGGCCACGTACATGGCCGTCGCGTTGCCCTCGAGGTTCGGGTTCGTCGCGAGTATCACCTCGGTGACGCCGTCGCGCTCCACCCGCCGGAGGAGCTCCTGCACCCGGAGGTCTTCCGGCCCGATCCCGTCGAGCGGCGAGATGGCCCCGCCCAGCACGTGATAGCGGCCCCGGATGACGGCCGCACGCTCGACGGTGGCGACGTCCTTCGGCTCCTCGACCACGCATAGGACCGCGCGGTCGCGGCTCTCGTCGCGGCAGATCCGGCACAGCTCGCCCTCGGCCACGTTGCCGCATTCGCCGCAGAACGCGATGCGTTCCTTCGCCTGGAGGACCGTCTCGGCGAGGCGCTTGGCCTCGTCGGCCGGCGCCTTCACGATATAGAAGGCGAGGCGCTGCGCCGACTTCGGGCCGATCCCGGGGAGGCGGGACAGCTCGTCGATCAGGTCCTGGATCGGTGCCTCGTACAAGCTAGGAACCGCCCTCGGGCGCCGGGCGCGCACCCAGCTCGGCCTGGATCCTGGCGAGGGCCTCCTCCTCCGACGGCAGCGGTTCGTCCTCCTCGAGGTCTAGCCGGCCGGCCACCGATTCGCGGACCACGCACCGGACCCGCGGGGAGATGCCGAACAGCTCCTGAAGCTCGGCCCGCAGCTCCCCCTCTCGTTCCCCGACCTTCGTCACACCGAGCTTGGAGGCGGGAGGGAACGCCAGCTCGAGCGTCTCGCCGTCGAAGGCGGCCACCGTCGCGAACTCCAGGAACGAAGGAAGCACGGCCTTGCCGGCGGACCTCAGGTGCTGGACCAGGGTGGGCCAGGAGCTCCGAAGCATCGCGACGTCGACGGTGGAAGTCGCCGGCGCGGCGGGGACGTCGGGCGGGTCGGGGACGGGTGCCGCAGTCGTCGAGGGCACGGGCACGGCTTCCGGCACGGCTTCGGCGGCCGCGGTCGAGCCGCCGGCGCCTTCGACGCCCGCCAGTCGCTCGAGCCGCTCGACGCGGGAGATCAGCGCGTGCGGCTGCGGGTCGGCCTCGGGGATCGTCGCGCGGATCAGCGCCAGCTCGAACGACAGCCGGGGGGACGTCGTCCAGCGCATGTCGTTCTGCGCCGCGAGCAGGAGCGAGATGACCCGGGAGATCTCGGCCGGCGAGAGCTTGGCGGCCTGCGCGCGCAGCCGTTCGTACTCGTCGTCGGTGACGTCCAGCAGATCGCTCTGTCCGGGCGCCGTCCGCGCGAGCAGGAGGTTGCGGAAGTGCGCGAGCGTCTCAGCGGTCACGTGCCGCAGGTCCCGCCCCTCCTGGACCAGCCTGTGCACGACCTCGAACACGGTCTTCGTGTCCCCAACCGACACCGCGTCGGCCAGCCCGTACTGGACCTCGCCGTGGGGCGCACCGAGGAGCGACGCCAGCACCTCCTCGCCGATCTCGCCGGCCCCCAGGACCGAGGCCTGGTCGAGGAGCGAGAGCGCGTCGCGCGCCGATCCCTCCGACTGGCGGGCGATGGCGTTCGCGGCCACTGTGGAGAGCGTCATGCCCTCCTCCTTGGCGACCCGCTGAAGGAGCTCGCCCAGCTCGTGCGCCCCCAGCCGCCGGAAGTCGAACCGCTGGCAGCGACCGATGATGGTGGCCGGCATCTTGTGAGGCTCTGTCGTGGCCAGGACGAACCGAACGCCGACGGGCGGCTCCTCGAAGACCTTCAGCAGCGCGTCGAACGCCTCGCGCGAAAGGCGCTGCGCTTCGTCGATGATGTAGACCTTCTCGCGGCCCTGCACCGGCGCGGTCGGCGCCTTCTCGCGGAGGTCTCGGGCGTCGTCGACCCCTCCGTGGGACGCAGCGTCGATCTCGACGACGTCCAGGTGCTGCCCGTCTCGGATCGATACGCACTGCTCGCACGTGCCGCACGGCTCCGGTGTTGGGCCGCGTTCGCAGTTCACCATCTTGGCGAGGATGCGAGCCGTGGAGGTCTTCCCGGTCCCCCTCGGTCCGCAGAACAGGAACGCGTGGGCGAGCCGCCGCTCCCTCACTGCACCCATCAGGCCTCGGATGACGTGCTCCTGGCCGAGGACGTCCTGGGGCCCCTGCGGACGGTACTTCCGGTAGAGGGACTGGTACTGCCTATCTTCCGCCACTGCCCACCCCCGGGCGCGCACGCCCCGGCCGACCCGCTTCGGGGAAGCCGCGCGGGAACCAGATGGTGACCGTGCACCCGCCGTTGACCGCGACAGGCTCGCGCGCTTCACCGGCCGGTGGCTCCGGTCAGGCGTCCCTGCGGCACCCACCAGGGCCCGCTTACCGCTGCTTCCTTCCGGACCTGACGGGGTTCGCAGGTTGGTGTCGCGCAGGACCCGACCATCAACGCCCCGTACCGGGAGCAGCCTCGGGCCCATCGGGCCGCGGGCGGGGATTCAGCCCCGCTAGAGCGGATTGCGGGTACAGGGCACCGCTGGCTCCCCGCCTAGCACGGTCACCGCCGCCGAGTATACGCCCCGGCCACGACAGCCTGGACCTCGACCGCGCACCGCCGGGAACGCCTAAGACCTTCGCCCGCGTCGAACCAGCCGTGGTGCGACCGCACACCCGCATGGCTCCCAGGCCCGCAGCTCTCGGCTTGCTGTTCGTTCTGGCGCTCGCCGCCTGCGGGCGATTGACGCAGTCGGATTCCACCGGCGCGCGGGCAGGCTCCGACGATTGTGGGGAATCCAGCGTTCCGGCCGGCGCGGCGCCGGACACATCGACCAGCTACTCCGTGTGTCCGGGCGACGACCCCGCCCCGGTGCCCAAGAGCGAGCGGGTGACGCCGGTACCGGGGATGCTCGGTGTCCGGGCGGTGCCCTGGCAGCGGATCGACGTCGGCGGCGACGACCGCACGCTGATCGTCCATTTCACGAGTGGTGTCCAGCCCTGTTTCGTGCTCGACCACGTCCAGATCGACTACGGCGACGACGCCGTCACCATCACGCTCTACGAGGGCCACCAACCCGGTTCGGAGGATCTCGCCTGCCCCGAGATCGGGATCTTCAAGTCGGTCACCGTCGTGCTCGATGAGCCGCTCGCCGGGCGGACGCTGGTGGACGGCGCCGCGCAGGACTCACGGCCGTTCAGTGCGGGGGCCGGGGCGATCCTGCCCATCTGAGCATCCAGTCCAACGTCGTCGAGTCCCCCCGCCAGTGATCGGCCAGCACATCCCGCCCGCTGACGCGGAGGATGCGACGAAGGACTAGCGCGGCGATGACTGCATCGTCCAATGGCCCGACGAACGGGATGAACTCCGGTATGAGATCGATGGGCGAAAGGATCCAGGCGATGCCAACAATAAGGAGGAGCTTGGAGCTCCTCGGGACCCGAGGGTCACGGAGCAGACCCTTGAACAAGATGACGAGGTTCGGCAGGAGCGAGGCGATCTGACGGGCGAGGGTCCAACGCCCGGCGAGGGCGAACAACCCAACGAGAACGAGCCACGTCGCGAGCATGACGACAAGGACCAAGATCAGTGCGCCCACCGGGCCTTAGCCTACCCATCGCCGCTACCCTTGGCGCCGTGCTCACGATCGGCGCGCTGCTCGTCGACTTCGACGGAACGGCCTGCGCGGCCGACGTCTCCGAGGTACTGCTTGACGCCTTCGGCGAGCCGGGCTGGGAGGCCTACGACGAGGCCGTCGACCGCGGGGAGATGGGTCTCCGTGAGGCCGCCCGTCACCAGTCGGCGATGCTGAAGGGCACCCGGGAGGAGATGCTCGCGTTCGCCATCGAGCGATGCCCGCTGGACTCCACCTTCCCGCCGTTCGTCGGGTGGGCCGAGGAGCACGGGCTCCCAATGACGTTGGTGAGCGACGGGTTCGCCTTCTACATCAGGCCGATCCTCGAAGCGGCCGGCCTCGGCGATCTGCCCACCATCACGAACGAGATGGCCTTCGGCGACGGCGCCGCCCCGCGCCTGGAGCACCCGAACGGGCATCCTCAGTGCATGGGCTGTGGCACGTGCAAGATGCTTGCGGCACAACGTTTTCGGGAACGCCATGGCCCCATCGCCTTCGTCGGTGAGGGACAGTCCGACCGCTACGGCGCCCTCTACTCCGACGTGGTCTTCGCGAAGAAGGACCTGGTCACCATCTGCGAGCGCGACGGCGTCCCGTACCTGCCGTGGGAGACCTTCGACGACGTGCGAGCGGCGCTTGAGTCGCTCGGGCCGATCCCCGGGCCGGTCGCGCCCGTACGCTGTCCCGGATGGATACCGGCCTGAAGCTCCTGCAGGCCCTTGGCGGTGGCCGCGGGATTCGAACCCGCGAGAGGGTCACCCCCCTACACGCTCTCCAGGCGTGCCCCTTCGTCCGCTCGGGCAGGCCACCGCGGCGATTCTACGAGAGCACGAGTGAGCCCGGACCCTCGGGGCCCGGGCTCGCATGGTGGCGGAGGCGGCGTGATTTGAACACGCGAGGGGCGGTTTAGACCCCTAACCGCTTTCGAGGCGGTCCCGTTCGTCCGCACCGGCACGCCTCCGCGGAGGAGTCTAACAACATGCTCCGATCGGACATCCGGATAGATGAGGCGTGGGCGCCGTCCTAGTCCTCCGCCCCTGCCCGCCTGCCCGCCAAGACCTCGGTTCTCACCACCGAGACACTCCACAGCTCGTGACCATCTTCGATCGCGCCGGTGAGGAAGCCGACGGCCGCGTCGAGCCCACGGAGGACATCGATGAAGACTGTGGTGTCGAACAGAAGCCTCAACCGCGGCGTTCCGGACGGATACGCGCCTAGGGCTCACCTTAGCTGCCGGAAGAACTCGCGGAGGAGCTCGCCGCACTCCTCGGCCAGGACGCCCGAGTCCACGTCGATCAGGTGGTTCAGGCGTGGGTCGCGAACCAGGTCGCCGAGCGAGCCGGCGAACCCGGCCTTCGGGTCCTCCGCCCCGAACACTAGGCGCTCGATCCGCGCGAGCACCATCGCTCCGGCACACATGGCGCATGGTTCGAGCGTCACGTAGAGCGTGCAGCCCTCTAGGTGCCGGCTCCCCGTGGAACGGCCGGCCTCGCGGAGGGCCAGCATCTCGGCGTGAGCGGTCGGGTCTGCGAGTCGCTCGCGCTGGTTGCCGGCGGCCGCGAGGACCTCCTCCCCACGTGCAACGACGGCCCCCACCGGCACGTCGCCCCACTCGGCGCACCGGCGCGCCTCATCGAGCGCCAGTCGCATCATCTCCTCGGCCCGGTAGTCTGACACAGACTAGTACCGCCCGATCTCCCGAAGCCGTTCGTCCGAGATCCCGAAGTAATGAGCGATCTCGTGCGCGACGGTGCGCGTGACGACC
>JBQTIP010000163.1:0-6821 GCA_052388025.1 Actinomycetota bacterium
TCGGAGCCGTACCCGGTCGACCCGCGGTAGTTCACCATCCCGACTGCGAAGCCGGCGTCGACGAGCGCCTGCATGTACGGCGACCAGGCGTCCGAGTACAGCCAGGTCGGCCCCCCGTGGACCTCCATCACGACGGGGTGCGGGCCGTCCCCGGGAGGCGCAACGACGAACCCGTGCACCCGCCGGCCGTGCGGGTTCGAGAAGCTCCAGGAGCGGTAGGGCTGCCCGGCAGGGGCCCGCTCGCCCCCGGGCGCGATCACCTCGCGGCCGTCCTCGGCGATCACGCGTGGCTCCGTCGCGCCGTCCGAGATCCGCAGCCAAACGGCGGCGTCGGGACGAACCCGGGCCTCGGAGATCGATCCCGTCGTGTACGAGATCGGGGAGAGTCCCTCCGACGCGAGGTCGAGCCGGTACAGCTGATCCCTGCCCTCGTGCGTGTTCGCCAGCAGGAGCGCCGACCCGTCGGGCCACCAGTCGCGGACGTCGACCATCCCCTCCAGGTCGAGCGAGATGTCGTGTCGCTCCCCCGTCACGAGGTTCCAGACGGCAGGTCGATCCTCGCCCTCGCGCTCGTGGGTGATCGCCAGACGCTCATCCCCGAGGACCGGCGACCACGCCGCCGCCCGCAGGCCCAGCCCCTCGCCGTCCCATTGCTCCCCGATCACCTCACCGGTCCGTGGGTCGACCACGCGGAGCGCGGGGTGCAGCGTGTCGCCGCGCCCCGAATGCTCCAGGCAGAGCAGCGTCTCGCCCGCCGACAGACCGCCGAGGACGAGCCCCCCGTTCTCGGAACCGCCGATCCGGATCCACTCCGTGCCTTCGTGAATGGCCCTCGCCGGCCCTTCTTCCTCGGAGACGTGTATGCGATAGCCGTCGCGGTCGTTCACCGCCGCCGCGACGGTTGAGAGACCGAGCGCGAGACCCGCCTGCCAGCCGTGAGGGACGCCCGGCAGGAACGGGCGCGGCTGCCCACCATCGAAGGGCGCCACCATCCACTGCCCCGACTCGTCTCCGGTCTCGTCCCGGAACCACACCACGCCCTCGCCGTCCGCGGTCGGGTAGCCGTCGTCGACCCCGACCGCCTCGTCGGTCACCCGCCGCCGGATCCCCCGGGCCGGATCCCACGCGAAAAGCTGCCAGGACCCGCCCTCGGTGGAGGCGAACGCCATGCGGTCGGGGGCGTGGCGGGACCAAGCGGGGAAGCCGACGGTGGGCGCCCGGAACCGGCGCTCCCAGTCGGGCATCGACGCCGGGCTCATGAGGCCGGAGCCTACCAAGGCATGCCTCACCCGGCCCGCGCGGTCAGGGGAGCAGCGTCACGGGGATGCTCACGAGGAACAGCTGCGACCCGTCCTCGGCGCTCGACTCGAAGACCTCGATCGTGCCCGCCTGTTCCGAGCTCACGTCGAACGCGACCTCCTTCGAGTACGTGCCACGGCAGCCGGTGCCACAGGTTGCCGTCGTGAAGTCCTCCGCGATCACGGCGCCCGACGCGTCGAGGATTCGGATCGAGACCGTCGCCTCGAACACGTCGGCATCGCCCGAGATGGCCACCGGGCTCGAGACTCGATCACCCGGCCGAGGGTGGTTCACGACGATCGCAGGGGTCTCCGTCGGTGACGCCGACGGCGAGGCGCCCTCCGGGACACCGCCGTCGTCCGAACATGCCCCGGCGAGCAAGATCGCCGCACCGAGCAGGACCACGAGACGCTTCACGATCGCCTCCTTGTCGAGACGAGGATATGCCGAGGCAGCGCGGCCGGGCTGGACTTGACCGGCGCCGCTCGCGCCGGTAATCAATGCCACGACACACCGACGCGCGAGGGGGTCCAGTGGGTTCCGATCGGCTGACGATCGTGTTCTTCCCGGAGGGAGCGTTCGGCCCTACGAACAACTGCGTGGGCATCGGGAACGTCCTCCGCGCGCGGGGCCACCGCGTCGTGTTCATCGTCGAGGAGTCCTTCACGGGGACGCTCGAGGTCAAGGGTTTCGAGGAGGCGCTCATGCGCCTTCAGCCACCTTCGGACGCCGAGGAGGAGCCGGGCCAGTTCTGGAAGGACTTCATCCGCGACACCGCGCCGGAGTTCCGCAGGCCGACGATCGAGCAGCTCCAGGGATTCCTCGCGCCGACCTGGCAAGCCGTGATCGACGGCGCAAGGTACGTGAACCCCCGGCTCGTGGAGATCTTCGAGGAGATCCGCCCGGACGTCGTCGTCGAGGACAACGTGGTCTGCTTCCCGGCGCTGCCGGCGTCCGGTCTCCCGTGGGCACGCATCATGTCGTGCAACCCGCTGGAGCTGAAGGACCCGAACGTGCCGCCGGTGTTCTCCGGCTACCCATCAAACGACAGGACCGGTTGGGGCGAGTTCTGGGCGGAGTACGACCGGGCCCTCGGGCCGATGATCGGTGAGCTCGACGAGTTCGTGCGCTCGAGCGGCGGGCCAGGGCTTCAGCCACGCGAGTTCATCCACGAGTCGCCGTTCCTCAACCTGTACGTCTACCCGGACGAGGCCGACTACGCGAGGGCGAACGCGCCGGCGGCGACCTGGCACCGCCTCGATTCCTCGGTCCGCGACACCGACGAGCCCTTCGAGGTTCCCGCGGGCCTCAGGAGCGACGGACGGCTGTTGTACCTCTCGCTCGGCTCGCTCGGCTCGGCGGACGTGGAGCTCATGCAGCGGCTGATCGACGTCCTCGCCGGGACACACAACCGGGTAATCGTGAGCATGGGCCCGCAGCACCAGCTGCTGAAGCTCGCCGACAACATGGCCGGCGCGGAGTTCTTGCCGCAGACCTCGATCCTGCCCCAGGTCGACCTCGTGATCACCCACGGCGGGAACAACACGGTCACCGAGTGCTTCCGCTTCGGCAGGCCGATGATCGTGCTCCCGCTCTTCTGGGACCAGTACGACAACGCGCAGCGGGTCGACGAGCTGGGGTTCGGCGTGCGCCTGCCGACCTACGCGTTCGACGACGCGGAGCTCACGGGGGCGATCGACCGGCTCCCCGCCGACGACGGACTGCTCGCCCGGCTCGCCGGCATATCGGCCAGGCTCGGTGCCGACCCGGGGACCGTGAAGGCCGCCGACCTGATCGAGCGGCTGGCGCGGACGAAGGAGCCGGTCACCCGCTGACGCGGGCCTCGCGGATGGCGCGCCAGACGCGCTCGGGCGAGAGCGGCATGTCGATGTGGCGGACGCCCAGGTGTGAAAGCGCGTCGACGACGGCGCTCTGGACGGCCGGCGTCGAGCCGATCGTGGCCGATTCGCCGATGCCCTTGGCCCCCAACGGGTTCAGCGGCGTCGGCGTCTCGGTGTGGGCCGTCTCGAACCGCGGCAGCTCGGCCGCGCTCGGCATCGCGTAAGTGGCGAGGTTCGACGTCAGCGGGGTGCCGGCCTCGTCGTACTCGACGGCCTCGTAGAGGGCCTGCGCGATCCCCTGCGCGAGCCCGCCGTGGACTTGGCCCGCCACCAGCATCGGGTTCAGGATCCGGCCGCAGTCGTCCACCGCGACGTGGCGGATCAGCCGCGCGTCGCCGGTCTCGATATCGACCTCTACGACGGCGACGTGCGCCCCGAAGGGGAACGTGAAATCGCGCTGCGTGAAGGCCACCGACGCGGAGAGCCCCGGCTCCATCCCGGTGGGCAGCCGGGCCGGGTCCGCGGCGCCCCTGGCCAGCTCGGCCCAGGTGAGCGCCGACTCGGGCGCGCCGGCGACCCCGATCCGCCCGTTCTCCATGGGAACGACGTCCTCGACGGCCGCCTCGAGGAGGTGGGCCGCCAGGCGCCTCGCCTTCTCAAGCACCTCCTCGCTCGCCCGCCACACCGCCGAGCCGCCGACCTGAAGCGACCGCGACCCGTACGTCCCCTCGCCCTTCGGCACCAGCCCGGTATCGGAGTGGACGACCCGAACCGACTCGAACGGCATCCCGAGGAGGCCCGAAGCGAGCTGCGCGAACGCGGTCTCATGCCCCTGACCTTGCGGCGACGTCCCGGCGAGCACGGTCACGGCGCCGTCGGGGCCGACGTCGACCGAGGCGTGCTCCCGCCCCGAGAACGCCGTCATCTCGACGTAGGTGCAGACGCCGATCCCGAGCCGGCGGCGCGAGCCCAGTGCCCGTCGCTCGGCCTGCTCCTTTCGCAGCGTCTCGTACCCGGCCAGCCGGAGCGCTTCGTCGAGCGCGCGGACATAGTCGCCGGTGTCGTAGGACGTCCCCGTCGCCGTCTTGTACGGGAAGGCGTCGGCCGGAATCAGGTTCCGCCGGCGCACGTCGACGGGATCGAGGCCCAGCTCGCCGGCCAGCAAGTCGAGCGAGCGCTCGAGCAGCGCGGCCGGCTCCGGGCGACCGGCCCCTCGATAGGGAGCGACCGGCGTCGCGTTCGTCACGACCACCGTGCTCTTGAACGCGATCCTCGGGATCCGGTATGTGCCGCTCGCCATGCGGTAGGCGTTGGCCGGCAGATACGCGGCGATCGGGTAGGCCCCCATGTCGGCGATGACGTGCAGCCGGAGCCCGACGATCGTCCCGTCGCGCCGAGCGCCGAGCTCGAAGTCGTGGACCTGCGCCCGTCCGTGCGTCAGCCCCACCATGCTCTCGGAGCGCGATTCGACCCAGCGCACAGGCCGCTCGAGCCGCATCGCGATCGCGGAGAGGATCACGTATTCGGGGTAGACCGTCAGCTTCGCGCCGAACCCGCCGCCGACGTCGGGCGCGATCACGCGCACCTTCGCCTTGGGCAGCCCCAGGGCGTCGGCCACGTCGTTCCGGACGTCGAACGGGATCTGCGTGGAGACGTACACGGTTAGCCCACCCTCCGGGTCGGCGGGGACGGCGGCCGCCGCGTTTACCTCGAGCGGCGTCGGCGCGAGCCGCTGGTTGACCACCCGACCGCGAACAATCACCTCGGCACCCTCCAGCACGTCTTCGTCCCACCCCTTCTCGTGGGTGCTCGCGACGTTGCCGCCGTGCTCCGGGAAGAGCAGAGGAGCCTCCCGTGCGAGCCCGGCCTCCACACCCACGACGACGGGAAGCGGTTCGTAGTCGACCAACAGCGCCTCGGCCGCGTCCGCCGCCTGTGCGCGCGTCTCGGCCACGACGACGGCGATCGGCTCCCCCACGAAACGAACTGTGTCACCCGCGAGATGCGGGTGCGAGAAGACCTCCGGGACGTCGCCGGAGGGCGGGACCAGCGGGAGGTCGAGGTCGCCGCTCGAGAAGACACCCACCACGCCCGGCATGGCGATCGCCTCCGACCCGTCCACACCCGAGATACGAGCGTGTGCCATCATCGATCGGACGAACACGGCGGCGAGCGCTCCGTCGATGGGGATGTTCTCCACGTAACGTCCCGCGCCCGTCAGGAACCGCGGGTCCTCGCTTCGGTGGAGGACGCTGCCGAAGATGGACGTGGTCACGGGGGACACTGTAGACGCGGTCGAGATGGAAACGCGGGGCGCGGAGCGGCGATGAGGCGAGGCAGGATCGGCTGGTGGAGCGGGCCGCTCGCCGCCGCCGCGGCCGGCCTTCTCCTTGTCGGCGGCATCCCCGCGCCCTCGAGCGCCGGCATCTCCTCGATAACCGCCGAACTCGTCGTCGGGGGGCTAAACGAGCCGGTGGCGTTCACCCTCGGCCCCAATCACCGGATCTGGTACGTGGAGAAGTCCACGGGCGAGATCCGGATCTACAACACCAGCTCGGGAGGGGACCACCTCTTCCGCAAGGTGGCACGCGTGAACGGCGAGGGCGAGCGCGGGATGCTCGGGATCGCGCTTCATCCCAACTACCCGACGAGGCCCTTCGTGTACGTCTACGTCACGCGCAGGGTTCAGGGACACCTGAAGAACCAGATCCTTCGGTTCACGAACTCGGGCGGTAGGGGAACAGGGCTGAAGGTCATCTTCAGCTCGCCGGCCTCCTCGAGCCCGTACCACAACGGCGGCCGCATCCTCTTCGGCCCAGACGGGATGCTCTACGCGATCGTGGGGGACGGCCACGACGCCGCCAACTCGCAGGACACGACGGACAACTCACGCGGAAAGATCCTGCGCATGACCCCGAACGGGAACGCGCCCGACGACAATCCGATCGGGGGAAGCCGGATCTTCGCTTACGGGATCCGTAACTCGTTCGGGTTCGCCTTCGACCCCGAGACCGGCGTCCTGTGGGAGACCGATAACGGCCCGGAGTGCAACGACGAGCTGAACCTGATCATCGCAGGGGAGAACTACGGCTGGGGACCGAACGAGACCTGCTCCGGAGAGGGGCCCCAGAACACCAACCAGGACGGTCCGAGCCCGGAGCTTCCGAAGCTCTTCTTCGAGAGCACGATCGGGATCACCGGTGTCGCGTTCTGCGACGGCTGCGGACTCGGATCGGCCGGCGAAGGGGCCCTGTTCTTCGGGGCGGTCAACAACGGCGAGATCACGCGTGTGACGCTGAACGGCGCGCGCGACGACGTCGGCTCCCACGAGGTCGCGTTCACCAACTCGCAGGGCGTCATCTCAGTGGAGGTCGGCCCCGACGGGGCCATCTACTTCAGCGACTTCGGGGCGATCTACCGGCTCGTCTCGTCCTGAGCCCCCGGGCTTCCGTGCGCCCGCCCGGCGCAGTACCCTGACCCCGGCAGAGGGGACCGGCACGAACATCGGACGTCCGCAGCGGATCATCGAGGTCGAGCCGGTCTCGCTGCCGATCCCGGAGGTGCTGCCGGAGCCGGAGGCGGCGCCCGACCGCGAGCCCTCCGAGCCGGCGACGTAGGTCCGCGATGCTCGACACCGTGCGAACCGTCGAGGCCCTCACCTCCACCGAGCCGATCATGGCC
>JBQTIP010000164.1:0-3534 GCA_052388025.1 Actinomycetota bacterium
CGGCTACGCCAACGCGGACGGAGCCTTCTTCGCCGAGGCTTCCATCGCCGGGCTCATGCTCGCGGCCGCGAGCCGGCGAACCGAGGCGAGGGTGCTGGGAGGAGGGGCCGCCGCCGCGTTCGCGGCCGTTCCCTTCGTGCGGGGCTCCTTGGCCGCGGCAGCGCTCGTCGTGGTGCTCCCGATCATGGGTCTCGTCTGCATCTGGCTCGGTGGGCCCCGGTTAGGGGTTGCGGCCTGCGCCGCCCTGTTCCTGCTGGTGCTCGTCGGGACCGTCATCCTGGGGGCGCGCTACGCACCGGGACGGCCGGGGGGCACGCTCGACCGTCTGGTGGATGCGACGCTCAGCCAGCGTCGGGTGGCCCTATGGCACGACGCCCTGGTCATCATGGTGGAGCACCCCACCGGCGTCGGCCCGGGACGATTCGCCGTGGCGAGCCCAACTGCACGCGCCGACGTCGATGCCCGGTGGGCGCACAACGGGTTCCTGCAGCAAGGAGCCGAGGCCGGTCCGGTGGGATTCACCTTGATCGTTCTCCTGTTCCTCTGGGCGTTCGCCCGCCTCTGGATGAGCCCCGCCCCCGATGTCGTCACCGTGTTGGGAGCCGCGGCGCTCGCCGCGCTCGGCATCCACGCGTGCATCGACTACGTCCTGCACTTCCCCGCCGTCCCGATCGTCACCGCGGCCCTCGTCGGCGCAGCGGCTGGGCCGGCGGTCCCCCTTGATCCGTCAGTCCTTCGAGGAGACCAGGATGCGCGGCGAGACGCTCGTCCGTAAGGCCGCCAAGACGGCGGTCCTGCCCTTGGGCCTGCTCGACCGCCGTAGCCCCGATGACCTCGTCATCCTCCTCTATCACCGCGTCGGCGCCGGCCGGCGGGAAATCGACCTCCCCGTCACGGCCTTCGAGTACCAACTTGAGACGATCGTCGGGCGGTCCCGCGTGATCTCCTTGGATACCGCATTGGGCGGCGACGGCAGCGGGGGAGTCGTCCTCACGTTCGACGATGGCTTCCGCGACTTCTACGACCACGCCCTGCCGCTCCTCGTTCGATACAAGCTCCCCGCGGTGCTGTACCTCGCCACCGGCCTCGTGGCAGAGGACGCCGCCTCCGCGGCGAGGGAGGCGCTGGTCTGGTCGCAGCTCGAGGAGGCGGTGGCTACCGGGCTCGTGGCGATCGGAGCTCACACGCACAGCCACGCGGACCTCTCCCGAGCGTCGGAGAGCGTGGCTGAGGCGGAGATGCTCGGCGCGCAAGACCTCATCGAGGACCGGCTTCAGGTGTCCTGCCGCCACTTCGCTTACCCGCGGTCGGTGGCCTCGCCCGAGGCCGAGCGCGCAGCACGCAGGCTCTTCGACTCCGCCGCCCTCCTCTGGGGTACGAATCGGAGGGGGCGGGTCGATCCGTATCGGCTCGCGCGAGTGCCGGTGCTGCGGAGCGACAGCCCCTTCTTTTTCCGAGCGAAGGTGGCGGGGCTCCTGGACCACGAGACCCTGCCGTATCGGCTGCTCGGGAAGGGCCCGTGGAGCCCTCGATGAGCCATCCGGTGAGGGTCGCGCATATCACCTCTGTGGATTCGACCCTCTGGGTCCTCCTCCTGGCGCAGCTGCGGCGTCTCCGCGACGAGGGCTTCGAGGTCACCACCATCAGCGCCCCCGGTCCATGGGCGAGCCGCCTGGCGGATCATGGCATCCGCCACATCCCCTGGCGACACGCGACGCGGGCCTGGAATCCTCGGTCCGACGTCCGGGCCTTCTTCGAGCTCCTCCGCATCCTGAGGCGGGAGCGATTCGACATCGTTCACACCCACAACCCGAAGCCCGGAGTGCTGGGGCGCGTCGCTGCCGGACTCGTCGGTGTCCCCTGCGTGGCGCATACCGTTCACGGTCTCTACGCGACGCAGCAGGACCCGCTCGCCAGGCGGCTGCCGGTGCTCGCGATCGAGTGGTTCGCCGCCCGATTCTCGGACGTCGAGTTGTTCCAGAGTGAGGAGGATCTAACGTGGGCCCGGAGGATCCGGATGGTGGGGGTCTCGAAGAGCGTCCTGCTCGGCAACGGCACAGACCTGTCGCGGTTCGATCCGGCCGCCGTCCCACCGGAACGGGCGACGGAGGTCCGCCGGGGGCTGGGGATCCCTCAGGACGCCCTGATGGTCGGGACCGTGGGTCGCCTTGTCGCGGAGAAGGGATACCGCGAACTGTTCGCGGCGGCCCGCCGGGTGAGGGAGGCCGTCCCCTCGGCCCGTTTCGTGGCGATCGGCGAGCGGGATCCCGACAAGGCGGATGCGATCACGGACGAGGAGATCGCGAGCGCGAAGGACGACGTGATCTTCCTGGGGTGGCGGGACGACATCCCCGACGTCCTGGCCTCGATGGACGTCTTCGTCCTGCCCTCGTGGAGGGAAGGCGTGCCACGTTCGGCCATCGAAGCGGCCGCGATGGGGAAGCCGATGGTCCTGACCGACATACGGGGATGCCGCGAAGTGGGCCGGGACGGCCGGGAGGGCATCCTGGTCCCACCCCGGGATCCGGAGCGCCTGGCGGCCGGGATCATCCTCCTCCTGCGTGACCCGCTCCTCCGAGAGAGGCTTGGGGCGGCCGCCCGGGAGCGGGCGCTGAGCCGCTTCGACGGGCGGAGCGTCGAGGAGGTCCTCCTGACGCGGTACCGGGACCTTCTTGTTCGCAAGGGCCGCCCTTCACGGAGGATCCGGCACAGTGCGGCGGAACTACGGGGCGGCCACGGAACTGTCACCGGAGGCGCGATGACCGGTCGTCGGGAAATCGAACAGCGGTCGCCGGTCGGGACGCCGATGCAGCGGGCCGCAAAGCGATCCTTCGACGTGATCGTCTCGTCGGCCTGCCTCGTCGTGGCCTCACCCCTGTTCGCGGCGATCTCGGGTCTCGTCAGGCTGACCATGGGTCCCCCCATCCTCTTCCGGCAGGTGAGGCTCGGTCTCGCGGGCTGCCCGTTCGTCCTCTACAAGGTCCGGACCATGACGCAGGACCGAGACGCTCGGGGCGAGCTGCTGCCCGACGAGCAGCGCCTGACGAATCTCGGGCGGTTCCTGCGCCGGTCCACGCTGGACGAGCTTCCCGAGCTCATCAACGTGCTGCGCGGTGACATGAGCATCGTCGGACCTCGGCCACTGCTTCCCGAGTACCGCGATCTCTACACCCCCGAGCAATGGCGGCGGCACGAGCTGAAGCCCGGGATGGCCGGCCCTGTGCCCGCGATGGGACGGAACGCCCTCTCGTGGGAGGAGAAGCTCGCGCTCGACATCTGGTACGTCGACAGCTGGTCGTTCTGGTTGGATCTCCGACTCCTCCTGATTTCCTTCTGGAAGGTCCTGAAGGCGGAGGGGATCAGCGCGGAGGGGCACGCCACGATGCCCCGGTTAGGGGGAACGCGCACTCATAAGGGGACGGAGCGGCGGCAGGAACGGTGAACGTCCTCTTCACGAGCGTCGGGCGTCGTGTCGAGCTGCTTCGCGTGTTCAGGCGTGCCTACGCCGACCTGGTCCTGGCCGGCTGCATCGTG